>JACNJX010000047.1 GCA_014382345.1 Alphaproteobacteria bacterium
CGCGACCGAGGTCGAGGTCAAGGAACGCCGTGATCGCGTCGATGACGCGCTCAACGCCACCCGCGCCGCGGTCGAAGAAGGCGTTGTCGCGGGCGGTGGAGCTGCTCTGCTGTACGCCACCAAGGCGCTCGCCAAGGTCGAGGGCGTCAACGACGACCAGCGCGTCGGCGTTGACATCGTTCGTCGCGCCCTGCAGTCGCCGGTCCGTCAGATCGCCGAAAACGCGGGCCACGACGGCGCCGTGATCGCCGGCAAGCTGATGGAGCAGAAGGACATCAACTTCGGCTTCAATGCCCAAACCGGGGAATACGTCAACATGCTGAAAGCCGGTATTATCGACCCGACCAAGGTCGTGCGGACAGCGTTGCAGGACGCAGCCTCCGTGGCCGGTCTGCTGATCACGACCGAAGCCATGGTCGCCGACGCGCCGGAAAATAAATCCGCGTCGGCCAGTGGCGCCCCCGACATGGGCGGCATGGGTGGTATGGGCGGAATGGGCGGCTTCTAGAGCAAATCCCGAGCGGATGGTATCATCCGCGACGACGAATTTGCTTCTGAAGAGCCTCTTCCGAACACCGTCTAAAAAAATCAGGGCCGCTCCTTCGGGGGCGGTCCTTTTCTTTTGGCCTCCGCCCGTCAAATCCTTGCAGAACCGTTCCGCAAAAACTGGGTCTTTCGGGCGCGGCCCGGTTATAATTCCGGCATGGACCTCTTCCCCCAGCTTCCGCTTGCCTTCAACATTGTCGCCTTCTCGGTGTTCGCCTCCGCCATCTGGATCGCCGGAACGCGCCTGTCTTATCTTGCCGTGGCCATTGGCGAGTTCACCGGCGTCGGCCATGCCATCATGGGGCTGGTGTTCCTCGGCGGCATCACGGAACTGCCCGAACTGGTCACCACCGGGGCGGCGGCCCTGAAGGGAAACGCCGCCCTCGCCCTCAACAACATGCTGGGGGGCATTCCGATGCAGACCGCGATTCTCGCCGTCGCCGACATGGTCGCTTTGCGCGTGGCCCTGACCTCGTCGACGCACAGGTTGACCCCGATCCTGGAAGCCGTGTTACTGGCCTTGCTGCTGATGGCCCTGTTCGCGCTCGTCTCGGTGGGCGAAGTCACCCTGTTTGCAGGTCTCGGCCTGGGTGCCACGGTTCTGGCGGGTTTGTATCTGCTGTCCATTTACGTGCTCAACCGCTACGACCAGGCCCACGCTTGGCAGCCGGCGGACTCGGTCGAGGCCACGGAGGACGTGCCGCAGGTCCGCCTGGATTCCTTGCGTGCCCTTTCAACCCGCGCCTTGGCGATGCAATCGTGCGGCGCGGCGGCGGTTATTCTGGTGTGCGGCGTGTTGCTGGTGGAGGTGTGTGAAACCATCGCCTTGCAAAGTTCGCTGGGCAACAGCTTCATCGGCGTGACCTTGCTGGCAGCTACGACCTCTTTGCCGGAACTAAGCACGACCATTGCCGCCGTGCGCATGGGCGCGTACACCATGGCTATCTCCAACATTTTCGGCAGCAATCTTCTGATGGTGTTCATCCTGCTGCCCGCCGATCTTCTCTACCGTGAAGGGGAAATCCTTGCCCGGGCCGACGACACGTCCAGGATGGCGCTGCTGTCGGGCATCGCCGTAACGCTTGTCTACATCGTTGGGCTGTTGATTCGCAAAAGGCCCCGCGTTTTCGGAATGGGCATCGATTCGGCGGTGGTCATGGCGATTTACCTGACCAGTCTCTGTGGTTTCTACATCGTGCGCTGACGTATATCGTACAAGGGCGAGGCTAACGCTGGGGTGTGCCTTGTCGTTGTTCTTGTTCCCTTAGCGCCTTGATCGTTGCCGCCAGTAGCACCAGAGGAACCGTCGTGCCGTCGGCGGACACCGTCATATTGCCCTTTGAAAGCCTCGCAAACGGCATCATCCCCGTAGCGTCGCGGCCCAGGTGCCAGTGCCAATCCGGCAAAACGGCATGCAGCAAATCCATGCACCGTTCGACGGACCCGGTATAGTTCGGCGCGTCTTCGGACGGCCCCAGCAGAATGTGTTCGATGTCGGCGTCCAGCGCGCGGTCGGTCCCGGTGGCCGTCTCGATGCGGTCTTGCAGGGTTTGCAGGGCGGAATGCGCCTTGTTCACCGTCTCACGCTCCTATTATGGCTTGGGGTGTGCGCCGACCGTTTCCATAAGCTGCTGCAAACCTTCATAAGGCTGCGCGCCGACCAGGCCCTGGGGGCCGCCGGGGCCGTCGCAGACAAAGGTCGGTACGCCGGTAACCCCGTAGCTGTGCGACTTCGCCCAGTCGGCGTCAATGGCGTCCTTGAAGCGGCGCTCGTCGAGCACGGCGTGGGCCTCTTGTTCATCCAGGCCAACCGATTTTACGACGTCGATGATGACGTCCACATCGCCGATGTTGCGGCCATCGACGAAATAGGCCTGGTAAAATTTGTCATGGATGGCGGCGCCGCCCGGCTGCGTTTCGGCCCAGGTGCCGGTTTCCTGGGCCAGGCGGCTGTTATAGGTATGGCTGCGGTCGTTATAGGGAAGGCCTTCGGCCTCCATGAGGCCTTTCATGCGGGTGTTCTTGGCGGTTATTTCTTCCGGCCCGCATTGGAATAAATCCAACAGTGTCCGCCCTTCCGCCGGGGTTTCCGGATGCAGCGGAAAATGCACCAGTTGAACGGTAATGTCGTAGTTCTGTTTGAGTTGCTTCACCCGGTTATCACCGAGATAGCACCAGGGGCAGACGTAATCGGAAAAAACTTCCAGGATGATCGGCTCAGACATTGGAAAAATCCTTCTTCGCTAGGCGTCGGGGTCAATAGCCTTAATCAGGGCCGAGTGGTCGAGTTCGCCGTGTCCGGCTTCGATCAGTTTGTCATAGAGGTCACGCCCCAAGGCCGTCGCCGGCATTTCGAAGCCAAGTTCCTGGGCCAGTTCCAGGGCCTGATCCATGTCCTTGCGCTGGGTCGTGCATTTGCCGCCGGGTTGGAACGTGCCGTCGATCATGCGCTGGCCGTGCACTTCGAGAATGCGGGAATCGGCGAAACCGCCGCCCAGCGCCTCGCGTACCTTGGCAGGGTCGGCGCCGGCCTGTTTCGCCAGCACCAGGGCTTCCGCGACGGCGCCGATGTTGAGCCCGACGATGACCTGGTTGGCGGCCTTGGCGACCTGTCCGGTGCCGACGGGTCCGACGTGGGTGGTTTTTTGGCCGAGCACGTCAAAGATGGGTTTTGCGCGCGCGAGCGCCGCGTCGGTGCCGCCGGCCATGATCGTCAGCGCGCCGCCTTCCGCGCCGATGGTGCCGCCGGACACTGGCCCGTCGACGTATTCCCCGCCGGCGGCTTCCACGTCACGCGCGAAGATGCGTGTCGCCGTGACCTTGGTCGTGCCCATGTCGATGACCAGAACGCCTGGCTGCAAACCGCTGATCAGGCCGCCCGGCCCGCGCAGGGTCTTTTCCACTGCCGGCGTGTCGGGCAGCATCAGGATCACGGTGTCGGCTTCAGCGGCAACGTCTGCCGGGGTGGCCGCCGGCGTCATGCCCTCTGCCGCCAGTTCGTCGACAACGCCTTGGGAGCGGTTGTGGATGATCAGCTCAGCCCCCGCCGCCTTCAGGTTGCGGGCCATGGGTTTACCCATCAGGCCCAGTCCGATAACGCCGATGGTCTTTCCGTCTAATGTCGTCATGGTCAATGTTCTTTCTGTTCTGGGCGTATTAGTCGTGTTGGCTCAAAAAAGCGCGGGTGTGGGCGATGGCGTCCTTTAGGCCAAGACGCTCGACGGTGACGCCTTCGGGAAACGCGCCAAGAAGACGGCTCGGCATGGCCTTGTCGAGCATGACGAAGACGCCCCGGTCTTCGGCTCGGCGCACCAGCCGCCCGAACGCCTGTTTCAGTTTAGCCCGTGTCAGCATGTCGTCATAGGCCTTGCCACCGAAATGGCGTTTACGGCGTTTGTGCAGGATGTCGGGGCGTGGCCACGGCACCCGGTCGAAGACGATCAGGCGAAGCGAGCGCCCCGGCACGTCGACGCCATCCCGGACCGCGTCGGTGCCGAGCAAGCACGAATGTTCCTCGGCCCGGAAGATATCGACCAGGGTGCCGGTATCCAGCGCATCCACGTGCTGCGCCAGAAGAGTCAGCCCGGCGTCTTCCAGCGGACCGGCAATGCGGTCCGCGACGGCGCGCAGTCTTGAAATGGCGGTGAACAGCCCAAGCCCGCCGCCGCCAGCGGCCAGGAACAGCTCCCGGTACGCGGCGGCCGTCTGATCGGTGTTGTTGCGGGCCACGTCATCGACGATCAGGACGCGGGTGTTCCCGGCGTAATCGAAGGGGGATGGTTCCGACGTCAGTTCCGCCGGGTGCGACAGATGGGCCGCGCCGGTGCGCTGTTCCGCCGTCCTCCAGTCGACTTCAAGGTCGCCGGTGCCATCGCGCAACGTCGCCGACGTTACGACGACGCCATGCGCCGGCTCGATCACGGCTTCGGCGAAGGGTTTGGTCGGGTCGACCCAGTGGCGGTGCAGGCCGATATCGAAATCGCGCCCGTCGATGCGGTCGACGGCGAACCAGTCGACCACATCTTCCGGGGTTTCCCCGTTATGGGCTTCCCCGTCCAGCCCGGCCAGCATGCCCCGCCAGGCGGCAATGGACTGGCGGCCCCGGCGTTCGAGGCTGCGGCACACGGTTTCGATGCGGGTGCGGGTCTGGCTGTCGAGGCTGTCGGCTTCGGTGTCCAGTTTTGCCGCCAGTGCGCCGATCAGGTTGCCTATCGGTTTGCCGAGCCGCGCCAGCGCCCCGTCGAGCCGTGTGGCCGCGTCCAGCAACCCGTCCACCGGTGAGGTTGTCTCCGTTTCCAGGCTGTAGCCCGATGCCTCGTTGGGGTCTCGGGCGTAAACCTGAGCGCGCACCAGGGCGAAGAAGGCTTCGGCGACGCCGGTTGTCTGGCCCCCACCCTGACCGGTGCCCAGCCGCTGACCCCATCCGGTTGCGGGCAGCGCGCCCGCCGCCTTCAGGGTTTCGTCGAGGCACTCTTCGGCTTTGTCGTCGCCGGCGATCAGGTCCTTGATGCGTTCGCGCAATCCTCTTGAGCGCGACCGGCTGCCGCTTTCCGCGCCGGTCAGCCAGCGCCGCAGGTCCGCCGTCTCGCGCGCCGTCAGATGGGCGGAAAAGGCGCTGTCGGCGGCGCCGAACAGGTGGTGGCCTTCGTCGAAGACAAAGCGTAGCGGCGGGCCGTTTTCCAAGCCGCCTCCGTTCATGTTCCCCAGGGCCGCCTGGATCATCACCAGGGCGTGGTTGGCGACGACGATGTCGGCGCTGCGCGCCCGGCGCACGGTATGTTCGATGAAACATTTGCCGTAATGGCGGCAGGCCGAATAGATGCATTCGCCCCGCGTGTCGGTCAGGTCCGTGGTCAGCCGTCCGCCCAGCAGGCCCTTCAGCCAGGCCGGGAAGTCGCCGCCGATCATGTCGCCGTCGCGGGTGGCGAGCGCCCAGCGCGCCATCAGGCCGAGCGCCGTCCAACCGCCGCCGCCAATTGCCGTCGCCGGGTTGCGGCCGAGCGCTTCCTCGAAATTCAGCAGGCAGAAATAATTCTCCCGGCCCTTGCGGATGACGACGCGCCGCGCCTTTTCCTCCGCGTCGGGAAACAGGCGGTCCAGTTCGCCGTCCAGCTGGCGTTGCAGATTGCGGGTGAAGGTGCTGATCCAGACCGAGCCTAGGTTCTTTTCCGCCCACACGCTGGCCGGCGCGATGTAGCCCAGGGTCTTGCCGACGCCGGTGCCAGCTTCGGCAAGCACCATGAGCGGCTCTCCGTTGGCCTCGCGCGGCTGGAAGGCATGGCCGCAGGACACCGCATAGTCGACCTGTTCGGTGCGTTTTTCCGCCGCCCCGCCGAGCAGCTCCGCCAACCGTTCGCGGGTCTCGGCGTCGTCCACCGGCTCGTTGCCGGGCGGCGGCTCAGGCGGTTGTTCTTCCCAATCGGGAAGGCGGGCCCAGATGCGCAAGGCATCGGCGGCCTTGGAAACTGTGGGGGCCGGACTGTCGGGGGCCTCGCCCAGCGCCGCCAGCACCGGGTTCACCCACGGCCAGCCACCTAGTTTCATGGCGCGGGCGATGGGGGCGGCCTGGGCATCGCCCAACCCCTGGGCGCGCTCGGCCAGTTCGGCCAGCAGCGCGCCGGACACGGCCAGCAGGGATTCCGCTTCGCGCTCCAGCGTGCCCGGCAGCGCCAGGTTCAACGCCTCGGCCAGGCCGCGCGGCGTCGGCAGCACGAAGCGCGCCGGGCGCACGAAGGCGAACAGTTCCAACACGTCGAAGGCAGGGAAAGGGTTGATGCCGAGCCGGCGCGCCGTGGTCCCCGCATGACAGACGATCGGCGGCGTGCGGGGGTTTAAGCGGCTCACGGTTTCGCCCAGGGTGAGGTCTTCAATCTCACCGTCCGGGCTCAGCCACGCCGCCTGGCGGACGCCGCAGACCAGGGCCGGCGCACGGGGCAAAAGCAGGGCGGGGGAGGGAACTTCGGCGTTCATGGGGCGGGATTATAGAGGCCCGCGTCCTAGGACGCGATAGCCGGTCTTTTGATGGTGTTCCTAATGAAATTCAGGGTCGTTTGGTGTATAGTTTTTTGGTTGGTAGAAAGAAGCCCGAGTTTGGGGAGGATTCGCGGTTAGGCATCGGACGAACGCCGGATAAACATCCGGCACTTGAGGGATGGAGGCTACAAAAATGACGCCGCCTGACAAGCCAAAGGACATATTAACCTAATGAAATGAAAGCTCGTTCCATCGTGTTCGGGCGATGCCAAGAGCATCAAATATGGAGCCCCGCCTTAAAAAAAGCCCGACACGGGTTTATGCGGCGGGGTTCCTGATTCTTGAGTTCAGCGCACCCTTTGAGAATGTTCAGGGGGGTGCGTTTTTGTCTGTGAATTCCGCTTATTGTGTTCCGCTGGCGGTTACGCGTTTGACGATGTAATCGCCGCCCCGGTTGACCAGCCTGAGTCCGTCGAAGTTTTGCAGATAGGTGCGGTCGCTGGCGGTCATGATGTCCCGGCCGTCGAGGCTCACCGTCATCAAACCATCGGCCCGGCGCGTCCAATCGAGGCGATGGGTTTTCTTGTCTTCCAGATGGAACGGGCCGGGGCGGCTGTCGATGATGGCGGACCCGCGTCCGGTGACGCGGATCAGCTCTAAACCGCCGCCCTGGGTGTAGGCGACAACGTATCCGCCGGCGCGCACGCCGCCTGTGGGATATCCCTGATAGGGACCGATTTCCAGCCGCCCGGATGCGGCGCCTTCCTGAGTCCAGGAGGAAAAATCGACCGCGATGGCGAATGCGTTGCTCAGGCGAACCGCTGTCTGGATGGCGGCGGGGGTGAGAACATTGCCGCCGGTCGTGGCCTGACTTCCGCCGGTGGCGCGGCCTTCCGGGTCGAGCGCTTGCTGCAGGATTTGTCCGAAGATGGCAGCGGCGACATCCTTGCCTGATTGGCTTTTTTGTTGCTGTGTGCCGGAGGAAGGGGCGGGCTCGGCCTTGACCGCACTGCGCAGGCCCCAGCCGCTCTCAATCCAGTAGCGCCCGGAGGTCACGGTCCAGCCCGGATTGCGGGTGAAGTCGCCGTCCTGGAAATCGTCGCTGAAAACCTGCGTCCACTGTGGCCGGTCGAAGCCTTGCGCCAGACCCCTGAGGTCGCGAAGAAAGCTAGGATCGGCGGCGCGCTGGCGCTCAGCCGCGTCGATCAGTTTGTTGAGTTCATCGACGAAACCCTGCAGGCGTTCATTGGAGGCGGGCGTGGATGTGGAATCCGGGTTGTTCCACGGCTGGTACTGCTGCGCCGGGGCGGCCCTCGGAATCAAAAAGGGAACAAGCAAGGCGGCGGAGATGAGAGAGGCGATTGCTTTTTTCATCATCCGCAAAACCTAGCACAAGCGCTGAGAGCTCCGCTACGGCGTATAACCCAAATTGGGCGCCAGCCAGCGTTCGGCTTCGGCCAAGGTAATGCCGCGGCGTTTGGCGTAGTCCTCGACCTGGTCGCGGCCGATGCGTCCGACGCCGAAATATTTCGCGTCCGGGTGCGAGAAGTAATAGCCCGATACCGCCGCCGTCGGCAGCATGGCGAAGCTGTCGGTGAGCGTAATGCCGGCGTTCTGTTCCGCGCCCAGCAATGTGAACAGGTCCCGCTTGCCGGTGTGGTCGGGGCACGCCGGATAGCCCGGCGCCGGGCGGATGCCCTGATAGGCCTCGCGGATCAGGTCCTCGTTTTCCAGCGTTTCGTTTTCCGCATAGGCCCAGAATTCCCGGCGCACGCGCTCATGCATGCGTTCGGCGAAGGCTTCCGCCAGCCGGTCGGCCAGCGCTTTCAGCAGAATCCCGTTGTAATCGTCGTGATCGGCTTCGAAGTCCGCCAGTTTCTTCTCGATGCCGATACCGGCGGTGACGGCGAAGCCGCCCAGGTAATCTTTCGGCCCGCCTTCTTTGGGCGCGACGAAATCGGCCAGGCAGTGGTTCGAACGGGCTCCGCTCTTGTGCATCTGCTGGCGCAGGAAATGGATGGTGGTTGCGGCCTCGTCGCGATCTTCGGAGGCATAGATCTCGACGTCGTCGTGGCCGATGCGGGCCGCCGGGAAAAAGCCGATGACGCCGCGCGCGGCCAACCATTTTTCGTTGACGATCTTTTCCAGCATGGCGCCCGCGTCGGCAAACAGGTCGCGCGCCGCGGCCCCCTGTTCACGGTCCTCCAGGATCGCCGGATAGACGCCCTTCATCTCCCAGGTGCGGAAAAACGGCGTCCAGTCAATGTAGCCGCGCAGGTCGGCAAGGTCGTAGTCATCAAAGATTTTCAGGCCCAGGAATTTTGGTTTGGGCGGCGTATAGCCTGTCCAGTCTATGTCGGCGGCTTTTGAACGGGCGTCGGACAGCTTGGCCTGTCCCTTGCCGTCGGCACGCGCCTCGTGGCGTTCGCGCGCGGCTTTATAGTCTTCGGCGATTTCGGCGACGAAGGAATCTTTCAGGGTATCGCTGAGCAGTTTGGACGCGACACCGACGGCGCGCGACGCATCCAGCACATGGACCACGGGCGAGTCATAACGGGGCGCGATCTTGACCGCCGTGTGGACCTTGGACGTGGTCGCGCCGCCGATCAACAGCGGGATGTCCAGCCCGACCCGCTGCATTTCGGCGGCGACGGTGGACATTTCTTCGAGCGAAGGCGTAATCAGCCCAGACAGGCCGATGATGTCGGCGTTCTCGCGTTTGGCGGCGTCGATGATATCGGCGTAGGGCACCATGACGCCGAGGTCGACGATGTCATAGTTGTTACACTGCAGCACCACGCCGACGATGTTCTTGCCGATGTCGTGCACGTCGCCCTTGACCGTGGCCATGACGATCTTGCCTTTTGCCGACGGAGTGGCGTTCGGGTCCTTGGCCTTCTGTTCCTCGATGAAGGGCAGCAGATAGGCCACCGCCTGTTTCATCACGCGGGCCGACTTGACCACCTGGGGCAGGAACATCTGGCCCGAACCGAACAGGTCGCCGACCACGTTCATGCCGTCCATCAGCGGGCCTTCGATGACGTCGATAGGCTCGGCCGCGGCCTTGCGGGCTTCTTCGGTGTCTTCTTCGATGAAATCCGACACGCCTTTGACCAGGGCATGGGTCAGCCGTTCGGTCACCGTACCTTCGCGCCATTCCAGATTGTCGGCGCTTTCACGGACCTGGCCACGGGCCTGATCGGCGACATCGAGCAGCCGTTCCGTGCCGTCGTCGCGTTTGTTGAAGATCACGTCTTCGATGCGGTCCTTAAGGTCTTCCGGCAGTTCCGCGTACACCGCCAGTTGCCCGGCGTTGACGATGGCCATGTCGAGGCCGGCTTCGATGGCGTGGTACAGAAACACCGAATGCATGGCGTCGCGCATGGGGTTGTTGCCCCGGAACGAAAACGACATGTTGCTCAAACCACCGGACGTCAGCGCGTGGGGCAGGGTCCTCTTGATCTCGGCGACGGCCTGTATGAAGTCCTTGGAGAAGTTCCGGTGTTCCTCGATGCCGGTGGCGACGGGGAAGATGTTGGCGTCGAAAATAATGTCCTGGGGTGCGAAGCCGACCGTCTCGGTGAGGATTTTATAACAGCGCCGGCAGATCGCCACCATGCGCTCATAGACATCCGCCTGGCCGTCCTCATCGAAGGCCATGACCACGACCGCAGCGCCATAACGCAGGATTTCTTTTGCCTGGGCGATGAAGGCATCCTCGCCCTCCTTGAGGCTGATGGAATTGACCACGCCCTTGCCTTGCAGGCATTTCAGGCCTGCTTCGATGATCGAGAACTTGGACGAATCGATCATCACCGGCACGCGCGAGATGTCAGGCTCGGCGGCGATCAGGTTGATAAACGTGGCCATGGCGGCTTCGCCGTCGAGCATGGCGTCGTCCATGTTGATGTCGATGATCTGCGCGCCGCCTTCGACCTGGCCGCGTGCGATGTCGAGGGCCTGATCAAATTCGTTTTCGCGGATCAGCGAGGCGAATTTGGCGGAGCCCGAGACGTTGGTGCGCTCGCCGATGTTGACGAAACCGGTGACCTCTCCGAAGTTCAACGGCTCCAGCCCGGCGAGGCGGCCGTGGGGCTGGGCGTCCGGGATGGCGCGCGGCGTCTTGCCGGCGACGGCGTCGGCGATGGCGCGGATATGGTCCGGCGTCGTGCCGCAGCAGCCGCCGACCATGTTGACGAAACCGCTGTCGGCGAATTCGGCCAATTGTTCGGCCATGTATTCGGGCGTGTCGTCGTAGCCGCCGAATTCGTTGGGCAGCCCGGCGTTGGGGTAAACGCTGATGTTGACGTTGGCGACGTTGGAAATCGCCTGGATGTGTTGGCGCAGGTCTTCGGCGCCGAGCGCGCAGTTGAAGCCGACGCTGACGGGGTTGGCGTGGGCAATGGAATTCCAGAACGCTTCCGGCGTCTGACCGGACAGCGTCCGCCCCGACGCATCCGTGATGGTGCCGGAAATCATCACCGGCAGCCTGACATCGTGGTCGTCGAAATACTTGTGGATGGCGTAGATCGCGGCTTTGGAATTCAGCGTGTCGAAAATGGTTTCCACCAGCAGCAGATCGACGCCGCCTTCTACGAGGCCATGGATGGACTCCATATAGGCCCGGACCAGGTCATCGAAGGTGATGTTGCGAAAGCCCGGATCGTTGACGTCGGGCGACATCGACGCCGTGCGGTTGGTCGGCCCCAGCGCGCCTGCGACGAAGCGGGGCCGGTCGGGATTTTCTTTGGTTACCGTGTCGGCGGCGTCCCGCGCGATGCGGGCGGATTCGAAATTGAGTTCATGGACGATGTCCTCCAGCCCGTAATCGGCCTGCGAGATGGAGGTGGCGTTGAATGTGTTGGTCTCGATGATGTCCGCGCCGGCGTCCAGGAAGGCGGTGTGAATTTCGCGGATGATGTCCGGCTGGGTCAGGCTCAACAGGTCGTTGTTGCCCTTCAGGTCGGATGGGTGATCGGCAAACCGGGACGCCCGGAAATCGGGTTCTTCCAGCGTGTAGCCCTGGATCATGGTGCCCATGGCGCCGTCCAGCACCAGGATGCGTTTGCGGAGATGGTCTTCGAATGTGGTGGTCATGGTTTGCTTCTCAACGTTGTGCCCGGACTCCCAGGATATGGCAGATGGCGTAGACCAGATCGGCCCGGTTCATGGTGTAAAAGTGGAAATCGGTGACGCCGGCGGCGTGCAGCGCCCGGCATTGTTCAGCGGCGACACTGGCGGCGACCAATTTGCGGGTTTCCGGATCGTCGTCCAGGCCTTCGAACAGGTCGGCCATCCAGGATGGCACCGATGCCCCGCACCGCGCGCTGAATTCGGCGACGCGGGCGAAGTTGGTAACCGGCAGGATGCCGGGAATGATCGGCGCGGTAATGCCCGCCGCCCTGGCCCGGTCGAGGAACCGCAAATAGACGTCGGTATCGAAAAAGAACTGAGTAATGGCCTGATTGGCGCCGGCGTCGAGCTTGCGCTTCAGGTTGTCCAGATCGGCCTCCGCACTGGCGGCTTCCGGGTGGGATTCCGGATAGGCGGCGACGCTGATTTCAAAATCGGCGACGTTTTTCAGGCCCGCCACCAGATCCGATGCATAGGCGTAGCCGCCGGGGTGGGGCGTGTAGGTGCCATGGCCGCCGTCCGCATCACCGCGCAACGCGACAATGTGGCGCACGCCGGCGTCCCAGTAGCTTTGGGCAATTTCATCGATTTCGTCCCGTGTCGCGCCGATGCAGGTCAGATGCGCCGCCGGTTCCATGTCGGTTTCGTGGCGGATGCGACGGACGGTGGCGTGGGTGCGCTCACGCGTCGAGCCGCCGGCGCCGTAGGTCACCGAGACATAGGACGGCTTCAACGGCGCAAGGCGCTGGATCGAGTCCCAGAGCGTTGCGTTGGCCTTTTCCGTCGCCGGTGGGAAGAATTCGAACGACACGTTCACGTCATGGGGCAATGGCGAGGCGATGGCGAAGCTGGGCTCCCGGTTCGTGGTGGTCGGGCTGTCTGTCATTGTTCTGTTTCTTTGTATTGGGGGCCGTTGCGGGTATCGGCTGGTTTCGGTTTTTCCGCCAGCCACACGCCAACCGTAAGCGGGTCGCCGGCAAGGCGGGTTGCGTCTTGGGATGTCAGTCCGGCGCGCGTAACCCAGGCCCGGATTTCGTCATCGGCGAAGCCGAGCCGGCGGTGGCTGTGCTCGTCGCGAAGGTTTTCCATCACGTGGGGAAGGAAGTCGGCGACGACTAGATGACCACCGGGCGTTAGAACCCTGGCCGCTTCGGCAATGGCGGCGGCGGGCTCGTCCAGGAAATGAAGGACTTGATGAATGACCGCGGCATCGAACGCGCCATCGTCGAAGGGCAGGCGGTAGAGGTCGGCCTGGCGCACCTGGCAGTTTTCGCAAGCCCCTCGCTCCAGATTGGCGCGGGCAACGGCCAGCATTTCGCGGGACTGGTCGATCCCGACGCCGCGTTCGATGACCGGGCTCAGGACTTCCAGGATGCGCCCGGTGCCGGTGCCGATATCGAGCAGCGAGTGCACCGGCGCGCGGCCGAGCCAACCGCCGATGACGGTTTCCACGTCCTTGTCGTCCACATGCAGCGAACGCAGGCTATCCCAGCTTTCGGCGTTGGCGTCGAAATAGTCCGCAGCCGCCTCGGCGCGGGCGGTCTTGACGGCGGCCAGGCGGTCCCGGTCTAGGGCCAGGATATGGCCGCGGTTGCCGTTATCAGGAAGAAGGGCGATCAGGTGGCGCGCCACCTCCGCGCCTGGATTGGCCGCCAAGCCTTCTTCGGACAAGCGGTGAAACACCCAGCTGCCTTCCCGGTGGCGGGTCAACAGGCCGGCTTCGGCCAGCAGTTTCAAGTGCCGGGAAATGCGGGGCTGGCTTTGTCCGAGGATATGGACCAGTTCGCTCACCGTCAGTTCCCCCTCTGCCAATAAGGCGACAATACGCAGGCGCGTCGGTTCCGCCGCCCCGCGCAACGCCGCCAGCAGGGCGTCCATGGGGTCGCTCCTGGGATTCACCTGATGGGGGGAGGGGCCCGTTTCCGGTGCGTTTTCGCCGCTGATCTCTTTGTCCTGCATGGCGGGTTTCCAAAAGGTGTCCAAAACCGTATTCAGTTAAAGACATAAACATATCTTTATATAAATTCAACAGCTATTTTTTAAACCCCGAATACATCTAAATATTGTGGAAATAGGGTTGTAGATACCCAATCCATGGTAATATGCGGCGATTCGCTTAAGCCACCGTCGGCGGTACTGGGACCGCCTTAATAGTGTCAGGCGGTGGTTTTGCTGGGGAAGCGGTGGGGAAGCGGCCGGGCCGCCTGGGCATATGCGTAAAATCTTTCGATTGTTCCCGCGGTTTCGCGTCGGCCTTTTTGTGCCGGCGGCCGCTCTGGTTATAGCTCTGTTTTCAGGCGCCGGCTGCGCCGTGGTGCCGCCGGCCTCCGACCCCGAAGCTTTTGCCGAATTCAGGGAAGTGAATGACCCGGCGGAACCCTTGAACCGGGCGATCTTTGAGTTCAACCGGGGGCTGGACACGGCGTTCCTCAAGCCCGTAGCCAAAGCCTATCGCGATATCCTGCCGCCATTCGTTCAGGATCGCTTCAAGCATGCCCTGGCCAACTTGCGCTCCCCGATCATCTTCATCAATGACCTGTTGCAGGGCGAACTGGACCGCGCCATCGCCACCCTGGTTCGTTTCATGATTAATTCCACCTGGGGGTTGCTGGGCCTGAATGATCTCGCCACCGATATGGGGATGGAGGGCCATGACGAGGACTTCGGCCAGACCCTGGCGGTTTGGGGCGCCGGGGAAGGGCCGTATCTGATGCTGCCCTTGTTCGGCCCGTCCAATCCCCGCGACACCATCGGTCTTGTCGTCGATTATCTGATCAACCCGTTCAATCTTTGGGCCGCCAATACGGATCGGGATTTCGCGGTTTTCGCCCGCACCGGGACGCGGGCTGTGGATATGCGCGCAACGCATATGGAAGCTTTGGACGATTTGGAAAAATCTTCACTTGATTTTTACGCTTCTATACGCAGTCTCTACCGTCAACGCCGGTTGGGCGAGGTCAGCAACGGTGATCCGTCGGCGAACTCACCCGCCCCGGGCTTAAGTCAGGCCCCCCGGCAGTAGAGAAATTCAAGAGGTTTCGCGGATACGGTCATTATGCTTTCCAAACGTTTTCTCCGGCCCGTTTTCAGGACGCCGGTCTTTGTTCTTGCCGTTGCCCTTTCCTTGTCAAAACCAGCCGGGGCCACCGGGCTGGAAGAGGACGCGGCGGATTTCATTCGCTCGCTTTCGCAAGACGCCATCGAATCCCTGACCAGGAAGGAAACGGCGCGCGAGGCCCGAATCGGTAAATTCCGCGATCTGTTCAACAAGCATTTCGCCGTCAAATCCATCGGCCGCTTCGTGCTGGGGCGGAATTGGAGGAAGGCCACCAAGGACGAGCGGGCGGAATATCTGAAGCTGTTCGAAGACCTGATGGTGGTTTCCTACGTCGACCGATTCAAGCGCTATGCCGGTGATAACCTCGAGATCGCCAAAACCCGGGCCGAGAACGAAACCACTGTTACCGTGTTCAGCCTGCTGCCCAGGGATGCGGGAAAGCCGGTCAATATTCTGTGGCGAGTCGGCGTTCTGAAAAAATCCGGGGGCGTTGTTATGAAAATCCTCGACGTCGTCGTCGAGGGCGCGTCCATGAGCCAGACGCTACGGTCCGATTTTGGGTCCATTATCCGGCAAAGGGACGGCAAGGTGTCCGGCCTGATCGAGGAGTTACGCCTGAAAACGGCGGCCCTGAAAAATCCGGACAAGGCGGAAACGTCTAAGAACTAGAGGCTGAGGCTTTAAGAGGCCTCGCGTGGCCGCCGGTTTTTCTTTTCCAGTAACGCCAGGCCGGTGGCCGTCACGGTGACGACGGCGCCGTCCTTTTCGCGGACACGGGCTACCAGCCCGCGGTCAACCGAATCTTCCCATACCGGCAGCCGCGGACACGACGTGCGCCAGGCTTCCATCACGTCCGAATAGGCGCGTGGCCGCCGGGCAATCCATTCGACAAGGTCCAGGATCAGGGCTTCGGTGTCTTCCGCCATCACGGCCTCCGCTCAAGGGAAGCGGAAGCCTAGCACGATGGACCGGTTTTTTGCCAGTTTAGGCCAGCTAGCCCCGCTTCAGCGGTTTGTAGTGGATGCGGTGGGGCTGGTCGGCGTCGGTGCCGAGCCTGCGGTGGCGGTCGACTTCGTAGTCCTGGTAGTTGCCTTCGAACCAGACCGCCTGGCTTTCGCCCTCGAAAGCCAGGATATGGGTCGCCAGCCGATCAAGGAACCAGCGATCATGGCTGATGACGATGACGCAGCCGGCAAACGTTTCCAGGGCGTCTTCGAGCGCGCGCAGTGTTTCCACGTCGAGATCGTTGGTCGGCTCATCCAGCAACAGCACGTTGGCTTCCGATTTCAGCATCTTCGCCATGTGCACCCGGTTGCGTTCGCCGCCCGACAACTGGCCGACTTTTTTCTGCTGGTCGGGGCCTTTGAAGTTGAACTGGGCGACGTAGGCGCGGCTTTGCAGGGCGCGCTTGCCGACGATAATTTCGTCGTTGCCGTCCGAGATTTCCTCCCACACGGTCTTATCGGCGGCCAGAGAATCTCGGGATTGGTCGACATAGCCCAGTACCACCGTATCGCCGATGCGCAAATTCCCGCCGTCGGGTTTTTCAGCGTCCGTCAGCATCCGAAACAGGGTCGTTTTACCGGCGCCGTTGGGGCCGATGACGCCGACGATGGCGCCCGGCGGCACCCGAAAGCTTAAATCCTCGATCAGCAGTTTATCGCCAAACCCCTTGGTCAGGCCTTCCGCATCGATGACAAGATTGCCGAGGCGCGGCCCCGGCGGAATGACGATTTGGGCCTTGCCCATCTGCTGTTCCTGGGCTTGCGCCAAGAGGTCTTCATAGGCCGTGATGCGGGCCCTGGATTTTGTCTGTCGCGCGCGGGGCGATGAGCGAATCCATTCCAGTTCGTGCTTAAGCGTGCGTTGGCGCGCCGATTCCTCGCGCGATTCTTGCCCCAGGCGCTTTTCCTTCTGTTCCAGCCACGACGAATAATTGCCTTCGTAGGGAATGCCCATACCCCGGTCCAGTTCGAGAATCCAGCCGGTCACGTTGTCGAGAAAATAGCGGTCATGGGTGACGATCATCACGGTGCCGGTGTATTGCTCCAGATAGTGTTCCAGCCAGGCCACGGATTCCGCATCCAGATGGTTGGTCGGTTCATCGAGCAGCAGGATCTCAGGTTTTTCCAGCAGCAGGCGGCACAACGCCACCCGGCGGCGTTCACCGCCCGAAAGTACGGAGACATCGGCATCGCCCGGCGGACAGCGCAACGCGTCCATGGCGATTTCGACCGTGCGCTCCAATTCCCAGCCGTCGGCGGCGTCGATCTTTTCCTGTAATTCGCCCTGTTCCGCCAACAGCGCGGTCATTTCGTCGTCGTCCATGGGCTCGGCGAAGCGTTCGGAAATCGCGTTGAAGCGGTCGAGCATCGCCTTGGTTTCGCCGAGACCTTCCATGACGTTGCCTTCGACGTCTTTATCCGGGTCGAGGTTCGGCTCCTGTTCCAGATAACCGACGCGCACGCCTTCCGCGGCCCAAGCCTCACCGGTGAATTCGGTGTCCTTGCCGGCCATAATTTTCAGCAGGGTCGATTTACCGGCGCCGTTGACGCCCAGCACGCCGATCTTGACGTTGGGCAGGAACGACAGCGTGACACCTTTAAGAATATCGCGCCCGCCGGGGAACGACTTCTTCAAGTCTTTCATCACGTAGGAATACTGGTACGACGCCATTTCTGTCTCCGTTGGAGCTTAGAGGAATTTGGCGGATAGATACCCCACCCGAGCGGACTTCGCAACGCGAAGGTGCGTCCGACCGCCCCCTTGTTTATCAGCCGTGCCATTTGGCCGTTCTTGGTGTTACACTTAGAGCCGTTTCAACAGGCTACGACGAGGCTCCCTTGAACCATCAGGACGTCGTCAAAACCATGCCCCTGCGCCGGCTGATTATGCTCGGGTTCGCCGGGTTGGGCGTTGCGCTGTTGGCCGTAATCGGCGGCGTCTGGTGGGTTTTCGGCGCCATCGGTAACGTCTGGGGCCTAGGTTGGAGTATGGGCGCGGTAGTCGTGCTGACGGGGACGATCTGGGTCCTGATCGACCGCGAGTTGGCGGCCCGCGAGTTCGATAAGAACAACCTGCCGGCGCGGCCCGAATACACCAAGTTCGATCTCTACGACCATCCCAAGCATCTTGAAGAACTGGGCGGGCGGACTTTAAAGTCGCTGACCTATATCGTCTTTGATACCGAAACGACGGGGCTCCGGCCATCGGAAGGCGACGAGATCATCTCCATCGCCGGGGTCCGCGTCGTCGATGGCGTTATCCAGAAGGGCGATCCGTTCAGCCGTCTGGTGAATCCCGGGCGCGATATTCCGAAGGCGTCGATCCGCTTTCATGGCATTACCGAGGACATGGTCGAGGGCGAGGACCCCATCGCCGGCGTACTGCCCGATTTCAAGGCGTTCGTCGGCGACGCCGTGCTGGTCGCCCACAATGCCGCCTTCGACATTAAGTTCCTGAAACTGAAGGAACAGGTCACCGGCGTCGTTTTCGACAACCTGGTGCTGGATTCCCTGTTGCTGTCGGTGTTCCTGGAAGAGGAGTCCCATAACCACGGCCTCGACGCCATCGCCGAGCGAATGGGCGTCGTCGTTGAGGGCCGCCATACGGCGCTTGGCGACAGCCTGGTCACGGCGGGCGTGTTTCTACGCATGCTCGATATGCTGGAGGCACGTGGCATCCGTACCCTGGGCCAGGCGATCGAAGCATCGAGCCGGATTTCCCATATCCGCGAGATGCAGAAGCAGTTCTAGGTTTATGGTGTCTTAAAAAACGTCCCCGGTGAATTCGCTTTTCACTTTGGCGCGGAGCGCGCGGATGGCTTTGAAACTGTCCACCAGCATGTCGCGTTCGCGCTCGGACAGCGTGTCCGGGTGGACAAAATTGGAGACCTTTTCCCCGGCCTTGAAGTCGGCGACCTGCTGGCGCAGCAACAAATGCGAGATATGGCGGAAGGCGCCGGACAGATAATCGTGCTCGTCGGCGTTAAGCACGCCCTTGTCCTTTAACGCGTCCATGCGCTCCAGGGTCGAAATCGCCTTGATGCCGTCGCGGAAGGCCAAAAGCCGCATCGCCTCGACCAGCGGCAGGGTGCCCGTGTGTTTGAGGTTGATCCGGCCCTTGAAGTCCTCGTCCTCCTTTTCCGTCAAAAGACGGCCGAACCAGCCCAGCGCCACCATGTGTTCGACATCGTCTTCATACATGTCGCGCAGGAAGGCCGGGTTGCCGCTGGCGGTCTCGGTGACGAAGTGGCGCAGTTCGTCGGCCATGTCGGGTTCGCCCCACGCGGTGCGGAAATCGAAAAAGATGTCGCATAACCGAAGCGCCGTGACGCCCCGTCTGTGGCTCCACAGTGCGACCTGCTCCTTCCACTGGCTCAAGGTCTTGCGCCACAACGGGTTGGTGGCCATGACGAAACCCTTGCACAGCGGCAGCCCGACTTGGTCCAGGCCCCGGCACATGCGTTCGCCGAGTTCGATGAACCAGGCGTCGATTTCTGTGTGGCGATCGTCGGGATAGTCCTCGAGGATGAGGCCGTTGTCCTGGTCCGGATAGAGGAAATTCTCGCCGCGCCCGCCGGAGCCCATGACGATGACACAAAAGTCCACCGGTGGTTTGCCCATTCCGTCGAACTCCATATCGCTCAGACTCAAATTGACGACGCGGCGGTAGATGTCGTTGTTAATGTGAGTCAGCAGCGCCTGGATTTCCGTCGCCGGCATGTTTTCCGCCAACAGCTGGTCGGCGAGTTCCACCTGCGCCGCCTTGATCGTCTTGAGGCCGTCGAGACTTTCGTCCCGGGTCAGGATATCGATCTGCCCCATCAGGGTTTCCGACGCCGTGGCCAGCGCGTCGTGCAGATTCAGCATGCCGACAAGCCATCGTTCGCCATCGATAACGGGCATGTGTCGCAGGCCCTGCCGGCGCATGCGGGCGATGGCGTAATACAGGTATTCGTCTTCCTGGATGGTCAAGACCGGTGCCGTCATGACTTCTTCCACGGGGTCTCCGGAATGCAGCTTGAAAGCGGCGCGGCGCGTGATGTCGCGTTCGGTGATGATGCCGATGGGCCGCCCTTCGGCGTCGATGACGGTGGCACTGGAGGCCCCGGCGGCTTCCATTTGCCGGACTACATCTCCCAACGACGTTCCTTCTTCCAGGGCGAGCGGCAACGTCCGCATGCAGTCGCGAACCAATTTGCTGAAGATGGCGATGCGCGATTCCATTGAAGTCCCTTAAGAGTGTTCCCAGTCTGAATGTTACCCGTAATAACAAGAATGCGAAGTCTTATTGTGCCGGTGATGGCAAATATGGTAAGAATGTGTCAACTCTGATTCGGATAGATTCGGTTCTTGGGAATCGGAGGAAGCAGAGGGCTAAAAGAGAGAAGCGCAATAAGACGCGGGGAAGCATGACAGTCTTTGGGGAAGACATCTCCTGTCACTGGTAGTGGGTTCCAAATTGGTCCATTGTTTGGACCGGTTGCGTTTGTTTGTGTGATACAGGAATAAAAGGCCGCAAAGGCCGGGGGTACATCCAAACTGTAATTTAGCCCAAATCCTGGGGTTGCGCGGGACGTCTCGCGGAGCCCCTAGGTTTGCGACTTTTGAATGATCCGGTTTCGGCCTGGTCGTATTAACGGGAGCCGACAGATAAGGGGAGAAGTAAATTGAGTGCTAAAGTAGTCTGGTTATTCATTTTTGTGGGTCTGTATTGGGCCTACTGCATATACTGGGGCTGGAAATGCGCCCAGATGGCGAAGAGCGCCAGTGACTATTTTGTTGCTGGACGTCGTCTTTCGCTTTGGGTGTTCGTTTTGGCGGCCACCGCGACATCGTTCTCGGGCTGGACCTTCATGGGCCATCCGGGACTGATTTATCGTGATGGTTTCCAGTACGCCTATGCATCGTTCTATGCCATCACCATTCCGTTCACGGGCGTTATGTTCCTGAAACGGCAATGGATGCTCGGCAAACGCTTCGGTTACGTGACACCGGGCGAAATGCTGTCGGATTATTTCCAGGGCGACGCCATCCGCATCCTGGTGGTCTGCGTGGCCTTGCTGTTCTCGATCCCGTACCTGGGGTTGCAGCTCGGTGCGTCGGGCTTCCTGTTCCAGGTGCTGACCGACGATCTGGTTCCGAAAACCTTCGGTATGTGGGTCCTGTCGGCCGTGGTGTTGATCTACGTGGCCTCGGGCGGTCTCCGCGCGGTGGCTTATGTGGACACGCTGCAATGCGTCCTGTTGATGGCGGGCATCGTCGCCATCGGCTTTATCGCTTATAGCCATATGGGCGGTTGGGAATCCTTCAACATGGCGATGGCCAAACTCGGCGGCACGGGCATCGGCAAATGGGGCACAACCAAGGGTCTAGGGGGTGGCGATTATAATGCCTACCTTGCTATTCCTGGCGTGATCCAGTTTACCGCTGGCCTCGGCAAGCAGACACCGGTTGGTGGTTTGTGGACCGGCGTCATGGTGCTGACCTATATGTTCGCGTTGATGGGCATTCATTCGGCGCCTGCCTTCACCATGTGGTCGTTTGGCAACAAGGACCCGCGTCCGTTCGCTCCGCAGCAAGTTTGGGCTTCCAGCTTCGGCATTGGCCTGATCTTGTTCTTCTTTACTGCGGCGCAGGGCATGGGCGCGCACTTCTTGGGCGCAACACCGGCCGTCGGTAAGGCGGGTATAGCCCTTGCGGCAGTGCTTCCGGATCTGACCGCTAACAAGCAGGGTGGTCTGGTGCCTCACTACATCAACCTGGTTGGTGACGCGGCGCCGTGGTTTGTTGGTCTTCTGGCGGTTTGTGCGCTGGCGGCCATGCAGTCCACCGGTGCTGCTTATATGTCCACGGCCGGCGGCATGCTGACCCGTGACCTCTATAAGCGTTTCCTTAACCCGACAGCCAGTCACACGACGCAGAAACTGTTCGGTCGTATGGGCGTTGCCTTCATCGTCGGTTCGGCGTTGTTGGTTGCGACGTTCTCTGCCGATGCCTTGGTTCTGCTGGGTGGTCTGGCGGTTGCCTTCGGGTTCCAGATGTGGCCTTCGCTGGCTGCTGTCTGCTGGTTCCCGTGGATTACCCGCCAAGGCGCCACGTTGGGCCTAGCCGCCGGTTGTCTCGCGGTTATCTTCACCGAGAAGTTCGGCGCCAACATCGCCGGCGTCTTCGGTGCGGATCTGCCGTGGGGCCGTTGGCCGCTGACCATGCATTCTGCTGGTTGGGGAATGTTATTCAATGCCTTGGTCTGCATCGTCGTTTCGGCGATGACGCAGAGCGACCAGGACACGGCGCATCGCATGAAGTATCACAACTTCCTGCGGGAACATGCCTCCCTGCCGGCGTCGAAGCAGGGCCTCAAGCCGATTGCCTGGATCATCACGCTCGGTTGGTTGTTCTTCGGAGTCGGCCCCGGAGCCGTCATCGGCAACGACATCTTCGGTGCGCCGAATGCCGGTTACGCCGCTTGGACCTTTGGTATGCCCTCGATCTGGGCGTGGCAAATCCTGTGGTGGGCTTTGGGCGTTGGAATGATGTGGTTCCTGGCCTACAAGATGGAAATGTCGACCGTGCCGACGAAGGAAGTCGAAGCATTGGTCGAAGACATCGGCGACAACGTCGGCGAGACGACGCTGGAAAAACCAAGCATCTGATCGTCTAGCCACTAAAACAAACCGGGGGAGGGTTCTTCGGAACCTTCCCCCTTTTTTTGTCTTTTGTCCCGTCAACGGAGACTGCCGTTTAATCTCCTTTATCGTCCGGAGCGGGGAGGGTATTTTGTCCGCCTGTGCATAGGATTTCGGAACCGTTTAAACCATGAGCGAATTTCTCTTTTCCCCCGACGCAAGGTGGCTGTGGACCATTATCCTGACCGTGGCGTTGTTTTTTCCGGTGCGCAAGCTGATCTGGGTGTTGACCGTGCGCCGGGCCATTAAAAAGGCCGGCGAAGACACCGTGGACGATGCCGAAATGGCGCGGCTGATGAAACGTGCGGCTTTCACGTCCGCGCTTCTGTGCTTTTTGTTTTCTCTCTTTTACGTCGGAAAGATTTTACAGCCATGATGGGTTTAGACAATCCCCGCATTCTCAAGCGGTTCACCATTCTGCTTGGGGTCGCCACCTTCGTCATGTTCTCCGTCTGGATGATGATCCAGAACTATGAGGGCCAGACGGAGGGCGACTACGAAGTCCGCCAGGGCGACATCCTGCTGTCCGACGGCAAATATGAAGAGGCGATCAAGGCCTTCGAAGAAGCCCTTACGCTGCAACCCGACCACCGGGGCGCGCTGGGCGGCCAAGCCGTGGCGCTGATGGGATTGGGCAAAGACACCGAGGCGGAAAGCGTGCTGACTTATCTGATCGAATTTTTGAAAAAGACCCTGGCCAAGGATGACCCCACGGGGCGTGGTGCCCTGGCGGCGGCCTACGGCAACCGGGGCATCCTCAAGGACCGTCAGGGACGTTATGAGGCGGCGTTGAAGGACTATATCGAATCGGTTCGCCTGGATAAGGATTTGGCCGATGGACCGGGCATTGTAGCCCAGATTCTGTATTACGAAAAGGAACCGTCAAGCATCCTGAAACGGGCGGAATACCTTTATAAGCAGATGAAACTGCCAAAAGCCGAACGGCTCATGCGAAGGCCCGAAGAAGACGCCAAACAGCGTGTCTACAAGCCCTAAGGAAAAGGTTCAGGGGGTGGAGCGTTAAAAGACGTTAACCACGCCCAAGACGTCCTGGAACAAAACGCCGAAAAAGAACACGGCGGCGATGCATCCGAACAATAGGTGCACCCATTCGGCATTACCGTCTTCGTCACGGAACTTGATGCCATGCCACGCAACAGCCCCGGTTCCGATCAGGAAAAGAAGGTTAACCAAGGGTTCGAGTTCGCCGGCGGCTTCAAACATGGCGAGAAAATACCCCGGATCGAAGGATCAGGCAACCGGCTGTTCGCGTTCGGGCGTTAGGGCTTCTGTTTCGGAAGCTCGTCGGTTTCCAGATAGGGCGGGAATATGGACGCCGGGTTGTCGGTAACGAGCTCGGCGGCCAATATGCCGCCACCAACGAACAGCACCAGCCAGAAAACCGCGATCCAGAAACGCCGCACCCCGTGCCGCACCGGTTTACCGTATTCGTGGTCATAACGGTGATAGCGGGGTTCGTTTTCGTCGATGGTGCCCGTCTCGCAGCCATGGACGATATTGCGCGCATAATGCCGGGCCCAATGGGGCACGTCGCTTCTCAGCATGTAATCGGTGAAGAGTTTCGCCACCTGGGCTTCCGGCAAATCCTTGCCGTACCATTCCCTGTAGGCCAGTTGCAGAAGCTGAAATTCGCCGACCTGTAACTGGTTGGCGGCCTCGATCACGACCTGCCGCTCTCTCATTTCCTCGTCATCGTAGTCGGGATGAAGCAGCGTTTCCCACAAACTGGACAACGGGCCTTTTTTGCGTCTGTCGGACATAATGCAACATCGTAGCACAAAACCGGTAAAAAGGGGCGGAAGGGGCTTCACGCTTTGGTGATGGGACGGCTACAATCCCGGCTATGGATTTTAAAAATATACAGATTAAGCCCATTGCCCCCGCCCTCGGCGCCGAGATCGCGGGCGTCGATCTTTTCGCCGACCTGGACGATGCGGTGGTTGCCGAAATCCGCCGGGCGCTGCTGCGCTACCGGGTGATCTTCTTCCGCGACCAGGATTTCACGCCCGAACAGCATCTGGCCTTTGCCAGGAAGTTCGGCGCCCTTGTGGATTACCCGATGGTGAGCGGACTGGACGGTTATCCGGACATCGTGCCGGTGGTCAAGCTGGAGGATGAGAGCCACAATTTCGGCGGCATCTGGCATTCCGACACGACCTATCTGGCCGAGCCGCCCATGGGCGCGATCCTGGCTGCCCGCGAGCTGCCGCCCCAGGGCGGCGATACCATGTTCGCCAACATGGTGATGGCGTATGACGCACTGTCGGACGGCATGAAGGCGATGCTGGAAGGCCTGACCGCGATCAACAGTTCGGCCAAGGGCGTTGTTGCCAAGTCGCGCGAGGCCCGCCAAAAGGGCATGAACGACGTGCCGGACCCGCTGGTTGCCGAGCACCCGGTGGTGCGCACCCACCCGGAGACGGGCGAAAAGATTCTTTATGTGAACATCGGCCACACGGTCGGCATTCGTGGCATGGCGGATGAGGAAAGCGGGCCGCTGCTGGAATTCTTGTTCCGCCACCAGCGCCATGACGAATTCTCCTGCCGCTTTTCCTGGGCCCCCGGCTCGGTCGCGTTCTGGGACAACCGCTCGACCCAGCACTATCCCTTGAACGACTACCACGGCTTTAAGCGTGTCATGCACCGCATCACGCTGGCTGGGGATGTGCCGGTTTAGGGGGGAAGGGGGAATGGTGGGCCCGGCAGGACTCGAACCTGCAACCAGACCGTTATGAGCGGCCGGCTCTAACCAGTTGAGCTACGGGCCCGGTAGCGTGTGCCACCAAGTATACAGCAAAAAACGGAGGAACCTTGCGGCGCCTCCGTTTGTTGAATTCCGTGTCTTCCCTTTTAATAATCCAGGAAGCTTCTCAGTTTCCGGGAGCGGGACGGGTGCTTCAGCTTGCGGAGCGCCTTGGCTTCGATCTGACGTATTCGTTCCCGCGTTACGGAGAATTGCTGGCCGACTTCTTCCAGCGTGTGATCGGTGTTCATGCCGATGCCGAAGCGCATGCGCAGCACGCGTTCCTCGCGCGCGGTCAGCGACGCCAGTACGCGGGTCGTGGTTTCGCGCAGGTTGGACTGGATCGCGGCGTCAAGCGGCTGGACCGCGTTCTTGTCTTCGATGAAATCGCCCAGGTGGCTGTCTTCCTCGTCGCCGATGGGGGTTTCCAGCGAAATCGGCTCCTTGGCGATTTTCAGGACCTTACGCACCTTTTCCAGCGGCATGGAGAGCTTGACGGAGAGTTCTTCCGGCGTCGGTTCGCGGCCGATTTCATGCAGCATCTGGCGCGACGTGCGGACCAGCTTGTTGATGGTCTCGATCATGTGCACGGGGATCCGGATGGTGCGGGCCTGGTCCGCGATGGAGCGCGTGATGGCCTGGCGGATCCACCAGGTGGCGTAGGTCGAGAACTTGTAGCCGCGGCGGTATTCGAATTTGTCGACCGCCTTCATCAGGCCGATGTTGCCTTCCTGGATCAGGTCGAGGAACTGCAGGCCCCGGTTGGTGTATTTCTTGGCGATGGAAATCACCAGGCGCAGGTTGGCCTCGATCATTTCCTTCTTGGCCTTGGCGGCCTCGCGTTCGCCCTTTTGCACGGTGGAGACAATGCGGCGGAATTCTCCGATCGGCAGCCCGGTGGCGTCGGCGATCTCGGCGATGTTGGCGCGCACATTCTTGGCGTCGTCGCCGTACCGCGTGGTGAACCGCGTCCAGCCCTTGCCCGCCAGCTTGCCGATGCGCTTCATCCAGCCCGGATCGAGCTCGGTGTCGCGGTAATGCTCGAGGAACTCTTCGCGCTTGATCTTGGAATTGGTGGCCATGCGCAGAAGCTTGCCTTCCGCCGTGATCAGGCTGCGGTTGAGGCCATAGAGTTGCTCGACGAGTTGTTCGATACGGGCGTTGTTGAGGTGCACGTTCTCCATCACTTCGATCAGTTCCTGGCGCAGCTTGCCGTAGCGTTTTTCCTGGGCCGGCTTGATCTCGCCGCCTTTGTGGATGGCTTCCAGGCGGGTGAGCTGCAGCTTGTGGAGCTTCTTGTAAGTTTTGGTGATCCGCTCGAAGTTCTCGACCACTTCCGGCGTTAGCTTGGCTTCCAACTGGGCCAGCGGCAGGTTCTGCTCGCCGTCTTCGTCGTCTTCGTCGTCGTCCCCGTTCTCGCGGTTCCCCGTGGCATCGCCCGATACGTCTCCGGCGGCCTTTTTCGGTTCCGGCTTGTTCCCGGCGTCTGCGGGCACTTGGGAGTTGGCGCCATCTTCGTTTTCTTCGCCGTTCTCGCCTCCGGCGTTGGGCTGGTTGGGTGGCTGGCCGGGGCCGCCGCCGTGGGTGGCGTCCAGGTCGATGATGTCGCGCAGCAGCATTTCTTCGGCGATCAGGGCATCGTGCCATTTGACGATGGCGCGAATGGTCAGCGGGCTTTCGCAGATGCCGCCGATCATCATTTCACGGCCGGCCTCGATGCGCTTGGCGATGGCGATTTCGCCTTCCCGGGACAGCAGTTCCACGGAGCCCATTTCGCGCAGGTACATGCGCACAGGGTCGTCGGTGCGGCCGAGATCGCTTTCGTCGACGTTGCCTTTCTGAGGGGCGTCTTCTTCACTTTCTTCCGGGGCGCCCTTGGCGGCGGCGTCTTCGCCATCTTCGCTCTCGACGACGTTGATGCCCATTTCAGACAGCATGGACATGGTGTCTTCGATCTGTTCGGAAGAGACTTGATCGGGCGGCAGGGCCGTGTTGAGGGCGTCATAGGTGACAAAGCCCTTGGTTTTGCCTTCGGCGATCATCTTTTTGACCGCGGCGTTCAGGGTGTCCAGGAGGGGGCTGTCGCCGCTTTCTTCCTGGCCGCCTTGTGCGTCTGTTTTTTGTGCTGTCGCTGCTTTAGCCAACGTTTGCTTCCTTAACTGAGGGCGGGCACCAACCGGGTTTCACGTTTCTTGCTCCGGGTTGCCTGTCGGACTCGTTTCGAACTGAAATTCCGCCTGAAATTCGGTAGACATGAACCGGCCTTATCCGTCCGGGACCGTCCCGGGTCGGCTCCGGACGGTTCCAGCCTGATCAAAACCATATGGATTAAGGTGGTTTTCGCGCCCCGCCGTTGCAAGCCCAAAAATACCGCCAATAATTATCGTGAGGGTGTTTACGTCTTCGACAGGGTGCTTGTCAAGCATTGAAGGCGAAAAATTCAATATTTCCAACATGTTCCGGCTTTTTTGCGCGGGATTTTTTATGCAAGACGCGGGCCAGATTCGCGGCCATGGAGGCAAAAAAATTTAAAAACGGAAAATCTTCCATGGAATCAAGGGTCGGCATGGCGTCTAAACTTTTCCTAAAGGGGCTAATTCCGGTCTCCGTGCATGGCTTGCTCCAGCAGCGCGCGCTGGCGCTCCCAGTCTTCTTCGGCAATGCCGTCATCCCCCGCGTGCCGGATTTTCTCGACTTCCGGTGCGGTTTCCAGGGTTTTCAGCAGGGCGACGTTCTCGTCCCACAGGGTTTGGTACTTTTCCGCCGGGGCGTCGGCGCGGAGAATCCGGTTGGCCTGGATCATCGGGTCGCGGAACAGGACGTTCAGGCTTTCGGCATAGCCGCGTTGGGCCAACACGTCCTTGACGCCGTCGGATTCCAGGTCGGCGTCGTTCAAAAGCACCGAAATCAGTTCCTGGCGCAACTGGTCCAGGCCGCCTTCGGCGAAGCTGAAATTGCCAAGCGTTTCCTCGACGTGATCGAAAATATCCGGGTGGCTGATGATGATCGCCAGCAACACCTGTTGGGCGAGCCTGCGGGCGTCGGGGCTTGCTCCACCGCCAGTGGGGCCTCCACCAGTGAGTCCTCCGCCGGGGGCTTCGCCGAGCGCCATGGACGGTTGCCAATTGGCACGGCTGTTGCCCCTGACATTGGCATCCTTGCGGCTTTTTGCGCCGGACCAGAGCCGGTCGTTGAACAGCGCCAGGAAATGCGAGCGCAGGGTGGAATCTGTGATTTCCAGCGCGTGGTCTTTAAGCCGTTTTTGCAGGGCGGCCCGTTGTTCCGGCGTTTTCGGGACGCGCCCGCCGGTTTCCATGCGCCACAGCACTTCGGACAGCGGTAGCGCCGCGTTGATGACGCCGGACATGGCCTCTGCGCCGCCGGTCTTGATCAGGCTGTCCGGGTCTTCGCCCGTCGGCAGCAGTGCAAAGCGCAAACCGTAGCCTGACGCCAGCAGCGGCAAGGCGCGCACGGCGGCGCGGGCGGCGGCCTTCTGTCCGGCGGCGTCGCCGTCGAAGCACAGCACCGGCTCGGGCACGATCTTCCAGAGAATCTTCATCTGGTCCTCGGTCAGCGCCGTGCCCAAGGGGGCGACGGCGTTCTCAAACCCCGCCTGATGGAGAGCGATGACGTCCGTATAGCCCTCGGTGACGAGAATCAGCCCCGCCTTGCGCGCCGGGCCGCTGGCCGTTTTCTGCCCGTACAGCACGTGGCCTTTGTGGAACAGCGAGGTTTCCGGCGAGTTCAAATACTTGGGCTCGCCGTCGCCCAAGATCCGTCCGCCGAAGGCGATCACCCGGTCGCGCGTGTCGGTAATCGGGAATATCACCCGGCCGCGGAACCGGTCATAGGAATTTCTTGAATTGTCCTCAGGCTGGATAATCAGGCCGGTGGCGATCATCCGGCCATCGTCGATACCCTCGCGGGCGAGGGCTTCTTTCAATACGGTCCGGCCATCCGGCGCAAAGCCCAGGCGGAAGCGTTTGATGGTCTCGTCCGCAAGGCCGCGGCGTTTCAGGTAGTCCAGCGCCTGTTTGCCGTTGGTGCCGTAGAGCTGGCTCTGGAAAAACCGCGTTGCCGCCTCGGTGACATCATAGAGCGTCTTGCGCTGTTCCTGGCGTTCGCGTTCTTCCGGGGTGTCCTGGGGGATTTCCAGCCCGGCCTCGCCGGCCAGCTTTTCCACCGCTTCCGGGAAGGTCAGACCTTCGGTCTGCATGACGAAGTCGAAGACGCTGCCGTGCTCGCCGCAGCCGAAGCAGTGGTAGAAGCCCTTTTCCTCATTGACCGTGAACGACGGCGTCTTTTCCTTGTGGAACGGGCACAGCCCGGAATGTTCGCGCCCCTTGCGGGTCAGCTTGACGCGCCGTCCGACGACATCCGCCAAGCCGGAACGGCCACGTAATTCTTCCAGGAACTGATCGGAAAAGGCCATGTTTGATCTCTTAGGGGCGAACAAAACACTGCGCCCGGAAGAAACCGGGCAAACGAATCGCCGAATAATACCACGTTTCGCAAGCGGCCCTTAACGGCGCTTGCGGTGGATTGGTTGAATAACGGGGATAAAGTTAGAGAGGGGCGCTTTTAACTCAGCCGGCTCTTGACCAGGGCGCTGGCCTTGGAAAAGTCCATGCTTCCGGCGTGGCGGTCCTTCAGCGCCGCCATGACGCGCCCCATGTCCTTGAGGCTAGCGGCTTCCGTCTCGCCGATGACGGTGTCGATGGCGGCGGTCATGTCGTCTTCGCTCATCTGTTCGGGCAGGAATTCCTCGATCACGGCGATTTCTTCGGCTTCCTGCTGGGCCAGTTCCATGCGCCCGCCCTTCTCATAAAGCGAAATGGATTCGCGGCGCTGCTTGATCATGGATTGCAACATGCCCAGCACCTCGTCTTCCAGGATGCCGTCCTTGTTGCCCTTGGAGCGCGCGGCGATGTCGCGGTCCTTGAGCGCCGCCATGATCAGCCGCAGCGTCGCGGTGGACTTGGCATCCTTGCTCTTCATAGCCGTCTTGAGGGCGTCGGCGATTCGCGTGCGCAGCATGGCAGGCCCTTGGTTGTTTTTCCAGGAAACGAAGAAGGTAGCGAATCCCGCTGCAAAAAGCAAGCCGGGTCATTAAAATAAGTCATTGAAAAACAAGCAGTTTTTAGGAATTTGGAGTCTTGACCTGTGGTCCCGGATTGCTTATGTAAGGCGTGCCCGGCGCCTTGCTCTTAAGGATGCGGGCGACGCGCCCTAAGTGCCCTCCAGTCAGGCCCTGCCCATGACCGACGTAAAAGTCCCCGCCATCCCGGCCGGAACCAGGTTCCGGGGGGAGGGATTCTCCTGCGCCGCCGACGCCGCCCTGGTGTTGGCGACGGGCGAAGTCTTCTGGGGCCGTGGTGCGGGCGCGGTGGGCCGCGCGGTCGGCGAGGTCTGCTTCAACACCTCGATCACCGGCTATCAGGAAATCCTCACCGACCCCAGCTACGCCGGCCAGATCATCACCTTTACCTTCCCGCACATCGGCAACGTCGGCGCCAATCCGGACGATCTGGAAACGACAACGCCCGCCGTCCGGGGCTGCATCCTGCGCGCCGATATCACGGATCCCGCCAGTTGGCGCTCGGCGGGTCATTTGGATGCCTGGCTGAAGTCCATGAACCTGGTTGCCGTCACCGGCATCGATACCCGCCGCCTGACGCGCCGGATCCGCGACGGCGGCGCGCCGACGGGCGTCATCGTCCGCGCGAAAGAGGGCGAAAGCCTCGATATCGACGCGCTCAAGGCGGAAGCCGCCGCCTGGCCGGGGCTGGAAGGCATGGACCTGGCGAAGGAGGTCTCCTGCGTCCAGACCTATACCTGGGACGAAACCGAATGGACGCTGGAGGACGGCTTCGGCAAGCAAAGCGAGCCGAAGTTTCACGTCGTCGCCGTCGATTACGGGGCCAAGCGCAACATCCTGCGCTGCCTCGCCTCCACCGGATGCCGCGTCACGGTGGTGCCGGCAACGGCGACGGCGGAAGAGATTTTAGGCCACCAGCCCGACGGCGTGTTTCTGTCCAACGGCCCCGGCGACCCGGCGGCGACCGGCGTTTACGCCGTCCCGGCGATCCAGGCGGTTCTGGAAACCGGCCTGCCGGTGTTCGGCATCTGCCTCGGCCACCAGATCCTGTCGCTCGCCCTGGGCGCCAAGACTTCGAAGATGCATTTGGGCCATCGCGGCGCCAACCAGCCGGTTAAGGACGTCGAGACCGGCCGCGTCGAAATCACCAGCCAGAACCACGGCTTCGTCGTCGAGCGCGACAGCCTGCCCGCCGGTGTCATCGAGACCCACACGTCGCTGTTCGACGGCTCGCTCGAAGGCATCCGCGTCGACGGCAAGCCGGTGTTTTCGGTCCAGTACCACCCCGAAGCCTCCCCCGGCCCGCAGGACAGCCACTACCTGTTCGACCGGTTCGTCGCCAACATGGAGGCGGCTAAGCCATGAGTAAATTCAAGGAAATCGCCCACAGATTCCGCTACAACATCTACGGCCTGATCGCCACCACGGTACTGCTGGTGCTGGCGTTGCTGGGGGTGATCTGATGCCGAAACGCACCGACATCTCGACCATCATGATCATCGGCGCCGGGCCGATCGTTATCGGCCAGGCGTGCGAGTTCGATTATTCCGGCGCCCAGGCGTGCAAGGCTTTGCGCGAAGAGGGCTATCGGGTGGTGCTGGTCAATTCCAACCCGGCGACGATCATGACCGACCCGTCGATGGCCGACGCGACCTATGTCGAGCCGATCACGCTGGACATGCTGGAGCGCGTCATCGTCAAGGAACGGCCGGACGCATTGCTGCCGACCATGGGCGGGCAGACCGGGCTCAACGCCGGCATCGAGCTGGCGGAAGCCGGGATTCTGGACAAGTACGGCGTCGAGCTGATCGGCGCCAAGGCCGACGTCATTGATAAGGCCGAGGATCGTGAGAAGTTCCGCGATGCCATGGCCAACATCGGCCTCGAATGTCCGGTCAGCCGCATCGTCCATACCATGGAGGAAGGCCGAACGGCGATGAAGGAAATCGGCCTGCCGATGATCATCCGCCCGTCGTTTACGCTGGGCGGCATCGGCGGCGGCATCGCCAACACGCTTGAGGAATACGAAAAATTCGTCGCCAGCGGGCTCGACGCCTCGCCGGTGACCCAGGTGCTGGTCGAAGAATCCATTCTGGGCTGGAAAGAGTTCGAGATGGAGGTGGTGCGCGACAAGGCCGACAACTGCATCATCATCTGCTCCATCGAAAACGTCGATCCCATGGGCGTGCACACCGGCGACAGCATCACCGTCGCGCCGGCGCTGACCCTGACCGACAAGGAATACCAGATCATGCGCAACGCCTCGATCGACGTGCTGCGCGAGATCGGCGTCGAGACCGGCGGCTCCAATGTACAGTTCGCCGTCGATCCGGACACCGGACGCCTGCTGGTCATCGAAATGAACCCGCGGGTATCGCGCTCCTCCGCGCTGGCGTCCAAGGCGACGGGCTTCCCGATTGCCAAGATCGCGGCGAAGCTGGCCGTCGGCTATACGCTGGATGAACTGGACAACGACATCACCGGTGTCACGCCCGCCAGTTTCGAGCCGACCATCGATTACGTGGTGACCAAAATTCCGCGCTTCACGTTCGAGAAATTCCCCGGTACCGATGCCCTGTTGAGCAGTTCCATGAAGTCCGTCGGCGAGGCCATGTCCATCGGCGGCACGTTTGCGGAATCCCTGCAAAAGGGCCTGCGTTCCATGGAAACGGGCCTCACGGGGCTGAACGAGATCGAAGGGTTTAGCGAAGGCGGCGATGATATTCTCGAGCAGTTGGGGCGGGCCCGGCCGGACCGGCTGCTGCTGATCGCCCAGGCCTTCCGGCTGGGGCATGATCTGGAAACAATTCGCGACGCCAGCAAGTACGATCCGTGGTTTCTGGAGCAGATCGAAGTCATCGTCGCGGCCGAAGACCATGTCCGCCAAAACGGCCTGCCCGGCGACGTTCCGGGTCTGCTGGCGCTCAAGGCCATGGGCTTTTCCGACGAACGGCTGGGCGAACTGACAGGCGAGGGCGCCGCCGCGGTCACCAAATTGCGGCGCACGTTGGACATCGGCCCCGCCTTCAAGCGGGTCGACACCTGCGCCGCCGAATTCCCGTCGCAGACCTCTTACATGTATTCCAGCTATTCCGGCAACGGGCTGGAACCGCCGGAATGTGAAGCCGAGCCGTCGGATCGAAAAAAAGCCATCATTTTGGGCGGCGGGCCAAACCGTATCGGCCAGGGCATCGAATTCGATTACTGCTGCGTGCATGCGGCCTATGCGCTGAAGGACGCGGGCATCGAAGCGATCATGGTCAACTGCAACCCGGAAACCGTGTCGACCGATTACGACACCTCCGACCGGCTGTATTTCGAACCGCTGACCGCCGAAGACGTGATTGAGTTGATCCGCGTTGAACAACGCTCCGGCGAGTTGATGGGCGTCATCGTGCAACTGGGCGGCCAGACACCGCTGAAACTGAGCCACGCGCTGGAAGCCGAAGGCATTCCGGTGTTGGGCACCTCGCCGGACGCCATTGATCTCGCCGAAGACCGCGAACGCTTCCAGGCGTTGTTGCAGGACCTCGACCTGAAGCAGCCGAAGAACGGCCTGGCGCGCTCGGACGCCGAGGCCGAAGCCGTCGCCCAGGATGTCGGCTTCCCGCTGGTCATTCGGCCCAGTTACGTGCTCGGCGGCCGGGCCATGGAAATCGTCCACGATATGGACGGGCTGCGCCGCTATATGACCGAGGCCGTACACGTCTCCGGCACAAGCCCGGTGCTGCTGGATTCGTTCCTGGAAGACGCCATCGAGATCGACGTCGATGCGCTCGCCGACGGCGAAGATATCTACGTCGCCGGCATCATGCAGCACATCGAGGAAGCCGGCATCCATTCCGGCGACAGCGCGTGTTCGCTGCCGCCTTATTCGCTGGATAAGGACACCATCGCCGAACTGGAGCGCCAGACGGCGCTGCTGGCGGGCGCGCTCGGCGTCGTCGGGCTGATGAACGTGCAGTACGCGGTCAAGGACGGCGATATCTACCTAATCGAGGTCAATCCGCGCGCCAGCCGCACCGTACCCTTCGTCGCCAAGGCGACCGGCATTCCGGTGGCGAAGCTGGCGGCGCGTGTCATGGTCGGGGAAAAGCTGAAAAGTTTCGGCCTGCCGGTCTCGGTTTCGGCGCTGGAGACCGGCCGGGGCCATTTCGCGGTCAAGGAAGCGGTGTTCCCGTTTGCCCGTTTCCCCGGCGTCGATATCATCTTAGGCCCGGAAATGAAGTCCACCGGCGAGGTCATGGGTCTGGATACGGATTTTGAGCGCGCCTTTGCCAAGGCGCAGTTAGGCGCGGGCAATCGCCTGCCGGACACCGGCACGGCTTTCATTTCGGTCAAGGAGCGCGACAAGAATGCCGCCGCCCGGCTGGCGAAACGCTTGGCGGCGATGGGCTTCGGCCTGCTGGCGACCGGCGGCACGCAGGAGTTCCTTTCCAGCCAGGGGTTGGAGGTGACGCGCATCAACAAGGTGCTGCAAGGCGCGCCGCACTGCGTCGACGCCATCAACGACGGCGGCGTGCAGCTTGTCATCAACACCACCGAAGGCGTGCAGGCCATCGCCGACAGCTACACCATCCGGCGCGGCGCATTGGTCAATAATATCCCCCACTTCACCACCATGACCGGGGCGGCGGCCGCCGTCGGCGCCATGGAAGCGATTGCCAAGGGCAGTCTTGAAGTGATGCCGCTACAGGCTTATTTTGATACTTCGTATTAATTGAATTGTTCTCCCGGCCTTTTAGCGTGCGGGAGACTTGCGTTTTAGGAGACGCCGATCCGATGGATAAAGTCCCGATGACCGCCGAAGGGCTGGCCGCCCTGGAGAAGGAATTCCGTTATCTCAAGAACGAGGAACGCCCGGCTATTTCCAAGGCAATCGGCGTCGCCCGCGAACACGGCGACCTGAAGGAAAACGCCGAATACCACGCGGCCAAGGAACGCCAGAGCTTCATCGAAGGCCGCCTAAAGGAGCTGGAAGGCATTATCAGTTGCTCTCAGGTGATCGATCCGGCGTCGCTGTCCGGCGACCGGGTGCAGTTCGGCGCCACCGTGATGCTGGCCGACGAGGAAACCGACAAGGAAAGCACCTACCAGATCGTCGGTAGCGAAGAAGCCGACGCCAAAAGCGGAAAACTCTCCGTGACCTCGCCGCTGGCCCGCGCGCTGATCGGCAAAACACTGGGCGATACCGTCGAGGTCAACACGCCGGGCGGCGGCAAGTCCTACGAAATCGTCATGGTCGAGTTTAAGTAACCCGCCTTTCCCCGCTCATCAAAATGTGAATAGCGCCGCCTCGCTTTTTAAAAAGCGTGCGGCTAGGGTGTTGTCGTTCTGCCAATTCAAAAAGAGGTGCTCTTCCATGAAAACCAATGTCGGAAACACGGACCGTATTCTCCGCTTCCTCGCCGGCGCGGCGCTGGTCGCTTTCGCGCTGCTGGGGCCGGGCGTGGCCTATCAGTGGCTCGGCTGGATCGGCGTGCCGGTCATGCTGACGGCGGTGTTCAAATTCTGCCCGGCCTATCCGCTGCTGGGCATCAGCACCATGGGCAAGAAAAAAGAAGAGCCCGAAGCCGAGAGCTAGGCTTCCGGCCCGGTTTCTATTTCGGTTCCACCATTATCGCCGCCGGTTTCCGGGTTGATGGGCACGCCCGGCGCCAGCTTGGCGGCGCGGATCGAGAGCGACGATTTGACGTGGCTGACGTTGGCGGCGGCGGTCAGTTTGGTGGTCAGGAAGGTCTGATAGGCATCCCAGTCGGGGGCTACGACCTTGAGCAGGAAGTCCGTCTCGCCGGCCAGCATGAAGCATTCGCGGACCTCGTCCCAGTCCTGTACGGTCGCCTCGAAGGCCTCGAGGTCGGCTTCGGCCTGCGACGACAGCCCGACCTGGGCGAATACGGTGACATGATAGCCGAGCGCCTTGGGGTCGAGGCAGGCGTGATAGCTTTTGATGTAACCGGCCTCTTCAAGCGCCCGCACCCTTCTCAGGCACGGCGGCGCGGAAATGCCGGCGCGCCCGGCCAGTTCCACGTTGGTGATACGGCCTTCGGCCTGCAGGTCGCGCAGGATGCTGCGGTCGATCTTGTCCAGTTTGACTTTTTGCATGAAATGTTCCCTTCCGCCCCCAAGCATTATAATTTTATTGCGTAATATTATTGCGAAATTATCTTACCTTGCTCCGGACCGCAAACGAAACCGGCCCCTGGTTTCCGGTTTTCCTGCTGCTTGCCTCTCCGCCTTGAGGTTTCTATCTTAGGGCGTCTTTTTTAATCCGTTGTTGGTCTGTAAGGAAGCCCGTCACTATGCCGGAAACGCACCATTCGAAAGTTCTCATCATCGGTTCGGGAGCCGCCGGTTATACGGCCGGAATCTACGCATCGCGCGCCAATCTTAAACCGATTCTGGTGCGCGGCATCCAGCCGGGCGGGCAGTTGACCATCACCACCGATGTTGAGAACTACCCCGGATTCGCCGAGCCGGTGCAGGGCCCCTGGTTGATGGAACAGATGCACGAACAGGCTAAGAACGTCGGCACGGAAATGTTCGAGGACATCATCGTCGAAACCGACCTGTCGGCGCGCCCCTTCCGCGCCATCGGAGACGGCGGCGATATTTACACCGGCGACACCCTGATTATCGCTACCGGCGCCAGCGCCCGCTGGCTGGGCCTGGAAAGCGAGGCGAAGTTCTCCGGCTTCGGCGTGTCTGCGTGCGCGACGTGCGACGGCTTTTTCTTCCGCGACAAACCGGTCGCCGTGATCGGCGGCGGCAATACGGCGGTCGAGGAAGCCCTGTTCCTGACCAATTTCGCCTCCAAGGTTTATCTGGTGCACCGGCGCGACGAGCTCAGGTCCGAGAAAATCCTGCAGGACCGCCTGCTGGCGCATGACAAGATTGAACCCGTGTGGGACAGCGTCCTCGACGAAGTGGTTGGCGACGAAGACCCGCTTGGCGTCACCGGCATCCGGATAAAAAACGTCAAGACCGATGCGGTGTCCGAAATTGCCGTGGAAGGTGTTTTCATCGCCATCGGCCACACGCCCAATTCCGAAATCTTCAAGGGCCAGTTGGAGATGGACGATCACGGCTACATTCTGACCGAGCCCGGCACCACGCGGACCAGCGTCGACGGTGTATTCGCCGCCGGTGACGTGCAGGATACGATCTATCGCCAGGCGGTAACGGCGGCAGGCACCGGTTGCATGAGCGCGCTGGAAGCCGAACGCCTTCTGGCCGAACGGGGCGATGAGGCGGGGGCCGCCGAGTAGGTTTGCCGCTGGTAAAGTCTGCGCTTGAGGGAGACTAAAATGGATTGGGACAAGCTCCGCGTTTTTCACGCCGTCGCCGAGGCCGGCAGCTTCACCCATGCCGGTGTAACCCTGAACCTGAGCCAGTCCGCCGTCAGCCGCCAGATTTCGGCTTTGGAAGACAGTCTGGTGGTTAAGTTGTTCCACCGCCATGCCCGTGGCCTCAAGCTAACCGAGCAGGGCGAGGACCTGTTCCAGACCACGCACCACGTCTACGGCAAGCTGGCCATGGCCGAGGCCCGCATCATGGACAGCAAGGAACGCCCCCAGGGCGCGCTGAAGATCACCACGACGGTTGCCTTCGGGTCGATCTGGCTGACGCCCCAGATCAAGGAATTTATCGCGCTCTACCCGGATGTGGAGGTCTCGTTGGCGCTGGCCGATACGGAACTGGACCTGTCCATGCGCGAGGCCGACGCCGCCATCCGCATGATGCCGCCGTCCCAGCCGGACCTGATCCAGCGCCACTTGATGACCATGAATTACCGCGTCTATGCGGCGCCCGAATACCTCAAGGAACGGGGCCTTCCGAAAACGCCGGCGGACCTAGACGACCACCGCATCATTGTTTACGGCGAGGATGCGACGCCGCCGGTCGGCAATTCCAACTGGCTGCTGGAGGAAGGTGCGTCGCCGGACCACAGGCGCCATCCGGTATTGCGGGTCAACAGCATCTACGGCATCTATCGGGCGGTGCAAAGCGGCCTCGGGATCGCCGCGCTGCCGGAATATATGAGCCGCGAAGGCCGCAACCTGATGGAGATTTTGCCGGAAGTCCGTGGCCCCAGCCTGGACTTGTATTTCGTCTATCCGGAAGAGCTTCGCAACAACAAGCGAATTGGAGTTTTGCGCGATTTCCTGGTGCGCAAAATGACAGGCGGAGTCGCCTGATCCTGTATTTAACCGGCTTCGGTATCGCCTGAAGCGGATTTTTTATAATAAAATCAAATCATTAACGCCCATGCGTAAAACGCATGGCTGGGCTGCTATTTTGTGGGTGGTTTGCATATGGTGGTATACCTATATTCGTTCCAAGCGATGTTGCAGCGCAACATTGCGACGAAATTTCCGGATAACAATCCGGAATACTCTGGACCCCCCCGTTCAGAGTCAGGGACCGTCCACCCCCCCGGACGGCCCCTACGTCTCCCAGACGTGAAGCCTCCCTGTTTAAACTCGCCCCGGCTTTTAGCCGGGGCTTTTTTTGCAATGCCGCCCGGCTTAGTTGCGCGCCAGGAACTTGCTGCGCTGGGCGACCACGGTATCGGCGTCCTTGCCGGACAATTCCTGCAGGTGGTCGAATTCCCAGTCGAAAAAGCCGACCCCCAGCGTCATCGAGCGCAGTTCGATAATCAGGTCGTGCATTTCCGATTGTGGCAACTGCACGGTGACCTCATCCCAGCCTGCCCAGCCCGGCTTGGCGTCGAAACCGAGAATTTGGCCGCGCCGGCCGCTGACCAGCCGCTGCACCTTGGACGTGAAATCGTTGGGCAAGGTGATGTGGACCTGGAAGATCGGTTCCAGCAGCACGGGTTTGCAGTTGGGCATGCCTTCGCGCATGGCCTGGGCGGCGGCTTTCTTGAACGCCATTTCGGAGCTGTCGACGGCGTGGAACTGGCCGTCGGTAAGGGTTACGGCAACATCGACCACGGGAAAGCCCAGTGGTCCGCGGACCATGAACTCCTGAACTCCGGTTCTCACCGCCGGAATATACTGTTTGGGCACGACGCCGCCGGTGATGACGTCGTCGAACTGGAACCCGGAGCCACGCGGCAGGGGCTTGATATCCAGGTGCACGTCGCCGAATTCGCCGTGCCCGCCGGACTGTTTCTTGTGCCGGGCGTGCTGGGAGACCGGCTGGCGAATGGTTTCCTTGTAGGGCACCTGCGGGCGTTCGGCGGTGACGGCGAGGCCGTACTTTTCCTTCAGCCGGTCGATAGTGACCAGCAGGTGCACCTCACCCTGGCCCCACAGCAAAAATTCACCGGTGTCCTGATCATGGCCGTAGGAAAGGGACGTGTCTTCGTCGGCCAGTTTGGCCAGCGCGCCGGATAGTTTGACCTCGTCCTCGCGGTGTTCGGCGTGAATGGAGAGCGCGAACAGCGGCTTGCGGGCATCCGGCCAATCGGCATCGGCGCCCTTACCGTTACCGGAATCGGTCAATACATCGCCGGTGGTGACGCCGTCCATGCGGCCAAAGGCGGCGATATCGCCCTGTCCGGCCTTGCTCATCTTTTCGTGCTTTTGGCCGATGACGCGGTGCAGGCCGCTGACTCTTTCACCGTTCAGCGTCATGCCATCGCTCACCTCGCCCCTGAGGACACGGGCGAAGCTCAACTTGCCGGCATGCCCGGCGTGGACGGTTTTGAAGACCTGCGCCAGAACGCCACCGCCCGCCTGATCGACGCCTAAGCGTTCAGCAGTGGTGTCGGCCCCCGGAGATTCATGGCGCAACGCCTTGAGCAACCGGCGGATGCCGTTGTCCTGCTCGGCGGAGCCGAAAAACACCGGGACGATATAACTGTTCTGCAGGTCTTTGGTCAGGCTGGAGTAAATTTCCTCGGACGTCGGAACGATGTCCTCCAAGAGCTCTTCCAGCAGGGTGTCGTCGAAATCGGCCAGGCTTTCCAGCAATTCGGCACGGGCTTCTTCTTCCCGACCCTGGACAGCGCCCGGAATTTCAATAAGTTCCGACGGCTGGCCGGGAGTCCATTGGAAGGCCCGTTCACTGACCAGGTCGACATGGCCGATAATTTTTTCGCCCTCGCGGATCGGAATCTCGCGCAACAGCATCGGCCGTTTGGAATGCTGTTGCAAAGCTTCGAGAATTTCCTTCACGCTGGATATGGCGGTGTCCATTTTGTTGATGAACAGAATATGGGGAATGTCGTTTTCGTCGAGAAATTTCAAAATGGGGGCGACCGTGAGCACACGGGCTGCATCGGGTTCGCACACCACGATGGCGGTATCGGCAACCATCAGGGCGTTCAGGGTGTCTTGGATCAGCTCGATGGAACCGGGACAATCCAGGAAGGTCCATGCCTCGCCGATATATTCGCTCGACGCGATGTTGACCTCGGTGCTCATCTGGCGTTTTTTCGCTTCCGGCGTGGCGTCGCCTACGGCATAGCCGTCCTTGGACGTGCCTTTACGGCCAACCGCGCCGGTTTGCATCAGTATGCTTTCGAAAAGAGCTGTTTTGCCGCAAAGATAAGGGCCGACGATGGCGGCGGCGCGTGGTCCGGATGGTGTCTTGGTGGCCATGGAACCCTCCCAGAGAGAACGGTTATTCATTCTGGCGTGCGGGTATTCCCGCTTCATTTGTTATGGGAAAAGGGTAAAGCCCTAGGCGCGGGATGCAAAGAAAAAAGGGAAGATGTGCGTAAGCAAACTTTTCTGTCGGCAAGCGATCAGGTCTTTTTATCTGCAGAATAAGTAGGGTTTTTTCCGTAAAAGGAGTGGTATCGGGTCGAGGGTTTGATCTATGCTCGTTTATTCCTGAACGGCACCTGACTTTATTTTTAAGAAAATCAGGCTCCCGGTGAATGTTTTTGGGAAGAACATTCATCTGAAGGAGGGGGAACATGACAAGGTTCAGCATTTGGCGGGCCCGGACCGGACCCGTCGGCGTGTTCGTGGTTTTAGCCCTTGCCTGCGCACTGCTTGCGGTGGCTGCGGGCACCCCTGTGACGGCCTACGCCGCATCCATCTCCGGTGAGATCAAGGTCGACGGCGGAAAAAAACTGAAAAACATGATCGTTTTCCTGGAGCCGGCCGATAAAAAAGCCGCCGAGGCGGTCAAAAAACACAAGGTTACGCAGAAGGGACGGATTTTCAGCCCCGCCGTCACCGTTGTTGTCGCCGGTAGCGAAGTCGTCTTCGTCAACGATGAAGAGCGCGAAATCGACCACAACGTCTATTCCCTCAGCCGTACGCGCAAGTTCGACATCGGACTGGCCAGCAAAAACTCCAAACTGACCGTCGATTTCCCCAAGGCTGGCACCGTCAAATATTACTGTTCCGTGCACAAGAACATGGAAGGCACCATCATCGTCGTGCCGTCGCCGTTTTATGCGCTGATGGAAAAGCCGGGGGCGTTTACGCTGGATAACGTGCCGGAAGGGCAATGGAAGCTCAATGCCGCCGTGTCCCACCGCCGCTATTCGGCGACGCCTGTGGCTGTCGCCGTTTCCGGCAGTCCGGTCGATAGCGTTAGTTTAACGGTCAGCCGCAAGCGCAAAAAACGGCGCTAGGCGGGGAATTTCATGCAACAAAGAATTTCCAGGATAGTGTCGGTTGTCGCCTTGACCGTGGTGTGGGGTCTTTCTGCAGCCGCGCTGGGTGATAGCCATGTGTTCGATCCCTTTGTCCCGCCCGCCGATGGCAAGGGCAGCATATATGGCAAGGTGACCGCCCGCCCGCATAAGGACTACATCAAGAAAGCGACGAAAAAGAAGCCGGGAATGGTTTACCAGGAAGGCGCGGAATCCTACGGCGCCTCCGCCGATGGCAAGGTCGCCTACAACGACACCATGGTGAATTACGATTTCGTCGCCGTATACGCCATCCTGCTGGACCCGGCCTGGAAGCCGGGCAAAGTGCATGAGGTCGAGGCTACTGCGGATGAAGAGCTGCAACCCCGGTCGCTCGCCGTCGCCAAGGGTGACGTCATCCACATCGAGAACGCAACGTCGAAACCGCTGACCTTTTTTCTGGCCGATATCAACTCGGACGCCATCCAGGAACTGCCTGTCCTGGCGTCCGGTGACAACGCCGACATGGTGGTGGAGTTGACCGGCGATCTGGAACTGGCCGCCGAAGAGGATGATCGCCTGATTGCGGCAGTGTTGTCCCGCAAGAACTTGCGGTCACAGCGTGTCCGGAGCGGTTCGTCTTACGCCTTCCGGGACATAAACCCCGGCGACTATGAAGTCATGTTCTGGTTCTGGCGACTGGGGCATCTGATAGAAAACGTCACGGTGGTGGCGGATGAACACAGCCAGGTGAACGGAGTCCTGTCGGTCGACACCGTCGTCCACTGATCCGCCAACAACCAATTGAAGAAACCATATGAGCCTTCATCATGGGCCTTCGCGGCAAAATCTTTTCGGCGTTTTTTGGAATTCTCGCCCTGTTGATGGGCGGGACCATCTATTACACCAATACGCAAACGACGGAATTCCAGACCGCGCAGATCACCGGGCAGTTGCGCTCGACACGAACCCGTTTCGAAAAAAAGTTCGAGAACGAACGGGCCAATACGCTGAAGTTGGTCCGCACCATCACCTCGGACCAGAAATACCGCTCCTTCCTGCAACAGGTGAAGGACAATTATTTCTCCTTCGCCGAAGAAATCAGCATGGATACCAAGGCCGACATGGTGTTCGTGATCGACGAGGAAATGGCCGTGCGCGGCGTCTGTCCAGCCCCTTCAGGCGTGAAGGTTAACCGCGACGAACATATCGCCCGGATCATGGAGCAGGTCGAGGAACCGCACGTCGACGGCCTTCTGGCGGAAATCCTGGACACCGGTAAGAACGATTCCCGCGTCATGGTCTTCGGCGGGAAACTGACGAACATGATCAATGTGCCGCTGAAGGAATCCCTGTCGGATGATTACGCCCTGGGCGTGGTGTCCGTCGGCTTGGTCATCGACGATGCCTGGGTCAATGACCTGTTGAAAGACGAAAGCTTGGGCGTCCAGGTGATTTTCCATATCGATGGCGATCCGGTAGCGGCGAATGTGCCGCCTGAGCAGAGCCGGGCGGTCCTCAAAGCGGCGATGATCGGGACAGGGGAATCCTTTGACTTCCGGGACGAACGGTTCATCCGCCTGCAGGGTAAATTCGGTAAGGCCGGGCGGCCGGCGGGGTATCTGTTCGTGGCCAGCCTGGATAAGGCGATGGTGCCATTCGTCTCTTTGCAATGGAAGATATTTTCCTTAGGGCTGGCAGCGCTCCTCGTCGGGCTGGTGGTGATTATGCTCATGACCAATCGGATCGTCTTCCCGATCCGCCTATTGGTCCGGGGCACCCGGGAAATCATGGACGGCAATTACGACTACACGGTGGAAAACAAATCCAAGGACGAAGTCGGGCAGCTGGCCCGTGCCTTCAATCACATGACCGGCGGCCTGAAGGAGAAAGAGCAAATCCGCAACCTGTTCGGCAAATATGTCCACCCCTCCATCGTCAGCGACATCATGGAAAACCCGGAAAACCTGCAACAAGGCGGTACGCGCCGAGTGCAGACGCTGTTGTTCAGCGATATCGCCGGCTTCACCACAATCAGCGAAGGCATGGATGCCGAGGAACTGGTCGGTTTCCTGAATGAATACCTGGGCGCCATGGCGGATGAGCTGACGGCCAACGATGGCATTCTGGACAAGTACCTGGGCGACGGCATCATGGCGTTCTGGGGCCCGCCCCTGACCAAGGGCAACCACGCGGTGTTGGCCTGTAATGCGGCGCTCGGCATGCAGATCAAGCTCGACGACATGCGCCGGGACTGGCAGGCCCGGGGCCTGCCGCCGATCCATGCCCGCATCGGCGTCGCCACCGGTGAGGTCATCGTCGGCAACATCGGTTCCGAACAGGCGCAGGACTACACCTGCATCGGCGATACGGTGAACCTGGCGTCCCGGCTGGAAGGCGTAAATAAGGCCTACCGCACCGACATCATTGTCGACGAAGCAACTCTGGACATGGCCGAGGGGAAATTCCGGACGCGCGAATTGGATACCGTCCGGGTCAAGGGCCGCGAAGGCGGCACCCGAATTTTCGAGCTTCGAGGGTTTGCCTCAGGCGCGAATTCCGAACTGGAAGGCCACTGCCAACCTTATGCCGACGCCCTGGTTCTCTACCGGGCCGGGGACTTCAAAGGCGCGCTAAAGGCGTTCCAGTCGTTCGAAGACGATGCGCCATCCGCCGTCATGGCCGAAGCCTGCCGCCACCTGATCGAGGAACCACCCGAACACTGGGACGGAATCCACACGCTCACGGAAAAATAAAAAAATCAGCCCAGCGCGGCGCAGGCCCGCTGGATGCGCTGACACGCGTCTTCCAGCAAATCCGTCGCGGTGGCGTAGCTGATCCGGAAGTGCGGCGACAGCCCGAATGCGGCGCCCTGGACGGCGGCGATGCCTTCCGTTTCCAGGATATAGGTGACGAAATCCTCGTCCGTTTCGATCACTTTGCCGTCCGGCGTTGTCTTGCCGATGGTGCCGGCGCACGACGGATAGACATAAAATGCGCCCTCCGGCGTCGGGCAGTTGAGCCCCGGCGCCTGATTCAGCATGCTGACCACCAGATCGCGGCGCTCCAGGAAGATTTTGTTGTTGGCTTTGATGAAATCGTGCGGTCCGTTCAAGGCCGCCACCGACGCCGCCTGGCTGACGGCAGCGGTGTGGGTGGTCGATTGCGACTGCACCTTGGTCATCGCCTTGATCAATTCCGCCGGGCCGCCGGCGAAGCCGACCCGCCAACCGGTCATGCAGTAGGCCTTTGCCATGCCGTTGAGCGTCAGGGTGCGGTCCTTGAGGCCGGGCTCGACCTGGGCGATGGTGAAAAATTCGAAGCCGTCATAAATCACGTGCTCGTAGATATCGTCGGTCATCACCCAGACGTGGGGGTGCTTCATCAGCACACCGGCCAGCGCCTTGAGGTCTTCGCGCGTGTAGGCCGCGCCGGATGGGTTGGATGGCGAATTCAGGATCAGCCATTTGGTCTTGGGCGTAATGGCGGCGTCCAGGTCTTCGGGCCGCATCTTGAACCCGCTTTCCGCCGGACAGTTGACGAACACCGGTTTGCCTTCGAACAAAAGCGCGATGTCCGGGTAGGACACCCAGTAGGGCGCGGGAATAACGACCTCGTCGCCGGGGTTCAGCGTCGCCATGAAAGCGTTGAAGATGACCTGTTTGCCGCCGCAGCTAACGGCGATTTCGTCGGTTTTGTAATCAAGGCCGTTGTCGCGCTTGAACTTGGCGATAATAGCGTCCGTCAATTCGGGGATGCCGTTGATGGCGGTATAGCGCGTCATGCCGTCGTCGAGTGCCTTTTTTGCCGCCTCAATGATGTGTTCGGGGGTGTCGAAATCCGGCTCTCCCGCGCCGAGGCCGATCACGTCGCGCCCTTCGGCCTTCAGGTCGCGGGCTTTCTGGGTGACGGCGATGGTGGGGCTGGGTTGGATCAGGCTCAGGCGGTCGGCAACAAAAGACATTTCGGGGCCTCGGGTATGAGTTTGTTGGAAAATAAGGGGATTACAGAGAGCGAAGGGTACGCCCGCCGACTGGGGATGGCAAGACGACTCAGCCGTTGGTCTTCCGGAATACCGCACCGTAGTGATAGGGCGGTAATTCGATAATGCTGTCCGGTAGGAACCCCGCCTTCTCGACAACGGCGGCGGTGGCGTCCGGGGTCATCCTGAGTTCTGTTGCCGGGCCGCGGGGTTGGCCCAGAACGGGGGTTTCCTCCCTTGGCCGGGCGTGCCAGTTGACGACGGCGAAGCGGCCTTGGGGGGCTAAAATTTCCGCGACGCCACGGGACAGGCCGGTCTGGTCGGGGACGCCGTGAAAGGTGTTGGCGATCAGCACGAAGGCGGCCTTTTCCGAAACCAGTCCGGACAGGGCGCGGGCGTCGGCTTCGATCAGGACGGCGTTGGAGATGCCGTTTTCCCTGAGGCGGCCCCGGGTGCGGTCCAGCATATCCGGGTCCAGGTCGATGGCGTAACCCGTTGCCGGTGCGGCCAGGCGGCACATAGGGGCCGTAAAATAACCGTCGCCGCAACAAAGATCGACCACCGTCATATCCGCCGTAATGCCCAGCGCGCTGAGAACGGCTTCCGGATCCGGCCACAGCGCCTGCCACCAGTCGGCATCGGGCATAGCGACGGCTTTGAAATAATCTTTTTCGGTCATGGGTGGAGAGGATAGTGCGCATGCATTACCAAGACTAGCCTTCCGCCCCCCGGGGCCTATATAAAACCCCATGGATACCGCAGACATTTTCATTCCGCCATCACGCCCCGCCGTCAGTGGCGGCAAGCCGTTCGAACTGGTCTCGCCGTTTCAGCCCGCGGGCGACCAGCCGGACGCCATCGCCGAGCTGACCCGTGGGCTCGAGGCAGGGGAACGCGATCAGGTGCTGCTGGGCGTGACCGGGTCGGGCAAGACCTTTACCGTCGCCCACGCGATCCAGAATTTGCAGCGCCCGACGCTGGTGCTGGCGCCCAACAAGACGTTGGCGGCGCAGCTCTACGGCGAGATGCGGGATTTTTTCCCCCATAACGCGGTGGAATACTTCGTCTCTTACTACGACTATTACCAGCCCGAGGCCTACGTGCCGCGCACCGACACCTTCATCGAAAAAGACGCCTCCATTAATGAGCAGATCGACCGTATGCGCCACGCCGCGACGCGCGCGCTTTTGGAGCGCCCGGACGTCATCATCGTCGCGTCTGTTTCCTGTATTTACGGTATCGGCGCAGTGGAGACCTATGCCGAGATGGTGGTCAAGCTAAAGGTCGGCCGGGCGAAGCCGTTGACCGAACTTCTGCAAAGCCTGGTCGACCTGCAATACCGCCGCAACGACGTGAATTTTTATCGCGGTTCCTTCCGGGTGCGCGGCGACGTGGTGGAGATTTTCCCGTCCCATATGGAGGACCGGGCCTGGCGGCTCAGCTTTTTCGGCGACGATATGGAAGCCATCTGGGAGATCGACCCGCTGACCGGTGAGAAAATCAAAAGCCTCGACGATATTATCATTTACCCCAACAGCCATTACGTCACACCACGCCCGACGCTGATGCAGGCCATTCCCCAGATCAAGGCGGAACTGAAAGAACGCCTGGAAGTGTTGCTGGGCGAAAACAAGCTTCTCGAGGCCCAGCGCCTGCAGGAACGCACGACATTTGATCTGGAAATGCTCGACAGCACCGGGTTCTGTTCCGGCATCGAAAACTATTCCCGCTATCTCACGGGACGCAATCCGGGTGACCCGCCGCCGACGCTGTTCGAATACCTTCCCGAAAACGCGCTGCTGGTGGTCGATGAAAGCCACGTCACCGTGCCGCAACTGGGCGGAATGTACCGGGGCGATTACAACCGCAAATCGACGCTGGCGGAATTCGGCTTCCGCCTGCCCAGCTGCATCGACAACCGGCCTTTGAAGTTCGAGGAATGGGAATCCATGCGGCCCGACACCATCTTCGTCTCGGCAACGCCGGGGCCGTGGGAAATAGAGCGCACCGGCGGCGTCTTCATCGAACAGGTGGTGCGCCCGACCGGGCTGATCGATCCGCAGACCATCGTCCGCCCGGTGGAAACCCAGGTCGACGACCTGCTGGGCGAGGTCAAGGAGGTCGCGGCGCGTGGACTGCGCACCCTGGTCACCACGCTGACAAAACGCATGGCCGAAGATCTGACCGAATACATGCACGAAAACGGTGTGCGCGTGCGCTACATGCATTCCGACATCGACACGCTGGAGCGGATCGAGATCATCCGCGATCTGCGCCTCGGCGCGTTCGACGTCCTGATTGGCATCAACCTGCTGCGGGAAGGGCTGGATATTCCCGAATGCGCGCTGGTCGCTATCCTGGACGCCGACAAAGAAGGCTTTTTGCGGTCCAAGACCTCGCTGGTGCAGACCATCGGCCGGGCGGCGCGCAACATCGAAGGGCGGGTTATCCTTTATGCCGATAAAATGACCGCTTCGCTGGATTACGCGATTTCCGAAACCAACCGGCGGCGCGAGAAACAGCAGGCCTACAACGCGGCCCACGGAATCACTCCGGAATCGATCAAAAAAGACATCACCGATATCGTCGGCTCGGTCTACGAGCAGGACTACGTCACGGTGGACACCGGCGTTTCCGGCGAGAAGGAACTGGTCGGCAACAACCTGCGCGCGGTTCTGGACGACCTCGGCAAAAAAATGCGCACCGCCGCGGCCGACCTGGAATTCGAGGAAGCCGCGCGCCTGAGAGACGAAATCCGCCGCCTCGAAGCCCACGAACTCGGCCTCGACAAGGCCGGCGTCTCGCCGCTGGCCGCCGCGCAAGCCGGAGCCGGCGGGCGCTGGAAGAAGGGCAAGAAGGGGAAGCGGTAACCCTTACCGTCTCTCCGGGGCTACTTCTGAAAAGCTTTTAAATGCTTGCGCATAAACCGCGCCGCCCTGGCCAGCGCGTCTTTCGACGCCAGGTCGTCGGCGAAGGTGCGGAACTGTTCGGGGCGGAAGTCGAAACCGCGGCCGACGCCGGGGTAGATCATCAGCGTCGCGTCCTTCCCGGCTTCGCGCATGGACAGGAACGCGGTTTCGATGCTGCGCCGGCGCTGGTACTGTTCCAAATCGCCGATAAAGACCAGCGCCGGGATTTCTAACTGATCGGCCTCGGGCGCGTAGCGGTAGACCTGATCGGCCTCGGGCGCGTTGGGGTCCTGCATGTGCGGGTAATACGATACGTAGCACGCCGCCGCGTCCTGCTGGCGCTTTTTCGTCACCGCCACCTTCAACGTGTAATAACCGCCCCGGGTGTGGGAATAGAGGCAGGCCCGCGTCGTGCTGACGTCGGGCCGCGCCAGGAGTGCGTCCAGCGCCGCGTTGACGTCATTTTCCAGCGCGTAATCGTGGGCGACGGGGCGGGGGTCGAGAAACCGCCCGCCGTAGATATCCGGCGCCAGCACGACGAAGCCCCTGGCCGCGACCCGTTTGGCGTGGGCGACGATCTCATCCATCATGCCGGCGCGGCCGTGCTGGAACAAAACGGCGGGAAATTTGCCGTTCCCTTCGGGCCGGAACAGTACGGCGGGCATGTTGGTTTTGCCGCTGGGATACATGATGTCCTGGCGGGTGACTTTGAAAGTGGCGGGCGCATGAAGCGCGCCGTCCTTCCAGAAGCCGTCGTCCCACCAGGTTTCCTTTTTGTTGAATTTGTCTTCCATGAACGACTGGGCAAAGGCCGGGCTTGTGGGCAGGGTCAGCACGAGGGCAGCCATCAGGAGAAAGGCGTGAAAATTGATTTGGGTCTTTCTCATGAAATTATCCGGGGTTGCCGTAAAATGGGGTTGGGGATTGGATGCTTATCCGCCCAGCAGTTCCGGGCGCAGGAACCATTGCACGGTCCAGCCGCCGCCGTTTTCGCCGCGCTCCAGGCAGGCGACGGAGCCCGGTTTGAAATGCACCACGGTTTCGTCTTCGTCGCCGGTGACCAGCCGCGACACCAGTTTCGACATGAACGGCAGGTGCCCGACGACGATAGTGTCGTCGGTCCAGCCGTCGACGGTTGCGAAAAACGGCTCGATTGGGTCATTGGGAGCCAACTGGCCTGCGTTTTCCTCGACCACATTGCCGGGGCCCAGCACATCGGCCAGCAGCAGGGCGGTTTCCATGGACCTGAGCTTGCCGGAATGCAGCACCCGCTTCGCCGAAATGCGCGACCGTGCCAGGAACGACGCCATCCGTTTGACGTCTTCGCGCCCATTGTCGCTCAACGGACGCTCGGGGTTTTCATCCTTGGGCACGGCGGCGCCATGCTGAACCAGATAAACATGCATGAAACCAGTGTCCTTAAATAGGGCCGGCTTGGCAAGATCGCTCAGGCTTTGCGGTTTTTGGGTTTATCGGGGGCAAGCCTGGTTTTACTGGATCGCCGCCAGCATGGCTTCGGCGGCTTTGATTTCCCGTTCTGCCCCGGCCATGGCGGTCCCGTCGCCGTCGTCTTCGCTCTTGTTTTCCTCGGCCTTGGCCAGCGCGGCCTTGGCGTCTTCGAGGCGGCGTTCGGCTTCGCCCCGGTCGATATCGTTTACGGGAACGGCTTCTTCGGCCAGCACCGTACAGCGCTCCGGCGACACTTCGGCGAAACCGCCGGCGACGAAAATACGTTCGGCGACTTCACCATCCCGGTGGATATTGATGACGCCGGGCCGGACCGTCGCGATCAGCAGCGAATGGCCAGGCAGGACACCGAAGTCCCCTTCGGCGCCGGGAACGACGACCATCTCCACCGGCTCCGATTTCAGGAGCCTTTGCGGCGATACCAGTTCAAATTCGACCGTGTCGGTCATGGGGTAACCCTTGTTCCCTGAAAATCTTTAAGCCGCTTCCGCCAGCTTCTTGGCTTTTTCGACCGCTTCCTCGATGGTGCCGACCATGTAGAAGGCGGCTTCCGGCAGGTGATCGTAGTCGCCGTTTACGATGCCCTTGAAGCCCTTGATGGTGTCTTCCAGCGACACCAGTACGCCGGGGCTGCCAGTGAACACTTCGGCGACGAAGAACGGCTGGCTCAGGAAGCGCTGGATCTTACGCGCCCGGGCGACGGTCAGTTTGTCTTCTTCCGACAACTCGTCCATGCCCAGAATGGCGATGATGTCCTGCAAGGATTTGTAGGACTGCAACACGCGCTGAACCTCGGTGGCGACATTGTAGTGCTCTTCGCCGATGATCCGGGGGTCGAGAATCCGCGACGTGGAATCGAGCGGGTCAACGGCGGGATAAATGCCCAGTTCCGCGATCTGGCGGCTGAGCACCGTGGTCGCATCCAGATGCGAGAACGACGTCGCCGGCGCGGGGTCGGTGAGGTCATCGGCGGGAACGTACACGGCCTGCACCGACGTGATCGAACCCTTGTTGGTGGACGTGATGCGTTCCTGCAGATTGCCCATGTCGGTGGCCAGCGTCGGCTGGTAACCAACGGCGGACGGAATGCGGCCCAGCAGAACCGACACTTCGGAGCCGGCCTGGGTGAAGCGGAAAATGTTGTCCATAAAGAACAGAACGTCCTGGCCTTCCTGGTCGCGGAAGTATTCGGCCTGGGTCAGACCGGTCAGCGCGACACGCATGCGGGCACCCGGGGGCTCATTCATCTGTCCGTACACCAAGGCCGCCTTGGAGTTGTCACCTTCCAGGTCGATAACGCCCGATTCAATCATTTCATGGTACAGGTCATTGCCTTCGCGGGTCCGCTCGCCGACGCCGGCGAACACCGAATAGCCGCCGTGGCCCTTGGCGATGTTGTTGATCAGTTCCATGATGATAACGGTCTTGCCGACGCCGGCGCCGCCGAACAGGCCGATCTTGCCGCCCTTGGCGTAGGGACAGATCAGGTCGACGACCTTGATGCCGGTCGACAGAATTTCCGTTTCCGTCGACTGATCGACAAATTCCGGAGCCTTGGCGTGGATCGGCGCCGTCAGTTTGGTCTTCATGGGGCCGCGTTCATCGATCGGCTCGCCGATGACGTTAATGATGCGCCCCAGCGTCTCCGGTCCGACCGGCACGTTGATGGCCTCGCCGGTGTCGGAGACTTCGCTGCCGCGCTGCAGACCCTCGGTCGAGTCCATGGCGATGGTGCGCACGGAGTTTTCTCCCAGATGCTGCGCCACCTCCAGAACCAGGGTCTTGCCGTCGTTTTCGGTATGAAGTGCGTTCAGAATCCCAGGCAGGTCGCCCTCGAACTGTACGTCGACCACGGCGCCCAGAACCTGTGTGATTTTCCCCATTGCTTTGTTCGCCATCTCTCTAACTCCTAAATATATCCCGGTCCGGGCTGCGCCCGTCCGCGCCTCTTTAAAGCGCTTCCGCGCCTGAGACAATTTCCACCAGTTCCGTCGTAATAGCGGCCTGACGGGTCCGGTTGTAGGTCAGTGTCAGTTTATCGATCATTTCACCGGCGTTGCGGGTTGCGTTCTCCATGGATGTCATCCGTGCGCCGTGTTCCGACGCGGCGCTTTCCAGCAGCGCCTGGAAAACCTGAATGCCGATGTTGCGCGGCAACAGCTCGGCCAGGATGTCCTGTTCGTCGGGTTCGAAAATGAAAATCGGTTGCGGCCCCGTCTCAATGGGTTTTTGCTCGCCGTCTTCACCGTTTTCCGGTTCGGTGGCGGCAAAGGGGATCAATTGCTGCGTCGTCGGGATTTGCGTCATCGCCGACTGGAAGTGATTGAAAACGATGGAGCAGACATCAAAGCCGTCGTCGTCGAACATGGTGGATATTTTTTCCGCGATCTCGACGCTTTCGCCGTATTCGACGCCGCGCCGCCCGATGCCTTCGATCGTTTCGATGATGTCGTTTGCAAAGTCCCGTTTCAGGCCGTCCCGCCCCTTGCGTCCGACGCAGAGGATTTTTACCGTCTTGCCGTCGCGTTTGAGAGCAAGCGCCAGGGTACGGACTTCGCGAATGACGGAACCGTTGAACCCGCCGCACAGTCCCCGGTCGGCGGTGCAGGCGACGATCAGATGGGTCTTGTCTTCTCCGGTGCCGGCCAACATGGCGGGCGCGCCCTCCGTCCCGGCGACGCTTTCGCCGACGGATGCGACCATGCGTTCCATGCGCTGGGCAAACGGCCGGGCGGCTTCGGCACCGTCCTGGGCGCGTCTGAGCTTCGCCGCCGCAACCATCTTCATGGCGGACGTGATCTTTTGCGTCGATTTGACGCTGTTGATCCGGACCTTGAGATCTTTGAGGTTGGCCATGGTGGGGGTTCGGTCTTTTCGTTCCGGGCGGCGGGGTTAAGCGTAGGTCTTGGTGAAGTCGTCCATAAAGGCAGTCAGCTTGGACTTGGTTTCTTCGCTCAGTTCTTTTTCCGTGCGAATGCTGTCCAGGATGTCTGTCCCCTTGGAGCGGATTTCATCCAGCATCCGGGATTCAAAATCGGTGACTTGGCTGATTTCGATGCCGTCGGTGTAGCCGTTGACCCCGGCGAAAATGGTAACAACCTGTTCTTCCACCGGCAGGGGCGTGTATTGCGGTTGCTTGAGCAATTCCGTCAGCCGCGCGCCACGGGCCAGCAGTTGCTGGGTCGATTGATCCAGGTCAGAGGCGAACTGGGCAAAGGCGGCCATTTCACGGTACTGCGCGAGTTCCAGCTTGATCGAGCCGGCGACCTGCTTCATGGCCTTGATCTGGGCGGCGGAACCGACTCGGCTGACCGACAGGCCGACGTTCACCGCCGGGCGGATGCCTTTAAAGAACAGTTCCGTTTCCAGGAAGATCTGACCGTCGGTGATGGAAATCACGTTGGTCGGGATATAGGCGGATACGTCACCGGCCTGGGTTTCAATCACCGGCAGCGCCGTCAGGGAGCCGCCACCCTCATCGTCGTTCATCTTGGCGGCGCGTTCCAGCAGACGGGAATGCAGGTAGAAAACGTCACCCGGATAGGCTTCGCGTCCCGGTGGGCGGCGCAGCAACAGAGACATCTGCCGGTAGGCGACAGCCTGTTTCGAGAGATCGTCATAAAAGATGACGGCATGCATGCCGTTGTCGCGGAAAAATTCGCCCATGGTGCAGCCCGTATAGGGCGCCAGGAACTGCATCGGCGCCGGTTCGGACGCGGTCGAGGCGACGACGATGGAATATTTCAGCGCATCGTAGTCTTCCAGCGTTTTCACCAACTGCGCCACGGTCGAGCGTTTTTGGCCGATGGCGACGTAAATGCAGTATAGCTTTTCCGATTCGTTGCCGGATTCGTTGATCTTGCGCTGGTTGATGATGGTGTCGATGATAACGGCGGTTTTGCCGGTCTGGCGGTCGCCGATAATCAGTTCGCGTTGGCCGCGTCCGACAGGAATAAGGCTGTCGATGGCTTTGATGCCGGTTTGCACCGGCTCGTGCACGGATTTCCGGGGGATAATGCCCGGCGCCTTGACTTCGACGCGTTGGCGTTTTTCGGAATTGATCGGGCCTTTTCCGTCGATCGGATTGCCCAGCGCATCGACGACGCGCCCCAGCAGTTCCTTGCCGACCGGCACGTCCACGATGGTGCCGGTCCGTTTTACGGTGTCACCTTCCTTGATGTAGCGGTCTTCGCCGAAAATCACGATGCCGACGTTGTCGCTTTCCAAATTCAGGGCCATGCCCTTGATGCCGCCCTGAAATTCAACCATTTCACCGGCCTGCACCTGATCCAGTCCATGCACGCGGGCAATACCATCACCCACGGACAGAACCTGGCCGACTTCAGCAACTTCGGCCTCGCTGCCGAAATCCGCAATCTGCTTTTTCAAAATGGCGGAAATTTCCGCCGGTTTGATATCCATTACCCAATACCTTTCATGGCAAATCGCAATTGCTGAAGCTTGGTCCTCAGCGATGCATCGACCATTCGCGATCCGATTTTAACGATAAGGCCGCCGAGTACGCTTTCATCGACCTTGGCGTCGATGGCGACGTCGGACCCGATGGCCTTTTTCAATGATTTGCTGATGTCTTCCATTTGCGTGTCGTTCAGCGGCGCGGCCGTGACGACTTCGGCGGTGGATTCACCGCGCTTCAACGCCAGCAGCCCCTGATAGGCCGCGATCATAGCCTTGAGAGCGAACAGGCGGCGGTTTTGAGCGACCGTGCCGACGAAATTCCGGGTCAGTTCGCACATGCCGGCCTTTTCCAGAACGGCGGCCATGGCCCGACCCTGATCCCCGCGCGAAATGGCGGGCGAACGGATCAGCCGCGTCAAGTCGTCGCTTGCCTCGATCATACGGGCAAGGCTTTCTAAGTCGCTCGCGACCTGATCCAGCAGCTTTTCCGCACTGGCAAGATCAAAAAGCGCCGTCGCATAGCGACCGGCGAGGCCGGTAGCGCCTATCGTCTCCGCTGACACCTGGAAATGTCCTCTTTAATATTCTTTTAGATCGAACGTTTGCGTCGAATTATCAGGCGCCTTCCGGCATCCTGGAGCTATCCTCCTGAAACGGGGCCTCCCCCGAATTCGCCCTTGTCGTAGCACACACGTTTCAGCCATGCAAGACGACTCCGGGAGCTTAAAAAACCCGCGGAAAACCAGTCATTTTCGTGGGTTTTTCGAGGCCGCTCCGAGGCCATGGGGAGCGCCGGGGCCGGTGAAATAATAACTGCGGATGCTCAGAGAAAGCTGTAGGGGTCTATATCGACCTGCACGCGGGTCTTTTTGGGCACCTTTGCGCGCGCCAGCCAGTCCCGGATCAGCGCCTGGATGTTGACGTCGCGGGCTGTCTTTAACAACAATCGCCTGCGGTGTTTGCCGCGCAGAAGCGCCATCGGCGCCGGCGCCGGGCCAAGCACCATTACGGTATCGCCCACCGGCCGGGTGTAGCCCAGGCGGGTGGCGGCGGCATCGACGGCGCTTTCGTCCGTTCCCGACACGATCAACGCGGCCAAACGCCCGAATGGCGGCATGGCGGCCATGCGCCGCCCGTCCGCTTCGGCGGTGAGGAATTGGTCCCGCCCCCCGGCTTTCAAAGCCTGCATGACGGGATGGTCCGGCATGTAGGTCTGTAGCAGCACCCGCCCTGGACGTTCGCCTCGCCCGGCCCGTCCCGCCACTTGATACAGCAGTTGATGGGTGCGTTCCGCCGCGCGCAGGTCGCCGCCGGTCAGCCCTAAATCCGCATCGACAGCGCCGACCAGGGTCAGCAGCGGAAAATGATACCCCTTGGCGACGATCTGGGTGCCGATGATCAGGTCCACGTCATGGTCCTCGATACGCCGCACCAGCGACGCCGCCGCGTCCGGCCCGGTGATGGTGTCGCTGGCGGCGACGACGGTACGGATATCGGGAAACAGGCTTTCCACCTCTTCCGCCAGACGTTCGACGCCGGGGCCGCAGGCGGCAAAGGTGTCTTCGTTTTCGCATTCGGGGCATTGTTGGGGTTGGGACGCATGATAGCCGCAGTGATGACATTGCAGTCTGCCGCCGCGCCGGTGTTCGACCAGCCACGCGGTGCAGCGCGGGCATTGCAACCGGTGCCCGCAAGTGCGGCACAGTGTCAGCGGCGCATAGCCCCGCCGGTTGAGGAACAGCATGGCCTGTTCCCCGTCGGCGAAAGTTTTTTTGAGGGCGTCCTGCAGGGTGGGCGATATCCAGCACTGAGACGGTGTTTTTTCCGCCCGCATGTCGATGGTGTCGACGTCCGGCAGCGCCGCATCGCCGTGGCGGTCGTGCAGATGGAGACTTTTGTAACGCCCGCTCTCCACGTTGAGCACGGTTTCCAGCGCCGGTGTCGCCGAGGCCAGGATGATCGGGATTTCGCCCAACTGCGCGCGCACCACGGCCATGTCGCGGGCGTTGTAGATGACGCCGTCTTCCTGCTTGAACGAAGCGTCGTGTTCTTCGTCGGCGACGATAAGCTTCAAATTGGGGAACGGCAGGAACAGCGCCGAGCGCGCGCCGACCACCACACGGGTGCGGCCTTCGGCGACGGCGCGCCAGGTATCGCGGCGCTTGGCCGGGGTCAGGTCGGAATGCCATTCCACCGGTGCGCCGCCGAAGCGTTTCCAGAACCGCGCCAGCCACTGGGCGCTAAGGGCAATTTCCGGCAGAAGCACCAGTACCTGTCCATCTTGTTTAAGGGCTTCGGCGACGGCTTGGAAATAGACTTCCGTTTTTCCGGACCCCGGCACGCCGTCCAGCAGGGTCACCGAAAATCCGCCTGTCTCCGTGGCTTTCTCAAGGCTGACGGCGGCCTTGCTCTGGTCCTCGGACAGCTCCGGCCCCGGCGTCGACCAGTCGGGCTCCGGTCCGGAGCCTGAAACATCGGGAGCCATGGTTACGGGCATGAGCACGCCGGCCTCCGTTAGACTCTTGACGACGCCGGGGCTGGTGCCGGCTTCGCGCGCCAGTTCCGCCGCCGGCCGGGGCGGGCCTTCCTGGAGCACCTTGAGCACCCGTTCGCGGGCTTTGGTTTTTTTGAAATCGGCGGGGTCCGGGTGGGGCGCATAGGCCGTCACCGGTTTCGGCGGGGTGAGGGCGTCGGGTACGCTCATCGCCATTTTCAGCACCGCGCCCGGCGCACTCACGGTATAGCGCGCAACCCAGTCGACGAACCGGCGCATGATTTCGGGAAGGGGTGGCGCGTCGAGTCGTCCGATCACGTCTTTCAGTCTGGCGTCCGGGACATCGCCCAAGGCCTCTCCCCAGACGACGCCGATGGTGCGGCGCGGGCCGAAAGGCACGGCGACGAAATCGCCGTCGTTAAGGTCCATGCTTGCGGGCACCCGATAGTCATACGTGCCTCCAAGCGGCAGCGGCAGCATCACGGCTGTGGTTCGGGGCTTTGTTTCGGCGGGTGGCGTCATCGGGTTCCGGCAGGGTTTTATGCTGTGTCTTTCAATTCTGGTTTATAATAGGCGATTCGCGAAATCTGGCGAGGCTTCCGGCACACATGGATCAAAAAAACAGTTCTTCCGCTATCGAAACAGCTTCTTCCGGTGAAGGGGGCATCTCAGCCGATGATGTCATCGCCTACCTGGAAGACCATCCCGATTTTTTTGCAGGCCGTCAGGACCTGTTGTCGAAAATGACGGCGCCGTCGCGCTGGACCGGAGACGGGGTCGTCGATATGCAGCACTTCCTGGCCGACCGCAGGCTTCGGGAAATCGATGACCTGCGCAATTGCGCGCAAGAGGTGATCGAGACCAGCCGCTCCAACATGTCGGTGCAGACCCGGACCCATGCCGCCGTGCTGGCGTTGTTGTGGGCGTCTGACATGGACCAGCTTTTGCGCGTCATCGGCGATGACCTGCCGTTGTTGCTGGACGTGGACATGGTGATTCTGGGATTCGAGACTCCCGGCCTGGTGACCAATGCTCCGATGGCGGAGGAAGTCGATATCCGTCTTCTCGGCATCGGCGACGTGGACCGGATTCTGGGGCCGGAGGAAAACGTTGTTCTGATGCGCGACTTGAACGAGGGGCCGGATGGCGGCAGTGACTTGTTCGGGGAGGCGTCCGGGCTGGTGCGCTCGGCCGGCTTGGCGCGCTTGTGTTCCGGGCAGGGCATTCCCGTCGGGTTTATGGGGCTGGGGTCACGCGGGGAAGTCTTCAATCCCGGACAGGGAACCGAGCTGATCAGCTTCTTGGCCAGGGCCATGGAAACCTGCCTGCACCGGGCGGCGGGGAATGAAGCCTGAATTTGACAAGGAGCTAGTCACGGAACCGCCCGTGGAACCAGCCGTGGCGGCTGCCGTCGGCGACTGGCGGGAATGGCTGGCCTTTGAGCGCAGGATTTCACCGCACACGCTGGACGCCTATAGCCGCGATCTGCAAAAGTTTTTTCGTTTTATTTCCGGCCACCTGGGCTTCCCGCCGGGTTTAAGCGACCTGAATGACCTTAAACCCCAGGACTTCCGTGGCTACCTGGCGGCCCGCCACGCAGATGGCTTGGCCCGGTCTTCGACGGCCAGGGCGATGTCCACCTTGCGAAATTTTTTCAAGTTCCTGGAACACCGGGGACTGGCGGAAAATGCCGCCATCACCGCCGTCAAAACACCAAAGCCGCCGCGCTCGGTGCCGAAGGCGCTGGACGAATTGTCCGCCTTTGAGGTCATCGAGATCATCGGCGATCTTCAGGAAGAGCCGTGGCTGGGAAAACGCGACACGGCGGTGGTGCTCTTATTATATGGCTGCGGCCTGCGTCTCGGCGAGGCGCTGGGGCTTAATCTGGGACAGGCGCCGGGGCGGGACGACAATCCGGATTCCATCGTCGTTACCGGCAAGGGCGACAAGCAACGCCTAGTGCCGGTACTGCCCATAGTCGCCAGCGCCATCGAAGATTATATCGAAGCCTGCCCCCATGATTTGATTGATGCCGGCCCGTTGTTCGTCGGCAAGCGGGGCAAGCGGTTGACCTCGCGCATCATCCAGCGCCAGATGGCGTTGCTGCGGGCTCAGTTGGGCCTGCCGGACACGGCGACGCCGCACGCGCTGCGCCACAGCTTCGCCACCCATCTGCTTGCCGGCGGCGGCGATTTGCGCACCATTCAGGAACTTCTGGGCCATGCCTCGCTCAGCACCACCCAGCGTTATACCGAGGTCGATGCGGAACGGCTGAGGTCAGTCTATGACGGAGCCCATCCCCGCGCCCGGCGCTAAAGGCAGGTATTGAAGCAATACCTCTGTAGCACTGGCGTACCACCCGGACAGTGCGCTCAAGGAATATGCTTCGCCTTCAATCAATTCCTTGGGGAGATAAAAGTGAAAAAATTATTTATTGCATTGTCGATGGCGGCTTTGATTTCCAGCGCGTTCGAGCCGGCCGGTTCGGTTCAGGCGTCCCACAATGACGATCACAAGATGAAGCCGTTTGTCCTGGCCTCCACGTCATCGGGCGATATGGCGGGCATCGTCGCCGACGTGACCAACAAACTGAAAGGCGCCGGATTCGAAATCGCGGGCTCCTATTCGCCCTATCCGGCGGCTACCATCATTGTCGTGACCAACGACGCCCTGAAAAAAGCCGTCGCCAAGTCCGACTTCGGCGGCTACGGCGCGGCGCAGCGGGTTTCGGTGACCAAGGTTAAGGACCAACTCCAGGTCGCCTACACCAACCCCACTTACATGGCGTCCGCCTATCGCATGAAGGACAAATTGTCCGATGCCGCCGGCCGTCTGGCGAGTGCGCTGGGCAAGGGCAAGGAATACGGGCCCGATGACGATGACGCCATGAACGACGAAGACCTGCGCGAATACCAGTATATGTTCGGCATGGAGGACTTTACCGACCATTTCCTGATGGGCGAACACACAAGTTTTGAGGCGGCGGTTAATACGGTGGAAAAGAACCTGGCCGCCGGCGTTTCCGGTGTCACCAAGGTTTACCGCATCGATATTCCGGGCAAGAAGGAAACCGTGTTCGGCGTCGCCATGAAGGGCAAGACGGAACAGGAAAAAGATCAGGACGACAAATACCTGATGAGCGAAATCGATTTCAAGCCGGTCCGCTCGACGGCCCATTTGCCCTATGAACTGCTGGTCAGCGGCACCAAGGTCTATTCGCAGTCGGCCCGCTTCCGCATTGCCATCAATTTCCCCGATCTGTCGATGATGGGCTCTAACAGCTTCATGAATATCATGGGCGCGCCCGATGCCATCAAGGGGGCCTTGTCGGCCGTCGCCGGCGGCAAAAAATAAGGCTTAACCTGGCTTTTTCCGCTCGCGCAGCAGGGCCAGCGCGAGCGGCCCCAGGGCGACGACGGCGCCGGTAAAGGCGAAGGCCCAGCCCCAGGAGGCGACGGTTTCACCGCCGATTCCATCCGGGCTGGTCAGGTCGAGCATGACGCCGAACATCAACGGGCCGGCGAACGAGCCCATGAAGCCGATGCACGAATGCACGGCCATGGTGGCGCCACGGTAACCTTCGGGCGCCGCTGCCACCACGCCCGCCGTGATGGATGCGGAATCGCCGGTCACCGTGATGCCGTAGACCATGGCCAGGGCGATGACGATCCAGAACGGCCACTCCGCCGAAAACCCGAGCAGGCAGGCCATCACGGCTGACGACAGCATTACGATGGTGATGGTGCGATGCCGCCCGATGCGTCTGGACAGTTCGTTGCCCAGCACACTGGACGGCATGCCCAGGAGGTTGATGGAGGCGGCAATCGCCGTGGCGCTCCAGATTTCCAAAGTCAGGAAGCCGTCTTGCGGCCCCGTGGCGGCGGCGAACACCAAATAGGCGACGATCCACGAGCGTAGCGCGAACAGCTCGAAATTATGCGCCGTATAAGCCAGCACATAGCCCATGGCGGCGCGGCATCGCAGCACCGGACGAAAGTCCAGCAAATGTGTGTCCGGCGTGTCGCCCATGGCCGGATCGCGGGCGGGCAGGGCCATGGAAGATATGGCGATGGCGATCAGCGGCGCCACGGCCGTCAGCGCAAAGGCCCAATGCCAGTCCCATCCCGTCGCGATGACACCGGCCAGATAATAGGACGCCGCCGTGCCGATGCCGAAGCTCGATGTGTAGAAGGCGACGGCGCGGCTTTGGTCGTCGTTGCCGGTGGTGGCTTTGAGGTGATCGCTGAGCAGCTTCAGTCCCGGCATGTAGGAACCCGCCAGCGCGATCCCGCTGATGGCGCGAAACAGCATGGCGGTCCAGAAACCGTCCGTCAGAAATGCGAACCCGGCGCTGGAGAGGGCGGCCAGCAACAGGCACAGGTAATAGATTCTGCGCGGAGATACCCGGTCGGTGAGGCTGACCAGAACCGGAACGGCGCTCAGGTAACCGGCGAAATAGATGCCGTTGATCCACCCGGCGTCGGTGTTGCTCAATTGCCATTCGGAGATGAAGGTCGGCAGCAACGCCGGAAAGGTCGCGACCCCGATCATTGAAAAAATTTCGGCGACACAGATGGCGGTAATCAGCCCTGTCGGCGACAGGCGGGAAGGCTTGAAAGGCTCGATTTGCATAGCCCAGAGTGTAGGCAAGGCAAACCCCGCCCTCAAACAAATTAGCCCTTAATCGTTTTAACGGGCCTTCGCTCAGGCATGTTCGACCCAGTCGTGGGCAGCGTCGCGTTCGGCGATGTCGAAAAAACGAATCTCGCCCTTGGTCAGAGCATCGAAAACTTTGGCGGAAACCTCTTCCCAGCGCCTGTTGCCGACCATGGCGACACACTCGAAATCGTTCCAGTGTTTGAGGCCGAAGGCGAAGTCATCCCACGCGGCCATCATTTCCCAGCCCTCGAAGTTTTCCATATCGACGAACAGGCGCAGCCGCCCATAATTGGTGATCGCTCTTTCCAGCCGGGGCGTCAGTTCCTTGTAATCGTCATCGTTGAGCGTGCCGGACGCACGGACATAAAACCGCCGGCCTCTGCTCTCAGGCAGAACCTCAAACACGCGCCTCTCCTCCCTTGGAAACTTGGGGCACACACATCAACCGGCACGGCAGGTTGCTTTCCGTGCCTAGGATGAAGTGTAGCCGAATCGGGGAAGCCGCGCCTTGATCTGGATCAGTCTGGCGGTTTCGGCGGTTCCGGGGACAGACGCGGCCCGCCTCCGGGAATGATGCGGGGCGGCAGGCCACCGCCCCGGCGTTGACCCCGCACCCATCAGCCGATGAAAAAATCCCCACCGTCGGCGCATCCTGCGATGGCCGTTTGATCCCATAAGTGTGGGTTCCCGTCAGATGTGAACCGCCCGCCCGCCGACGGCGAGCGCCGCTTCCTTGACGGCTTCCGACAGGCCCGGATGGCCGTGGCAGATGCGGGCGATATCTTCGGCGCTGGCACTCAGTTCCATGGCGACGACGACCTCTTGGATCAGGTCTCCCGCCTGGGGGCCGACGATATGGCAGCCCAGCACGGCGTCGGTGGTGGCATCGGCGAGGATTTTCACGAAACCGTCGCTGTCGGCATTACAGCGCGCGCGGGAATTGGCGGTGAACGGGAACTTGCCAACGGTGTAGGCGGTGCCGGCCAATTTAAGTTGTTCTTCGGTCTTGCCTACACTGGCGGCTTCGGGCCAGGTGTAGACAATGCCGGGGATGGCGTCGTAATCGATGTGCCCGGATTGTCCGGCCATGATCTCGGCGCAGACGACGCCTTCGTCTTCGGCCTTGTGGGCCAGCATCATCCCGCCGATGACGTCGCCGATGGCGAAGATGCCTTCGACGTTGGTCTGGAAATCCTCATCGACCTTGATGAAGCCGCGCTCATCCATCTCGACTCCGGCATTTTCAAGGCCCAGCCCTTCGGTGTAGGGCTTGCGGCCGATGGCGACCAGGACCACATCGGCTTTCAGTGTTTCCTTCTTGCCCCCGGAAACGGGTTCCATTGTCAGGCTGACGCCGGTTTTGGATGCCTTGGCTCCTGTCACCTTGGTTGACAGCTTGAACGTCATGCCCTGTTTGGAAAGCGTCCGCTTCATCTGTTTTGACGTCTCGGTGTCCATGCCGGGCAGAATATGATCAAGGAATTCGATCACGGTAACCTCGGTTCCAAGCCGGCGCCAGACAGAGCCCAGTTCCAGCCCGATCACGCCGGCGCCGACGACTGCCAGGGTCTTGGGAACGTTGGCCAAAGCCAGCGCGCCGGTGGAACTGACGATCTGCTTCTCATCGATGGTGACACCGGGCAGCGGCATCACATCAGAGCCGGTGGCGATGAGGATGTTGTCGGTTTTCAGCGGTTGCTTCTTCGCGCTTTTTTTCGGCGGTTTGACCGTCACGCCTCCCGCGCCGGTGATCTGGCCTTCGCCGACGTGATAGTCGATCTTGTTCTTCTTCATCAGGAATTCGATGCCTTGGGTCAGGTCCAGGACGACCTTTTTCTTCCTGCCCATCATGGTCTTCAGGTCGAGCGACACCTTGACCTTGATGCCGTGGTGGTCGAATTCCGTGGTCGCCATCTCGTAATGGTGCGACGACTGAAGCAATGCCTTCGACGGGATGCAGCCGACGTTGAGGCAGGTGCCGCCCAGCGCGCCGCGTTTCTCGACGATGGCGGTTTTCAGGCCCAGTTGCGCCGCGCGGATGGCGGCGACATAACCGCCTGGGCCGCCGCCGATGACGATCAGGTCGTATGCGTCGCTCATGGCCGGGCTCCTTTATCTAGACGTTGATCAAAATACGCTCGGGGTTTTCGATGCATTCCTTCATGCGGACCAGGAACGATACCGCTTCGCGGCCATCGACGATGCGGTGATCGTAGCTCAGCGCCAAATACATCATCGGGCGGATGACGATTTCATCGTCGACGACGATGGCGCGTTTTTCGATCTTATGCATGCCCAAAATGGCCGATTGCGGCACGTTCAGGATCGGCATGGAATTGAGCGAGCCGAAGACGCCGCCGTTGGAGATGGTGAAGGTGCCGCCCATCATTTCGTCGATGCCAAGCTTGCCGTCCCTGGCCCGGCGGCCGAAATCGCTGATGCCGCCTTCGATGTCGGCGAAGCCCATTTTGTCGGCATCTTTCAGAACCGGCACCACCAGGCCTTTGGGCGAGCCGACGGCGACGCCGATATTGTAATAGTTTTTATAGATCAGTTCGTCGCCGTAGATCTCGCCGTTGACCGCCGGCCATTCCTTGAGCGCGATGCACGCGGCGCGTACGAAAGACGACATGAAGCCGAGCCGGACGCCGTGCTTTTTCTCAAAGGCATCCTTGTGCTGGGAGCGCATCTTCATCACGGCCCCCATATCCACCTCGTTCCAGGTGGTCAGCATGGCCGCCGTGTTCTGGGCCTCTTTCAGGCGTCCGGCGATGATCTTGCGCAGCTTGCTCATGCGCACGCGTTCCTCGCGCGGGTCATCCGGGCGGGGCGGCAAGGGCTTGTCCGGTGCGGCTGCGGGGGCCGCTTTCGGGGCTCCGCCTTTGGCCATGTAATCGAGAACGTCGCCCTTTGTCAGGCGGCCATCCTTGCCGGTGGCCGGTATCTGAGCCGGGTCGAGATTGTTGTCATCGACGATCTTGCGCACCGCCGGCGTCAGGGACTTGTCGAGATATGGCTCTGCAGGCGCAGGGTGCGGGGCCCCGGGGTCGGCAGGCGCGGGCGTCGGTCCCTGGGCGGGGGCCGGGGCCAGCTGGGGAGGGGTGGCCGGGGTCGC
>JACNJX010000087.1 GCA_014382345.1 Alphaproteobacteria bacterium
CCTTCAACTTTGCCATGCAGGCGATCGACCAGATCATCAATTCGGCGGCCAAGACGCTCTACATGTCCGGCGGCCAGATGGGCGCGCCGATCGTGTTCCGGGGCCCCAACGGCGCGGCCGCCCGCGTCGCCGCCCAGCATTCCCAGTGTTATGCCTCCTGGTATGCGCACGTTCCGGGGCTAAAGGTGATCACGCCGTGGTCGGGGGCGGACGCCAAAGGCCTGTTGAAGGCCGCTATCCGCGACCCCAACCCGGTGGTCTTCCTGGAACATGAAATTCTCTACGGCCAGAGCTTCGATGTGCCGGATGATCCGGACTTCGTGCTGCCCATCGGCCGCGCCAAGATCGAACGCCCCGGCACGGACGTCACCATCACGGCGTTTTCCTTTACCGTCGGCATGGCGCTGGAGGCGGCGGACGCGCTTGCGGCTGATGGCATCAGCGCCGAAGTCATCAACCTGCGCACGCTGCGCCCGCTGGATACCGAAAGCATCGTTCAATCGGTCCGCAAAACCAACCGGCTGGTGACCCTGGAAGAGGGTTGGCCGACCTGCGGCATCGGTTCGGAAATCGCCGCCGTGATAATGGAACAGGCCTTCGACGACCTCGACGCGCCCGTCGTCCGCGTCACCGGGGCCGACGTTCCCATGCCCTATGCCGCCAATCTTGAAAAACTGGCGTTACCGACGATCAGTCAAATCGTCGAGGCGGCAAAATCCGTCTGCTACGGATAGGGGAGGGAGGACCAATGCCCATTCAAGTCCTGATGCCCGCCCTGTCGCCGACCATGACCGAAGGCAAGATCGCCAAGTGGGTCAAAGGGGAAGGCGACGCGGTCGATAGCGGCGACGTGCTGGCCGAGATCGAAACCGACAAGGCAACCATGGAGATCGAGGCCATCGAGGAAGGCACGCTCAGCAAAATCCTTATCGCCGAAGGCACCGAAGGGGTCCCGGTCAATCAGGTCATCGCGTTGATTCTGGAAGATGGTGAGGATGCTTCTGCTCTTGAGGAAACGGCCCCGGTCACCCCTGCACCGACTGCGCCAACTCCCGCGCCCGAACCACAAGCCGCCCCGGCCCCCGTAACGCCAGTGGCGGCTCCCGCACCGTCGGCTCTTCCGCCATCCGCACCCACAGGTTCCCGTGTCATCGCCAGCCCACTGGCGAGGCGCATCGCGGCGGAGAAGGGCATCGACCTTTCCACCGTCACCGGGTCCGGCCCCAAAGGGCGCATCGTCAAACGCGACGTCGAGGGTGCTGCCCCCGGCGCTCCCAGACCTGCTGCGGCCCCTGCCGCCGCGCCGTCCTTCGCACCAAGCCCGCCGCCCGCTCCGGGCGTACCCTTAAGCCCGATGCCGGAGTTCGAGGCCGTGGCCAATTCGACCATGCGCAAGGCGATCGCCCGGCGGCTGACGGAATCGGCGCGCGACATCCCGCACTTCAATGTTTCCGTCGATGTCCGGCTGGATGCCCTGCTGGATACCCGGAAACGGTTGAATTCACGGGAAGGGGCGGAACAAAAAATTTCCGTCAATGATTTCGTCATTAAGGCCGTCGCCCTGGCGCTGGCCCGCGTCCCGGCCTGCAACGCGTCCCATACCGACGAGGCGACGCTGTATTACAAACGCGCCGACATTTCCGTCGCCGTCGCCATCGAAGGCGGCCTGATCACGCCGATTATCAAGGACGCCGGCAACAAGGGACTGGGGCAAATCGGAGCGGAAGCCAAGGCATTGGCCGAACGCGCCCGGGCCGGCCAATTGCAGCCCGACGAATTTGAGGGCGGCACGTTTACCATTTCCAACATGGGCATGATGGGCGTGACGTCTTTCAATTCCATTATCAACCCGCCGCAAGGCGCGATCCTCAGCGTCGGCGCCGGTGAGCTGCGCCCGGTCGTCACCAACGGCGCGCTATCGACGGCGACGGTGATGACGCTGACCCTGGCGGTCGACCACCGCTGCATCGACGGCGCCACGGCGGCGCAATTCATCGGCGAACTGAAAGCCATTCTCGAAGAACCGCTTCAGTTCATGCTTTAGGAGAGGCCACATGGCCGACACGCAATTCGACGTCATTATCATCGGCGGCGGCCCGGGCGGCTACGTTTCCGCCATCCGGGGTTCGCAACTGGGCCTCAAGGTCTGCGTCGTCGAGAAAAAGCATCTCGGCGGCATCTGCCTCAACTGGGGCTGCATCCCGACCAAGGCGCTGCTGCGCTCGGCGGAAATCTATCACAACATGAACCACGCCGAAGACTACGGGCTCAGCGCCAAGGGCGTCGGTTTTGATCTGAAAAAGATCATCGAGCGGTCGCGCGGCGTGTCTGGGCAATTGAGCAGCGGCGTCGCCTATCTTCTGAAGAAGAACAAGGTCACCGTCGTCGATGGCGAGGCCAAACTGGCCGGACCGGGAAAGGTCGATGTCAGCAAGGACGGCAAGGCGCTGCCCCAACTCAGCGCCAAGCACGTCATCGTCGCCACCGGAGCGAGACCGCGCGCGCTGCCTGGGTTGGAACCGGACGGCAAGCTGGTGTGGACTTATTTTGAGGCGCTAAATCCCGACATCATGCCGAAGACGCTGCTGGTCATCGGGTCGGGCGCCATCGGTATCGAATTTGCCAGCTTCTTCCGCACATTGGGTGCGGACGTCACCGTGGTGGAAATTCTGCCGCAAATTCTGCCCGTTGAAGACGCCGAGATCGCCGCCGCTGCCCGCAAACAGCTCGAAACCCAGGGTATGAAAATCCTTACCGGAGCCAAGGTCGCGGGGCTGAAAAAGTCCAAAAACTCCGTCACCGCCAGCATTGAGGACGAAAACGGCAAAACGTCGGAGATCAAGGTTGACCGGGTCATTTCCGCCGTCGGCGTCGTCGGCAACATCGAGGGCATCGGCCTGGAAACGACCAAGGCAAAAACCGACCGGGGCTGCATTGTCGTCGATGAATTCTCTCGCACCGCCGAACCGGGCCTCTATGCCATCGGCGACGTCGCCGGGCCGCCGATGCTGGCCCACAAGGCCGAGCACGAAGGAGTCATCTGCATCGAAAAGATTGCCGGGCTGACGCCGCATCCCCTGAACAAGCGGCAAATTCCGGGCTGCACCTACTGCCACCCGCAAATCGCCAGCGTTGGCCTGACCGAATCACAAGCGAAAGAGGCGGGCTATGCGTTGAAAGTCGGTCGCTTCCCGTTCATGGCCAACGGCAAGGCGATTGCCTTGGGCGAACCGGACGGACTGGTCAAAACCATCTTCGATGCCAAGACCGGGCAATTGCTGGGCGCGCACATGGTCGGCGCCGAAGTGACGGAACTGATCCAGGGCTTCGTCGTCGCCATGGGGCTGGAAACGACGGAAGAAGAACTCATGCACACCGTCTTCCCGCATCCGACGCTGTCGGAAATGATGCATGAGTCGGTTCTCGACGCCTTCGA
>JACNJX010000032.1 GCA_014382345.1 Alphaproteobacteria bacterium
CCTTCATTATACATTTTTTGAATATACGCCATCCAGCGCCCGTCCTTTAACTACATGAAAAATATGGAGTTTATTTGAAATTCCTGTTTTAGAATTTCTCTATGAAACCCGTTGACACGGACCCCTAAAAAACTCGATACTAATCTTTAGTGGCGAACCACCTGACGGACGTTTCTGGAACCCGTTGCGTAAAGCGGGATTGAATTGTCAGGGGTTTGTTAGGGGAGAACTCCGGTCCCGCCAAAAGATGCGGCGGGTCTGGCAATAAACAAGGAAATACCAAGTGGAGGCGACCCATTCCATGGGGAGGAGTGAAGACGACGCCCGACAGGGGCTGAATCTTCCCGAAGACATCGACACATCCGCCGAGAGCGGTGAATCCCGGGGCATATCAGAAGTGGATGTGCAGCGTGCGCATTTGTACGCCCTGCTGGCCCGCCTGTTGGGCGCGCCGATGGACGACGAAACCCTGGAAGCCGTTCGCGCCCTTGAAAGCGAATACGCCGACGCCGACAGCGATCTGGGCAAGGCCCTGACATCGCTGGGTGGGCTCGCCACACGGACCGTGCGTAGCGCTGCCGATGGCGAATACACCAGTCTGTTTTTCGGCATGGGTTCCGGCGGCGAGTTGAACCCCTACGCATCCTTTTACCTGACCGGGTTCGTCTACGAAAAACCGCTGGCCAATTTGCGCCGCGACATGATGGAACTGGGCATTGCCTCTTCCGGGTCCTCCGACGAACCGGAAGACCATATCGCCTATCTCTGTGAAATCATGCACGGGCTGATTACCGGAGCCTTTGGCGGACCTAAGGGTCTGGCACAACAGAAAAAGTTTTACGAAGCCCACATGGCGCCGTGGGTGGGGCAGTTCTTTACTGACCTGGAAGGTGCTGAACAGGCCGCGCTTTATATGCCGGTCGGGACCATTGGCCGGCTATTCATGGCCATCGAAGCCGATGCGTTCGAGATGGCGGCTTAAGGCGCCGCGATTAGGGAGACGATCACTTGAGTGGCGTCTAAGCCGGCGCTGTAGGGTTGTAATTTTAGAGGAAACTGTCGAGGAGAAGAGGATGACAAACACTAAAAAACCACTTCCCCGCCGTGACTTTCTCAAGGCTGCCAGTCTGACCGGCGGTGCCGCCGGTGTGGCGGCTGTGGCCTTGACATCGAAGTCAGCCAAAGCGGCGGTTCCTGAAAGCGGGGGCAAGTCCGGCTATCAGGAAACGGATCACGTCAAGAAGTACTACGAACTGGCTAGGTTTTAACGTAAACCAACAGGAGACATCCAAATGCTCACAAAAACGAGCGACGGGGTTGCGAAAGGCCCCCGTTTGAAGAAGGCCTTGGCCGGCGTTATCGGGGGTTCCATGGACCGCCGGACCTTCCTGAAGCGTTCAGGGGTCACCGCCGGAGGTGCCGCTCTGGCTTCGGTCATGCCGCTAGGCATGGTCAAGGAAGCCAAGGCGCAAGCCGCTGCCAAGACCATGAAGCAAGTGAAATCCGTGTGTACCCATTGCGCCGTCGGTTGTACGGTCGTCGCCGAAGTCGATAATGGCGTCTGGGTCGGACAGGAACCGGGCTTCGACAGCCCCATCAACCTCGGCGCCCACTGCGCCAAGGGTGCATCCGTCCGCGAGCACACGCATAATGAACGCCGTTTGCGTTATCCGATGAAGCTGTCGGGTGGCAAATGGGTCAAGCTTTCTTGGGACCAGGCGATCAACGAAATCGGTGACAAGATGTTGGACATCCGCAAGTCGTCCGGCCCCGATTCCGTGTATTGGCTCGGTTCTGCGAAGTTCAACAACGAACAGTCCTACCTGTTCCGTAAGTTCTATGCCTTCTGGGGCTCGAACAACGGTGACCATCAGGCGCGGATTTGTCATTCGACCACGGTTGCGGGTGTTGCTAACACCTGGGGCTATGGCGCGATGACCAACCACTTCAACGATATGCACAATTCGCGCGCGATCTTCATGATCGGCTCGAATGCGGCCGAAGCCCATCCGGTGGCCGTGCAGCACATCATGAAGGCCAAGGAACAGAACAACGCGGCCGTTATCGTTTGCGACCCGCGATTCACACGCACGGCGGCACATGCCGACGAATTCGTGCAGTTCCGTCCGGGCACCGACGTTGCTCTGATCTGGGGTATTCTCTGGCACATTTTCGAAAATGGCTGGGAAGACAAGGCCTACATCAAGCAGCGTGTCTGGGGCATGGACAAGGTCCGCGCTGAGGTCAAGAAGTGGACGCCCGAGGAAACCGAAAACGTCACTGGCGTTCCGGGTTCCCAGTTGCGCCGCGTCGCCAGGACTTTGGCCAACAACCGTCCGGGCACCATCGTCTGGTGCATGGGCGGCACACAGCATCACAACGCCAACAACAACACGCGGGCGTATTGCACCTTGATGCTGGCCTTGGGCAACATCGGCACACAGGGCGGCGGAGCGAACATCTTCCGCGGCCACGACAACGTGCAGGGCGCGACCGACTTCTGCATCCTGTCGCACTCGCTGCCTGGCTACTACGGCCTGAAGACCGGTTCGTGGAAGCACTGGGCCCGTGTCTGGGACGTTCCTTATGACTATGTCCTGAAGCGCTTCGCGTCTAAGAAGCTGATGGAGTCCAAAGGTATCCCGGTTTCGCGCTGGATTGACGGTGTTCTGGAGAACAAGAAGAACATCGATCAGCCCGATAACGTGCGCACCATGGTACTTTGGGGTCATGCTTGCAACTCGCAGACCCGCCTGCCGGAAATGAAAAAGGCGATGGAGAAACTCGACCTCATGGTCATCATTGACCCGGTGCCGACGTTTGCTTCCGTCATTCCGGACCGCAAGGACGGCATCTATGTCCTGCCGGCGGCGACCCAGTTCGAAACCTATGGTTCCGTGACTGCGTCCAACCGGAGCCTGCAATGGCGTGACCGGGTTGCGAAGCCGATCTACGAAGCGAAAACGGATCATGAAATCATGTATCTGTTCGCCAAGAAGTTCGGATTCGACAAGCAGTTCTTCAAAAACATCAAGGTGAAGAACAACGAACCGTTGATCGAGGACATCACCCGCGAATTCAACCGCGGCATGTGGACCATCGGCTACACCGGCCAGTCGCCGGAACGGCTGCGAGCCCACATGGCCAACCAGCACACCTTCGACAAGACGACGCTGCTGGCAAAGGGTGGTCCGGTTTCGGGTGAGTACTACGGTCTGCCTTGGCCTTGCTGGGGCACGGCGGAACTCAAGCATCCGGGTACTCCGGTGCTGTACGATCCGTCCAAGCCGGTGGCCGAAGGCGGTCTTTGCTTCCGCGCCCGGTTCGGCGTCGAACGCAAGGGAGAAAATCTCCTTGCCGAAGGCTCCTATCCGGTCGGTTCCGAGATCAAGGATGGTTATCCCCAATTCTCCATGGCCATGCTCAAGAAGCTGGGTTGGGATAAGGATCTGACGGCCAGGGAACTTGAGGCGATCAAGAAGGTTGCCGGTGACAAGACCAACTGGAAGACCGACCTTTCGGGCGGGATCCAGCGGGTTGCCATCAAGCACGGTTGTGCACCGTTCGGTAACGCCAAGGCGCGGACCGAGGTCTGGACGTTCCCGGATCCGATCCCGCTGCATCGTGAGCCGTTGTACACCAACCGGCGTGACCTGTTGCCCAAGTACAAGACGTACAAGGACAAGCAGGCCTATCGTCTTCCGACCAAGTACGAGTCGATTCAGAATATCGATCACTCGAAGAAGTTCCCGACGATCCTTACCATGGGACGCCTGGTCGAATATGAAGGTGGCGGCGATGAAAGCCGGACCAACAAGTGGCTGGCCGAACTTCAGCAGGACATGTTCTGCGAGGTCAATCCCACCGATGCCAACAACGCCGGCATTCGGGACGGCCAGGACATGTGGGTCTACTCTCCGGAAGGCGGCAAGGTCCTTGTTAAGGCACAGGTCACCGAGCGCGTCGGGATGGGTGTGGTCTTCATGCCCTTCCACTTCGGTGGACACTGGCAAGGTAAGAGTCTGAGAGACAAGTATCCGGCAGGTGCCGATCCTTATGTGTTAGGCGAAGCCGCCAACATGTGCGGGACCTACGGGTACGACTCGGTCACTCAGATGCAAGAAAGTAAAGCGACACTGTGTCGCATTGAAGCAGCGTAAGGCTGAGGAGGTATAATCATGGCACGTATGAAGTTCCTTTGTGACGCCGAACGCTGCATCGAATGCAACGCTTGTGTCACTGCGTGTAAGAACGAGCACGAGGTGCCCTGGGGCATCAACCGGCGCCGGGTCGTTACCATCAACGACGGTAAACCCGGCGAGCGGTCCATTTCGGTAGCCTGCATGCATTGCTCTGATGCGCCGTGCGTGGCGGTCTGCCCGGTGGACACGATCTACCAATCCGAAGAAGGTGTGGTCCTGCATTCCAAGGACCTGTGCATCGGCTGTGGGTATTGCTTCTTTGCATGCCCCTTCGGCGCCCCGCAATTCCCGCAAGCCGGGAATTATGGTTCGCGCGGCAAGATGGACAAGTGCACCTTCTGCGCTGGTGGTCCGGAAGAAGACAACTCGTCTGCGGAGTTCCAGAAGTATGGACGCAACCGTTTGGCGGAAGGCAAGCTGCCGTTGTGCGCAGAAATGTGCTCAACCAAGGCTCTGCTGGGTGGTGACGGTGATCTCATCGCCAACATCTACCGCGAACGGGTTGTCGCCCGTGGCTTCGGCTCCGGTGCCTGGGGTTGGGGTACGGCCTATCAACTGAAGGCCGGGTCCTAACATTCCGGGTCGGTAATTAGAGGGTTGGCGGCGGTGCGGACACATGTGCCGCCGCCTCCCTCATTTACCCTTTTTCCGGCGTCAACGTTTTGGGTGACCAAGATTGGGGCCAACCAAGCGGGAGACTGACATCCGATGACTTATTCAAGAATTTTCACGGTCCTTGGCGCGGTGGCCCTTTCGGCTGCCCTGCTGGCCGGTTGCCGGTCCGAAGAACAGGGCCGGATTACGAATTACCAGCCGGGGGTTTATCTCGGCAAAAAGGATACCGAGCTTTCCAGTGCGCAGATGCGTGATTTGCGTCTTCGCAGCGTCTATCAAAGCGATGCGGTTAGCCGCTCCGTTGGCGGTGGCGCGCGGAAATCCGATGTCCGCAAACCAACACCTGGTGGGCGCACGAAGAAACAGGGAAACCCCTATTAACACCATCTGCCGGGCGGGGGGCGTCCGGTGCTGATGCGTTGGGGTTTCAAGGAAACTTACGAAATAGGGAACAGTCAAATGACTTGGTCTAAATTGCGTCACTTTCTTGGGCCTATCGCCTTTGCGCTTCTGCTCGTTTACGGAGCGGTGGCGGGTCTGACGGGGTCTCCGCTTCTTGAGACGGCGCCGGCAGCGGCGCAAAAAGGCGGAGCCGTGCCGGGCAACTTTTCCGGAAACCTCAGCGATGCCGAACTGTGGCGCGCCATCCGAAAGGGAGTCCAAGGCCGATCTGACATGCAGGACCCGCAAGCCGGCGTCCTGGTTCAATCGCAAGGCGACAACTGGCGGGCGTTCAAGAACGGCCCCTTGTCCCAATTCGGCGGCTGGCTGCTGTTGGCTGCCATCGTCGTGCTGGGGCTTTTCCGTGCCCTGCGCGGTCAGGTGAAGATCGATGAAGGGCCATCGGGCCAAACCATCGAACGCTTCAATCAGATCGAGCGCGCCGCCCATTGGTTGTTAGCGTCGAGCTTCATCTATCTGGCGCTCACCGGGTTGAACCTTAGTTACGGCCGCTACTGGCTTCTGCCGCTTATCGGCCCGGAAACATTCTCGACCCTGACCTATTACGGCAAGATCACCCATAACTACGTCGCCTTTGCCTTCATGGCGGGGCTAATCTCTATCTTCGTCCTTTGGGTTAGGGACAACATTTTGGATGGGAGCGATTTGCCGTGGATCCTCGCCGGCGGCGGCTTGTTGTGGAAGGGCTCGCACCCACCGGCGAAGAAGTTTAACTTCGGCCAGAAGGTCATCTTCTGGATCGTCATCTTCGGCGGCGTATCGCTCGCGTGGTCGGGGCTGTCCTTGGTATTTTCCAGTGTTATCGCGCCGTGGGGCGTAACCTTCGGCTTCTTGAACATCTTTGGGTTCGGCCTGCCAACGGATCTGACGCCGTTGCAGGAGGTGCAATTGTCGGTGCTGTGGCATTCCATTACATCGACGATCATGGTCGCCGTCATCATTGCCCACATCTATATCGGCACGACACTTGGCATGGAAGGCGCCATCGGCGCTGTCTCCGATGGCCAGGTCGATGTCAATTGGCTGAAGGAACATCACAGCCTCTGGGCCGAGGAAATTGGCGTCATCGGATCGAGTTCGCATACGGGAGGGGGGGAGCAACCGGCGGAATAATCGCCAACGGTTGGTTCTTCACAGGAGCAAGGGCGGTTCCCTTATCGAAGGGGCCGCCCTTTTTCTGTTCCGGTTTTATTTCTGGATAGCGGGCAAAAAAAGCCCCGGCCATGGCCGGAGCTTTGTGGGTCTTGAAAACCTCTTACAGCCTGGTGCTGGAGGTCGAGAACTTCTCGGCGCTGGTGGTTTCAACCGTGTTCAATACCGCGCCTGCGACAATGGCGATGAGGACGGCGGCGATGCTTCCGATCCAGAACGATTTCATTATTTGGTTCCTCCCCGAAAATGGTTCAGCCTATTTCGAATCGGCTGAACTGAAATCATTTTAATACATCCGAAGCCCGTTGCAAAGGGTTTGCAATATGCCAGAAGCTGGTTATTCCGCCGCTTCGCTGGCGGCATCCGGGGCCGATATGCGCACCGCGCAGAATTTGAATTCCGGGATCTTGCCGTAAGGGTCCAATTGCGGATTGGTCAACAAATTGGCCGCTGCTTCGTTGAAGCAGAACGGAATGAAGACCATGCCTTCGGGCACGTCTCTGTCGGCGCGGACCGCAATGTCGATGTGGCCGCGCCGCGATTCCACCCGTACCCGGTCGCCAGGCCCGAAGCCCAGCGCCGCCATCTGTTTGGGATGGATGGAGACCACGGGAACGCCTTCCAAAGTGTTCAGTGTCGCAGCCCGGCGCGTCATGGCCCCGGTGTGCCAGTGTTCCAGCAACCGGCCCGTGGTCAGCACCAACGGGAAGTCATCATCGGGCAATTCGTCCGGCGGCGTCACCTGCGCCGGCACCAGCTTGGCGCGGCCGCTGGCGGTCGGGAAGCCATCGCCGAAAATAACGTCGTGGCCGGGTTGGTCTTCCGCATCGCAGGGATAGGTGACGCTGTTTTCGCGCTCCAGCCGGTCCCAGGTAATCCCGTTCAGCGATTTCATGGTTTGGCGCATTTCATCAAACACGTCGGCCGGGCTTTTGTAGGACCAGTCCAGTCCAAGCCTTTTGGCGATTTCCTGAATGATCCACCAGTCCTGGCGCGCATCGCCAGGTAGGTTAATGGCCGGGCGGCCAAGTTGCACCTGGCGGTTGGTGTTGGTGAAGGTGCCGGTCTTTTCCGGAAAGGCCGACGCCGGCAGGACGACGTCGGCGAAGGCCGCCGTTTCGGTCAGGAACAGGTCCTGCACGACCAGATGATCCAATTTCGCCAGGCCTTTGCGGGCGTGTCCGGCGTCCGGGTCCGACATCGCCGGGTTTTCGCCCATCACATACATGCCGCGAATGACGCCCAAGTGAACCTGGTCCATGATTTCGACCACGGTCAGGCCCTTCTTGCGGTCGAGCTCCCGGTTCCACAGGTCTTCATAGACATCCCGTACCTCGTCGTTTTCGACCGATTTATAATCGGGATAGACCCATGGAATCAGCCCCGCGTCCGATGCGCCCTGCACGTTATTCTGGCCGCGCAGCGGATGCAGGCCGGTGCCGGGCCGCCCGACCTGTCCGGTTATCATGCTGAGCGCAATCAGACAGCGCGCATTGTCGGTGCCGTGCACGTGTTGGGAAATGCCCATGCCCCAGAAGATGATCGAGCGCTCGGCGGTGGCGTAGGTGCGGGCCACGGCGCGGATGGTTTCGGCATCGATGCCGCAAACGTCCGCCATTTTTTCCGGCGGGAAATCCTGGATGGATTGTTTTAGCTCATCGAAGCCTTCGGTGTAGCCTTCGATGTACTGGTCGTCGGTCAGGCCTTCCTCAATGATGGTGTGGATCATCGCGTTCAGGAGCGCGACGTCGGTACCGGGCTTGAACTTAAGCCCAAAGGTGGCATGGCGCATCAACCGCTGGCCGCGCGGGTCTATGACAATCAGGGTTTTGCCCTGCTTGGCGGCGTTTTTCAGGTAGGTGGCGGCGACCGGGTGGTTCTGTTCCGGGCGCGCGCCGATAACGATAATGACGTCGGCGTCCTCTGCCGCCCTGAACGGCGCCGTCACCGCGCCGGAATTGATGCCTTCCATCAAGGCCGCCACCGAACTGGCGTGGCACAACCGCGTGCAGTGATCGACGTTGTTGGTGCCGAAGCCCTGGCGCACCAGTTTCTGCACCATGTAGGCCTCTTCGTTGGAGCCCTTGGCCGAACCGAACCCGGCCAGCGCCTTGCCGCCGTCGGCGTCTAGGATGGTTTTCAAACCGTCTGCCGCACGGTCGAGCGCCTCGTCCCAGGTTGCTTCGCGGAAGTGGGTCGACGGGTCGGCGGGGTCCAGTGTGGCGTCCGCATCCTTGGCCAAGCCGTCCTTGCGGATCAGCGGCTTGGTCAGGCGGTGCGGGTGGCGGGGGTAATCGAACCCGAAGCGGCCTTTGACGCACAGTCGGTTTTCGTTGGCTGGTCCGTTGCGCCCTTCGACATAAAGAATTTCGTCGTCCTTGACGTGAAACGTGACCTGGCAGCCGACACCGCAGTAAGGGCACAGGCTGTCGACCTGTTTGTCGGCGCCGCCACGATAGACACCCGCGTCGTCGAGCATGTTGGCCGGCATCAGGGCGCCGGTCGGGCAGGCCTGGACGCATTCGCCGCAGGCGACGCAACTGCTCAGGCCCATGGGGTCACCCATGTCGAAGACGATTTCAGACGTGCTGCCGCGCCCGGCCATGCCGATGACGTCGTTGACCTGGACCTCGCGACAGGCCCTGACACACAGGTTGCAGTGGATGCAGGCATCCAGATTGACCGCCATTGCCGGGTGGCTGGTGTCTGGGGAAGGGGTTTCGCGGGCCGGGAAGCGGCTGGTCTTGATGCCCATGGTTCCAGTCCAATCCCAGAATCGGGAATCCGGCTCGTGCGCCTTTTCGGGTGCGGGCTGATCGGCCATCAGCATCTCGAACACCGTGTGGCGGGCGGATTTTGCGCGCTCAGATGCGGTGTTCACCACCATGCCGTCGCTGGGCTTGCGGATACAGCTTGCCGCCAGCACCCGTTCGCCTTCGATTTCGACCATACAAGCGCGGCAGTTGCCGTCGGCCCGGTAGCCGGGTTCCGGCGAATAACACAGGTGGGGGATGTCGGTGCCTTCGCGCTTGGCGATCTGCCAGATGGTCTCCTCCGCCGAGGCTTCGACATCTTTTCCGTTCAGGCTGAATTTGATTGTTTCGCTCACGCTTATTCCCCGGTTTCGCTATCTTTACAGATAAGATCGGCTTGGAAATGCGCCAACACCATTTTCAGCGGATTCGACGCCGCTTGGCCCAAACCGCAGATCGAGGCGTCCGTCATCGCCTGGCTGAGGTCGCGGAGCAGGCCTTCGTCCCAGTCCTTCCGTTCCATCAGGGCCACCGCCTTTTCGGTGCCGGCCCGGCACGGCGTGCACTGGCCGCAGCTTTCTGACCGGAAAAACCGCATCAGGTTCAAGGCCGCGTCGCGCGCGCTGTCCTGGTCCGACAGGATGATGACGGCGGCCGAACCGATAAAGCAATCGTGCTTTTCCAGGGTGCCGAAATCGAGCGGGATATCGGCGAGGCTGGCGGGCAGGATTCCGCCCGACGCGCCGCCCGGAAGGTAGGCCTTGAAGGCGTGGCCATCGGCCATGCCGCTGCAGTATTCGTCGATCAGTTCGCGCACCGTGATGCCGGCGGGCGCAAGCTTGACGCCGGGCTCCTGGACACGACCGGACACGGAAAAGCTCCTTAACCCGGCGTGGCCGTTGCGGCCGTTCCCGGAAAACCATTCCGGGCCGTGCTCACAGATGTCACGAATCCAGTAGAGCGTCTCCGCGTTCTGGACCAGGGTCGGGCGGTCGAACAGGCCGACTTCGGCGACATAGGGCGGACGGTGGCGGGGCAGGCCGCGCTTGCCTTCGATGCTTTCGATCATCGCCGATTCCTCGCCGCAGATATAGGCGCCCGCGCCGCGCCGCAGGTGTATCGTTGCATGACCGGACAGGCCTGCTTCATCGGCTTTGGCGATTTCGTCGAGCAGGACCTGGCGCAGGCCGGGATATTCGTCGCGCAGGTAGATGTAGATTTCTTCCGCTTCGACCGCCCAGGCGCCGATCAGCATGCCTTCGATGAAACGGTGCGGGTCGGCTTCCAGATGCTTGCGGTCCTTGAAGGTGCCCGGTTCGCCCTCGTCGGCGTTTACCGCCATCAGGCGCGGTCCGGTGTAGCCGCGGACGATTTTCCATTTCTGCCCGGTAGGGAACCCGGCCCCGCCGAGGCCGCGTAGCGCCGACTTGTCGAGCGCTTCAATGATGTCTTCGACGCTGCGTTCGCCGTCCAGACAGGCTTTCAGCAGGGCATAGCCGCCGTCGGCCCGGTAGGCGTCGAAATCCTTGTAGGGCGGGATGACGGGATGGGTATGGCCCCCGTCCACGGCGGCCTGGACCTTGTCCGTGTCGGCCTGGGTAATGTGGTTGTGGCCGACTTCGGCGACGGGCGCGGTGTCGCAGCGGCCCATGCAGGGCGCGGGGACGACGCGGATTTTATCGCCGTGTTTCTTTTGCAGTTCCGCCAGCAGTTCGCGCGCCCCCATCATTTCGCAGGTCAGGCTGTCGCAGACGCGGATGGTCAGTGCCGGCGGCGGTGTTTCGTCTTCGCGCACAACGTCGAAATGGGCGTAGAACGTGGCGACTTCGTAAACTTCCGCCATGGACAGTTTCATGTCCTCGGCCAGGGCCGCCAGATGGCGGGCCGAAAGGTGTCCGAAATGGTCCTGTATAAGGTGTAGATGTTCGATCAGAAGGTCGCGGCGGCGCGAGGCATCACCTAGCAGGGCCCGGATTCCCTCAAGGGCTTCCGGTTCAACCTGGCGCCCCTTAGGGAAAAACGGCGAGGGACCGCTTCTTTGGCGGATTCCCTTACCGTTCCCTTGGTCGCTTCCTCTTGTTCCTCGGGTGTCCGTAGACATATGGACAGTAGGCTCCTGGATCCTGTAGACCCTCTTGTGGAATTATGTATACCACGGTTCCGATGTGGCTGAAAAGCAAGGAATAGGAACCAGGGCAAGTTTTCGCTATTCTAATGAATATGGGGGATTATATGAGCACTATATAGGGATTGGCGCCCGGAATTTTTCGTCTTTTTTTCGATTTTTAGAAATTTCGGCGATGGCTAGCGTCGCAACATGCCCAAAAAACCAGATGAATAAAACCGATAAGAAATAAACGGATAAGAAAACCAAAGGACAACAATGCAAATCGATCTGAAAATAGCGCAACTTCTGTCCTCCAGGATCTGCCATGACCTTGTTGGACCCATCGGCGCAGTCAATACGGGGCTGGAGCTGATGGAAGAGGACTCCGGCGACCTCACCGATGACGACGCTGCTTTGGGCCTGATGGCCAGAAGTGCTAATGAGGCCAGCCGCCGGTTGGCATTTTACCGCATCGCCTTCGGCCTTGGTACTGTGGGAGCCAGTGGGGGCGCAAGTGACGGGGGCGGGAAAAGCGCTCTGGATGAAGCCGGTGCTTTGGCCCAGGGCTTGCTGGAAAACGGCAAGGTTATGCTTGAATGGCCCGATATCGCCGCCGAGGGGTTCGGCCCGGTACCGCCCAATGCGGTTAAAATTGTGCTCAACATGATCCTGATGGCGTCTGAGTCGCTGGCCCGTGGTGGCACCGTGGGATTGAATTTCGCACAGTTGGACGAAGGTTTGGGGGTCGGCCTCACGGCCTCGGGCGAAGGCGGGGCTTTCCGCGAGGACCTGCTGGCGGCGCTTGCGGAGAATGCCGGAACGGAGGACAATGAGATCACGGCGCGAAACGTGCACGCCTATCTGGCGCAGTGTCTGGCCCACGATTTGGGCGGACGACTGGAGTATTCCTTGGGTCGGGACGGAGAAATCCAGCTTGCGGTTTTGTTACCAAATGTAGCCGATTGTTAAATTTCAGCAGACTATCGAAACATTTTGACACATTCAGGTAACGAATTTTTCTTTAAACTGCCCTCTAGATTTTGAAGGTTTCCTGACAACGAGTTTCCTGTCGCCAATTCCTGGCGGCGGCTCTTGAATGGAAAGCAGACTGTCCCCGGGGCTTAGCCCTAATGGCAAACGCCAGTGAAAAAAGACCGCTAAACCTGGGGCGACCTACGGAGCATCAACATGGACGATCTTTTAAGCGAATTCCTCACCGAAACATCAGAGGCCCTTGCCGTTCTGGACGTTGAACTGGTCAAGTTCGAGCAGGATCCGTCCGATACGGAAATCCTCGGCAACATTTTCCGGCTGGTGCACACCATCAAGGGAACTTGCGGATTCCTTGGCCTGCCCAGGTTGGAATCGGTGGCGCACGCGGGTGAAAACATCCTCGGTAAATTCCGCGACGGCGTGATCGAGGTGACGCCTGAAGCGGTATCGCTGATTCTCAAGTGTCTGGATTGTATCCGTGACCTGCTGAGTCAACTGGAAGAAAGCGGCGAGGAACCGGAAGGCGAGGACAAGGAGCTGATTGCCGAATTGAACGCCATGGCTGACGGCGAGACTGCCGCTGCCCCAGCGTCCGCGGCCGAAGAAGCGCCTGCGGCCGAAGACGCGCCTGCGGCGGAAGTCTCCGCAGATGGATCTGATATGCCGACCAACGAATTCGGAGCGCCGGTTGCCCAGGAATTGCTCGACGAGATTGCCGCCGCGGAAGGCGGAGATGCTCCCGCACCGGCAGCGGATGATTCCCAACAAGCGACAAACGAGTTTGGCGCACCGGTCGCACAGGAACTCCTCGACGAGGTTCTGGCTGCTGAGGCCGATGGCGTCAAAGCCGCCTCGCAAGCGCAAATGAACGCGGAAATTGCCGCCGAACGGGAAGCCGAAGCCGCCAAGGCCCCGCCGCCGCCCAAGGTTCCGGCCAAGACCGCGGGCAAGGCGCCTGCCAAGAAAGAAGAAGGCAAGGCGCCGAAGGAATCTTCCGTTGCCGCGTCGTCGATCCGCGTTAACGTGGATGTCCTGGAAAACCTGATGACCCAGGTCAGCGAACTGGTGCTGACCCGCAACCAGCTTATGCAGCTGGTGCGTGGGCGCGACCAGGACGACGAGTTGACCTCGCCGCTGCAACGGCTTAGCCACATCACGTCGGACCTTCAGGAAGGCGTGATGAAAACCCGCATGCAGCCGATCGGAAACGCCTGGGCCAAATTGCCTCGGATCGTCCGCGACCTGTCCCTCGAACAGGACAAACAGATCGAGTTGATCATGGTCGGCGCCGACACGGAACTGGACCGTCAGGTTCTCGAACTTATTAAGGATCCGCTGACCCACATGGTCCGGAACTCCGCCGATCATGGACTGGAAATGCCGGCCGACCGGGAAGAGGTTGGCAAACCGGCAAAAGGCGTCATCGAGCTTCGGGCCTTCCACGAAGGCGGTCACATCATTATCGAAATCGAAGACGATGGACGCGGCCTCAACATGGACCGAATCCGCCAGAAATGCCTGGATAATGGAATCGCCACCGATGCCGAGCTGGATGGCATGAGCGATCAGCAGATCCAGCAGTACATTTTTGCGCCCGGCTTCTCCACCGCCGAAAAGGTGACCAGCATTTCCGGGCGCGGCGTCGGCATGGACGTGGTGCGCACCAACATCGAAAAAATCGGCGGCACCATTGAGCTGAAATCCATAACAGGCAAGGGATCGACCTTTACGATTAAGATTCCGCTGACCCTGGCTATCGTTTCCGCCCTGATCGTCGAATGCGTCAAACAGCGTTTCGCCATTCCGCAGATCAGCGTTCTGGAACTGGTGCGCGCGTCCAGCAATTCCGATAACGCCATTGAGATGATAAATGAATCGCCCGTGCTCCGGTTGCGCAACCGCTTGTTGCCGCTGGTGTCACTGGAAAATCTCCTCGAAATGAATAAAGACACCGGCGAAGTCGACGAAGTCGCCCTGCTTGAAAAACTGGAGCTTGAAAGGGCCGCTGCTGAAGAGGACGCGGCCAAAAAGGCCGCTGCCGTGAAGGCCGCTGCCGATAAACAGAATAAAGCCGCTGAAAAGGATGTTGCCGAGAAAGCCGCCGTGGCGAAAGCCGCTGTCGAAAGGGGTGACGACCTTAAGGCACTGGCCGACAAGGCCAGGGCCGAACTGGCCGAGGCCGAAAAGGCTTATGCTGCGGGCGCGGGCGGCAGCGAACCTGCTCCCTTGACCCTTCCCAACGAGTCCCAGGTTAAAATCGTCCAGGACACCTTTGCGATGGCCGAACCCAACGCCGAAGGCATCGCCGAGATGTTCTATAATCGCCTGTTCGAGCTCCGCCCAGAGCTGCAAAGCCTGTTCAGTGGTGATATGAATGAGCAGGGCAAGAAACTGATGTCCATGATCAAGACCGCCGTCGGCAGCTTGAAAAACCTGGATGCCCTTGTCCCGGCTGTTGAAGTTCTGGGTCGCCGCCATGTCGATTACGGGGTTAAAGATGCGGATTATGATACCGTCGGCGAAGCCTTGTTGTGGACTCTGGAGCAAGGGTTCGGAGAAGCCTTTACGGCCGAGGTGAAGGATGCCTGGGCGACCGTCTACACGGTGCTGGCTACCGTTATGAAGGGCGCCGCAGCCGACGTCGGAAGCGCCGGACCGGAAGCGGCCGTGGAAGAAAAAAGGGCAGCCGCCGAGAAAGCGCAAAAAGATGCCGAAACGGCTTTGGCCGATGCTGGAAAGGCCAAGGCTGCGAGCGCCGCCGCCGAAAAGGCGCTGGCCGGTTTGGCTGAAACCGAAAAGGCCGTGGCCGAGACAGCGGACTCCGTCGCTACATCGGCGAAGGAAGAGGCCGGCGACGAAATGTTTATCGTCGTAACACAGGTCGGAACAAACACCTTCGGCATCATTGTCGATCAGGTCTTCGATACCGAGGAAATCGTCGTCAAGCCGGTGGCCCCGATTTTGCGCAATATTTCGTTTTATTCGGGCAACACGATCCTGGGCGACGGCAGTGTCATCATGATCCTGGACCCCAACGGCATCGCCACCGCGGCCGGTCAATTGGGTACCGATGATGATAAGGAAGAAGAGGTCAAGGCCGTTGGTCAGGAAGGTGACGTTACGTCTCTGTTGATTTTCCGCGCCGGCGGCACGGATTTGAAGGCGGTGCCTTTGGCTCTGATCGCCAGGCTGGAGGAAATCGACATGGCGACGGTGGAAAAGGCGCATGGCCAGAACATGGTCCAGTACCGTGGCCACCTGATGCCGTTGATCCCGTGCGATTCAAGCCATCAGTTCAAGGAGAGTGGGCGCCAGCCGGTCTTGGTGTTTACCGAAGGAAACCGGTCTTTGGGCCTCGTCGTGGACGAAATCGTCGATATCGTCGAAGAACGCCTCAAGATCGAGTTGGCCTCCGACCTGCCCGGTCTGGTCGGCAGCGCCGTGATCGACGGCAAGGCCACGGACCTGATCGACGCCGGTTACTTCCTGACTCAAGGGTTTGCGGACTGGTTCGGCTCCTCCACGAAAGACGCTTTCAGCGGCAGGGACGGGCTGAAACGGGCGTTGCTGGTGGATGACAGTCCGTTCTTCCGAAACCTTTTATCGCCGTTGCTTTCTGTCGCCGGGTGGGAGGTCACCACTGCGGAAACCGCTTCAGAGGCCCTGGAAATGCGTGAGCATGGCAGTGATTTCGACGTCATCATCAGCGATATCGAAATGCCGGAAATGGACGGTTTCGAGTTCGCCATGGAAGTCCGCTCCGACAATCGCTGGAAGAATGTTCCGATGATCGCGCTGTCTGGGCGCACGTCCGAGGACGATTTCCGCAAGGGCCGCGACGCCGGCTTTAATGACTATGTGGCCAAGTTCGACCGTGAGGCTTTGGTCGGCGGATTGGCTCAGACGGTTGCAACGGTTATGTTGGACGATATCGACAGCTAGTCCGGTTAATAAATGGCACCGGATTTCTGCTAAGAATTCGTTGACGGGTTCTCTGTGGGTCCGTAAAAATTTAAGAGTGTTTTTTACTCGCTGTGTATGGTGGGCTTTTAGCCCGGGGGACCTGCCGCGGCCCGTTTCGGGCGCCGTCAGGTCTTTTTTTTAGAGAAGAAGTTGGACTGCCATGAAAACCTGTCTTGTCGTTGATGATTCCAAAGTAATCCGGATGGTAGCGCGCAAAATCCTTCAGGAACTGGGGTTTGAAGTCCTCGAGGCCGCAGACGGAAGTGAAGCGCTGGACGCGTGTAAAAAACAATTTCCCGACGGGGTTCTGCTGGACTGGAACATGCCGGTGATGGACGGCCTGGAGTTCCTTCAGGCCCTTCGCGCGCTGCCCGGCGGCAACGGACCTGTCGTCGTTTTTTGTACCACCGAAAACGACATGGACCACATCCAAAAAGCTATTGAAGCAGGAGCGAATGAATACATCATGAAGCCCTTCGACAGCGAGATCGTTCAGGCGAAATTCACTCAAGTTGGCCTTCTTTAAACTTACTTGCGGAGAAACCCGTTGAGCTTCCAAAGGCAAGATCCCTCTAACGGGACAGCCAATCCGGCTTCTGATGACGCCATTCGCGTGATGCTGGTGGATGATTCCGCCGTTATTCGTGGCCTGATCGCAAGGATGATCACCCCGGACCCGGAAATCACCGTTATCGCCTCTGTGCCCGATGGAGCGCAGGCCGTCAAACGGATGAGCCAGCGCGATATCGACGTGATCGTGCTGGATATCGAAATGCCGGTCATGGACGGCCTGACGGCACTGCCCAAACTGATCGAAGCCGATCCCAACGTTAAAATCGTCATGGCATCGACGCTGACGGAGAAAAACGCCGATATCAGCCTCAAGGCGCTGGAGGCGGGGGCTGCGGATTATATCCCAAAGCCGACGTCCACGTCCGAGATCGCCGGGGCCAGCAATTTCCGCCAGGAACTTCTGGAAAAGATTAAGAACTAACTTAGTACAAATATGACAAAAAATTAATAATAATGAAAAACTAAAATTTGATTTGTTATTTTAGCATATATAAATTTTATTAAATGAGTATAATAAAACACATACCAAATATAATCACTCTAGGAAACTTGTTTTGTGGAACTATAGCAACCGTATTTGCTGTAAGTGGCAATTTTGAATACACTGCTTTTTTTGTGATTCTTGGTATTATTTTAGATTTTTTTGATGGTTTTGCAGCTAGAATTTTAAAAGTTTCTGGTGAATTGGGGAAACAATTAGATTCTCTAGCAGACATGGTTACAAGTGGTGTTGTTCCTGGTGTTATTATGTTTAAATTAATTCAAATGAATTTATTTGAAGAGGCAAATTCTTTTAATGATAATTATTTTGATGTTTCTTTAATAGGTTTAATATTGACATTAGCTGCATGTTACAGGTTAGCAAAATTTAATTT
>JACNJX010000039.1 GCA_014382345.1 Alphaproteobacteria bacterium
CGCTGGCTGCGGTTTCCTGCCCGGTCGTCGGCCAGAACCCAGATTTCAGGTGTTTTGTTTGTTCCCGTATCGGCCATATTCTGGACCCTACACCAAACGGCAGCCCAAGAAAGCACCCGTGAAAAGGGTTCGCCTTCGACACAAGAGCGGACGCATCTTATAGTATGTCTGAGGAAGGAACCCGGAGTCCAATCATGACCGATCCCGTAACCGCGAAATTCGCCCCAGGTGATCTGGTCCTGCATAGCCTGTTCGATTACCGGGGCGTGGTGGTGGACCTGGACCCGCATTTCCTGGGTTCCGAGGAATGGTACACCAACGTCGCCAAATCCCGTCCGCCGAAGGACCGGCCCTGGTATCATGTCCTGGTCGATGGCGGCGATATCCGCACTTATGTCGCCGAACGCAACCTGGAAGCCGACCCCTCCGGCCAACCCATCAGCCATCCCGATATCAGCGATTATTTCCTGAAGCTTGGCGATGACGGCTATGTCCCCCTTCGTAATGGAAACTAAGGGCTAAGACCTTTTTTTCCTGACCGCCTCGATCATTCCGCCGATAACATCGCTCCAGTTGCCCGCGGTTTGTTGCCGGAACAGCCTGAGCGAGGGATACCAGGGGCTGTCCCCACGCTCCCTTTGCCAGTACCAGATCGGCCGGGTGTCCAGCATGAGCAGCGTATCAACTCCCAGCCCCCCGGCCATGTGGGCCGTGGTGTTGGAGATCGTCACCACCATATCAAGCGCCGCGACCTGGGCGGCGAAACCATCCAGGTCGATCATCTGGTCCACGTCTTCGTCGTGCAGGATGTCGATGCCGGTGCGATCGGTAAACGCCTGTCGCTCTTCCGATGTGTCGCCGTATTGCAGATCAACGAAAGTCACGCCGGGCATCCGGAGCAACGGTTCCAGGGCATCCAGGGTCATCGACTTCTGTTCGGCGTAATGCGGACTTTTGCTGATCCATGCCAGACCGACAAGACAATCTTCGCCCCCGTCACGGTATCGTTTTCGCAAGGCGGCGCTGCGCGCCTTATCGGTTTTCAGGTAAGCCCCGGTTTCTGGAAAGGAGGCCGCATTTGGCCTAAGCCAGCGTCCGAGGTCGGCCAGCGGCGCTTGGAAATCAAAGGGGGATGCTTCCTGCGATCCATCGGCGGAAAAACAGGTCACCTCGGGAAAAGAGCGGCCATAGAGGGGCACGAGCCGGGGGTCGCATTTTACGGTAACCGCCGCTCCTTTTTGCTGCAGTTCGGGGATCAGTCCGGCGAACAACAGGCTTTCGCCGACGCCCTGTTCCTCCCACACAAGAATCCGCTTTCCGGTCAGGGATTCGCCCTCCCATAAAGGACGAGGATAGTTCGTTAATACATTGGAAAATTGAGGTGTTTTCCATCTCCATGAAAACGAATCCCATCCCTCCTCGAATTGGCCGGACAACAACAGAAGGGTCGCCAGATTGTTATGCGCCTCGGCATAATCCGGATTGATGGCAGAGGCGTTTCGATAGCTGGCGATGGCGTCGTCCAGCCGCCCGAGCCTTTGGTGTAAGGCGCCCAGGTTGTTGTGGGGATCTGCGTATTCCGGATTGATCTCGATTGCACGGCGGTAACACGCCTCGGCGTCTTCCATGCGGCCCTGGTCGAAATAAACGACGCCCAGATTGCTGTGCGCTTCGGCAAAGTCGGGTTTAAGAGAAATGGCGGCGGCGATCAAACCGGCGGCCAGTTCCAGTTCGCCCAGCCGGTGGGATATAACCCCCAGCAGATGCACGGCATCCACCTGTTCGGGATTATGGGTATGGATTTGCTGATAGACGTCCGCCGCCCCGGACAGGTCGCCGGTGTCCTGTCGACTTTTCCCAAATTCCAGGGCTTCGGAGATGGTCATATGCCGAACGTCCCCGTCGACCAGGATGTCCAGTCTTTCAGGCATCTGGGCAGCCATACGGATGGGCAATCAGGCGGGATGGTTTCAAGTTGTTCATTTACCAAATAAACTCCAAGGACAAGATGAGGGCAAGGACGCCCGAAAAAGGACGGCAATGGCAACTTTCGTATTTCTTCATGTCGGCGATGATACGGACCTGCCGGAAATTCTTTCCCGATCTATTCGCGCGCAAAATCCGAATGCCCGGATTATCCAGTGTACCGATTCTGAGACGCCCGACGTCAAGGGCGCCGATGAGGTCAGCCGTCATGACGGAAACCCGGAAATGATGATGACGTTCCGGCTGCAAGCCTTTTCCCGCCTACGGTTGCGTGAACCGGCGCTGTATCTGGATACGGACATGATCTGCGTCGCGCCGATTGACCCGATGGACATTATTGATGGCCGGGACGCCGCCGTTTGCGAAAGAAGCTACGAAAGGGACGAGCTGTTCCGAACCGACCACCCGCACCCGGGCCTGACGAAACGCGGCTGGACGTTTTCGGAATATGCAGGAAAAAAGCTTTTCGAGACCTTTCCCTATGTCGCCTGTGCGACGATCACCCGCGATCACGGATTCTGGGACGATTGCCTGGGAATCCTGGGCGGCCTCGATGAGAAATACCACGTCTGGTACGGCGACCAGGAAGCCATTCGCCGGGTCGTGGAAAGCACCAGCCGCCAAATCGGCACCATTCCGGAAGACCGCTTCGGCCACCTGCCGGGATCGCCCGACCCGGTATCAGGCGCACCGGTGCTGCTGCATTTCAAGGGGCAGGAACGAAAACAGATGATGATCGAATTGGGCCGGGAAAACGGCTTTCTTTAGGAAGCAAGTGTATCTTTCAGCGGCCCCAGATACGGCGCATACCCCCCGGCCTTGCCGACGGCGTCCCTGTAGAGCGGCTTGCGGACCTGCCAGTTCGACGCGGTTTGTACGTATCGTTCGGATTTGTGGAAATCGAGGCAGGTCTCGTCCCATTCCAGCCCCAAAAACTCAATAATCCGGCGGCTAGCGGCTTCCTGGTCTTCAATGATGTCTTCGTAGGCAACATCCAGAATCGGTAACGGCAGAACGGCTTTCCAATGCTCCATCAGGCGCGCGCAGGCGTTCTGATACCGCCCGATATCCTCCAGATCGCAGTCCCAGACGTGGGGCGCCGTGAAAAGCTGGCGGAAACACGAAAGCCCGGTGTCCAAAGGGTCCCGACGGCAATATAGGACGTGGGCATCCGGGAACATCAGCTGGATTTGCCCCAGATGCAACCAGTTGAAGGGCGTCTTGTCGGTGATCCGGGCAGCTCCGTCGGTGCCTCTGGTCAATGCGCTCAGGTAGGTTTCCGCCTTCTCGGTGATGTCTGCGTCTTCGGCGGCGGCCAATTCCCCGTCATCTCCGAAGAGTTTCCGGACCCGGTCCAGTTCTCCCTGCCCCGCGGCCTGCGGATGGCTGGCGATGATCTGTTCGACCAGCGTTGTTCCGGAACGTGGCGTGCCGACGATAAATACGGGCAAATCCGACGGATCGCCCGCATCCCGGCGGTCTGTGAACAGGTCGGCGGGATAAGCGGATATGATGGCGTCCACCCGGCGATCGAAGGCATCGGCGTCGAAGCTATGGCCTGCGGTTTCCAACCGGCTTTTCCGGAGTTGGTTGCCGACGTCGAAATCGGCAAACGCGGTCTCAAAATTGCCCCGCTGGCCGTTAATCTCGCCGAGGGCGAAATGCAGCCGGATCCGGTCCGTGTCCGGCAAAAGCTTGTCCATCAGAAGCTCCCGGATGGCGCCGATGGCGACCTCATCGTAGGTTCCGCCGATGGCGGTCGCCAGATTGTATTGCGCCTCACCCAGAGACGGTTTGTTTTCCACCGCGCGCTTGAAACTTTCCGTCGCCTCCTCAAGACGCCCGGCGGCCAACAACACCGCGCCCAGGCCGGAATGCGCTTCGGCCAGGTTTTCAAAAGTCTGCAAAATCGCCCGGTATTGTTTCTCCGCCCCCTCCACCTCGCCGTTTCTGAACAGGGCGGCGGCCAGATTCAGCATGGCGTCGGCATAGTTTTCGCGAAGACCGCTTGCCGTCTCGAAAGACGCGATCGCGCCTTGCCAGTCTTCCTTTTTGCAGAGCACGTTGCCCAGGCTGTTGTGGGCTTCGGCAAAATCGGGATTGATTTTCAACGCCTCCCGGCATTCCTCTTCCGCCGCGTCCAGTTCTCCCGCCTGGCGTAGCGCGACCGCCAGATTGGCGCGTGCCATAAGGGCCTCCGGGTTGATTGTCAGAGCCGCCCGGTAGGCGTCCACCGCCGTCAGGGGCTCGCCGGAGCGCAGCAGGATATTGCCGAGATTGAGGCACGCCTCCATATAGGACGGGTTCAACTCAATGGCGCGGACGGCGGCGTCCTGGGCTTCGTCCATGCGCCCCTGAACCTCCAGGGAAACAGCCAGATTGTTGTGCGCCTCGGCATGGGACGGGTCCATATCTATGACGTGGCGACAGGCGGCCTCGGCTTCCTGCGGGCGTCCCAGCAGATTCATGATGGCTCCGCAGTTGGCGTGCAGGGCCGGGTCCGTGTCGTTGCGGGTGGTCGCCTCCAGGATCATCTCCCCGGCGTCATCGAGGCGGCTTTCGGAATAGGCGATCATGGCCAGGGTGTGAAAGGGCTCGAAATTGAACGGGTCCAGTTGCGTCGCTTCGCGCAAAAGGTCTTGCGCGGCTTCCGCATCGCCCTCGTTAAGGCGGGTTTCAGCCTGCTGCATCAGGGCCTTTGCCGCGTTTGGGGCAGCATTGGGAACTGCGTTGGGAGAATTGGGTCCAGGCGACTGGGCGGAACCCGGGGCGTCCTGTTGGCCACCCCGTTTGGCGTCACGTTTTTGTTGCCGGCGTTCCTTGCGGTTCATGCCATGAGACCGGGTCCAGCCGTCAGTCCACGAGCTGGCGGCTGTCTTCGATTTCCTTGGAATCGGAGGCCAGATCGTGTCCGGCGAAGGTCGGATACAGCCCCAGAACCCTGCCGCGCTGCTGAATCAGGCCGAGTACGGCGTCGATAAACGGCGTGTCGATATCAACCAGACGGCCCATTTCCTGAACCGCCGTGACCAGGGCGTCGATTTCCATCGGCCTGTTGCTCTCAAGGTCCTGCAACATGGAGGTTTTGTGCGGTCCAACGTCGGCGGCTCCGTTGATGCGCCGGTGCACATCGACCCGGAAATGCACGCCCAGGGTCTCTGCGATTTCCTGCGCTTCCAGCATCATGCTGCGCGACAGCATGCGGGTCAGCGGGTCGGTGGCAACGACATCGAGAGTGGCTCCGGTGAGCGCGCTGATCGGGTTGAAGCACAGGTTGCCCCAAAGCTTGATCCAGATATCGTCGCGGATATTGTCGCGCACCGGCGCTTTCAGACCGGCGTCGTTCATGGCGTCGCTTAGCTTCTGGATGCGCTCGGTCGTGGTGCCGTCGGGTTCGCCCAGGGTGAACTTGTTGCCGTAGACGTGTTTGATGACGCCCGGCTTGATGATTTCCGTGGCCGGGTAGACAACGCTGCCGATGGCGCGCTCAGGCCCGATGGTCTTCCACTGCCAGGCACCGGGGTCGACGCTTTCCAGCCGGTGGTTTTCGTGTGTGCCCTCGAGCTTGTAGAAATACCACCAGGGAACGCCGTTCATCGCCGTGACCACGGCGGTATCCGGCCCCATAAGCGGCGCCAGCCGTTCGGCGGCGTCATAGGCCTGATGGGCCTTTAGTGTGACGAAAACATAATCCTGGGGGCCTGCCTCTTCGGGGTCGTCGGTGCACAGACAGTCATGGGCGACGCGTTCTTCGCCGTCAATCAACAGCTTGAGGCCATTTTCTTTCATCGCCTTCAGGTGCGGGCCCCGTGCGATCAGGGATACGTCCTGCCCGGCAAGCGACAACTGGACACCCAGGTAGCCGCCGATGGCGCCGGCGCCGTAAATTGCAATTTTAATTGGTCTTCTCCTCGCCCATTTGCTCGTTTCGGCTCTTTGTCCGAATTGGCACCAGGGAACCTGGGACAGGCTCCGTGGCATACCACGACTTCTAAGTATCCAAAATACTGCGCTTTTTCAAACGCTAATTCGCCCATTCCCCAGGATGAGTTGTCTCCAAGGCCGTTTGGCACTAAACAGGATTGTAAATTTTCTGGAGGCCAAATGCCCATTTCCCGAACTGACGCTGACGCCGCCGCTGGCCTTGAGACAGCCCGTTTGCTGTTGGATATCAAGGCCGTCAACTTCCGGCCCGAAGAGCCCTATACCCTGACGTCGGGTTGGGCCAGTCCGGTTTATATCGATTGCCGCTGGGTGATTTCTTTCCCCGAAGCCCGCTCCCGGATCATTCAGTTGGGCTGCGAAAAACTGGACCGCGAAATCGGTTTTGATGCCATAGACGCCGTCGCCGGCGGGGAAACGGCAGGCATTCCCTACGCCGCCTGGATCGCCGAGGCCCGCGCCAAGCCGATGCTGTATGTGCGCAAAAAACCCAAGGGTTTCGGGCGCGACGCCCAGATTGAAGGAACCTTCAAGGAAGGCGAAAAGGTGTTGCTGGTCGAGGATTTGACCACCGACGGCGGCTCCAAAATCGGGTTCGTCGATGCCTTGCGAAAGGCCGGTGGCGAGGTGACCGATATTTTCGTGGTGTTTTTCTACGGCGCCTTTCCGGGGGCCGAAGAAACCCTGAACAAAATGGGCGTCAACCTGCATTACCTTGCGAATTGGCAGGATGTCTTGAAGGTGGCGGAAGAAGGCCAATATTTCAATCAGGCGGCGAACGACGGCGTTCGCGCCTTTCTTGATGACCCAGTGAGCTGGTCGAAAGATCACGGCGGGCGCGGCGAATAAAAAAGAAAGTTCCGAAATGAAAAAAACTGTTCTGCTGTTCATTCTGGCGTTCCTGAGCGCCCTTCCCGTCAAGGCGCAGGGCAAGGCAACGCCGCTTGTCGACGTCGCCTGGGTCAAGGCCAATATCGGCAAGCCGGGCATCGTGTTCCTGGATGTCCGGGGCTCCGCCGGGGCGTTCAAGGCCGGCCATATTCCGGGCGCGATCTTTACCTCCTACGGGCGGGACAAGTGGCGGATTAAGAACAAAAAAGGCGTGCGCGGCATGCTGCCGCCGGTGAAGGATCTGGAAAAACTGATTGGCGGACGCCTTGGCATCGGCAACGGAGACCATGTGGTTTTGACACCGGGCGGTTACAGCGCCGGCGAAATGGGCGTGGCGACCCGCATATACTGGACCTTTAAGGTGTTGGGCCACGACGCGGTGTCTATCCTCGATGGCGGCCTGGATAGCTATGTTTCCGACAAAAAAAATCCCCTTGAAAAAACCTACAGCCCGCCCCAACCAAAGGCCTTCAAATCCAATTTCCGCGCGGAACTACTGGCCACGGCGGGTGATGTCAAAAAGGCGCTCGCCGGTAACGGCACGGCTCTTTTAGACAGCCGGCCCAACGACCAGTACCTGGGGATCAATAAAAGCGGTTCTGTCAAACGGTCCGGGACCCTGAAAGGGGCAATCAACGTGCCCGGGAAATGGACGACGGTAAACGACGGCGGAAAATTCCGCACTGCGGACGTTCTCAGGCGCCTATACGCCAGCGCCAAGGCGCCGACGGACAGTAAGGCGATCATGTTCTGCAACACCGGTCATTGGGCGTCGCTGGGATGGTTCGTCCATTTCGAGTTGCTCGGCAACAAACAGACGAAAATGTACGACGGCTCCATGGCCGACTGGTCCGTCAATCCCGCCAACCCGATGGAACAGCGCGTCAAGTTGAAGTAGGGACTTGCCGGTTTTCCCCGTGCTAAGGTCACGGCACCTGAAACCCCATGGAAGCACCTGGAAGGCCGTCTTGATGCCGATGCGGATACGAATGCGGGCAGACTTAATGAGCCTTACGGTGGCCCTGATTGCCGTTCTGTTTGTTTCGGCCTTCCCGTCAAAAGCCGCTCCGGCCAAAAAAAGCGAACTGGTCATCGGGATCACACAATACCCGTCGACCTTTCATCCCAACATCGATTCCATGCTGGCCAAGACCTATGTCCTGAGCTTCACCCGCCGGCCCTTTACGGTCTTCGATAAGGACTGGAAGCTGGTCTGCATGTTGTGCGAAACCCTGCCGACCATCGAAAACGGTCTCGCCAAGCCCGAAAAAACGCCCGAGGGCAAGCAAGGCATCGCCGTGACCTACACCATTCGTGGCGACGCCAGATGGGGCGACGGGGTGCCGGTATCGACCAAGGATGTGGTGTTCACCTGGAAAGTCGGTCGCCACAAGAATACCGGGGTCAGCAATCTTGAGTTCTACCGCAGCCTCTACAAGATCGACGTCAAGGATGCGCGGACTTTTACCCTCCATTTCGACAAGTTGACCTTCGAATACAATGCGATCAATGGCTTCGAGCTAATTCCTGCGCATCTGGATGAAAATAATTTCAGTGATCCGGCGGCCTACAAGAACCGTACGGCGTTTGATACAGACACCACCAACGAAGGGCTTTTTTACGGCCCCTACCGAATCGCCAAGGCGGTAACGGGATCGCATGTTGTTCTGGAGCCCAACCCGACATGGTGGGGCAAAAAACCCGCTTTCAAACGCATAACGATCCGGATTATTCCCAACACGGCGGCGCTGGAGGCGAACCTGCTGTCGGGCAATATCGACATGATCGCCGGCGAACTCGGCCTGACGGTGGATCAGGCGCTGGCTTTCGGGAAACGCCACGGCGGGAAATTCAAAATCCTCTACAAACCGGGGCTGATTTACGAACACATCGACCTGAATCTGGACAACCCCATTCTGAAGGACCTTCGGGTGCGCCAGGCGCTGATTCACGGCATTGACCGGGACGCCATCAGTGAAAAACTGTTTTCCGGCCGCCAGCCGGTGGCCCATTCAAGCGTCAACCCGCTGGACTGGGTCTATGCCGATGACGTCCGGAAGTACCCTTATGATCTTAAAAAGGCCAACCGCCTGCTGCATGAGGCCGGCTGGACAGTGCGCAAGCGCGGCATCCGCCATAATTCCAAAGGCCAAAGTCTGACGCTTGATCTGATGACGACCGCCGGCAACCGCACCCGCGAACTGGTCGAACAGGTACTGCAGAACCAGTGGAAGGCAATCGGTGTCGATGTCCGTATCAAGAATGAACCGGCCCGCGTTTTGTTCGGCCAGACGGTGACGGAACGCAAGTTCAAGGGGCTAGTCATGTATGCCTGGTACAGCGCTCCGGAATCGGTGCCCCGCACGACGCTGCATTCGGCGCATATCCCGCACCGTGACAACAATTTCGCCGGACAGAATTACACCGGCTTCCGCAATGCCGAGATGGACGGCCTGCTGGAGGCCATCGAGGTCGAACTGAACCGGGTAAAACGCGCCAAATTGTGGCGGCGTCTGCAGGAAATCTACGTCACAGAACTGCCGGTGATCCCGCTCTATTTCCGCGCAGATCCCTATATCCTGCCCAAGGGTCTGACCGGCCTGGTGCCGACCGGCCATCAGGATCTGTCGCCGCTTTGGGTCGAAAACTGGAAGCTCCAGGGCCAATAGGCGGGTTGGAAATCAATGACGTCCTTCCTCTTTCATCGTTTCTGGCAATCGGCGCTGGTCTTGGTGGTGATGTCGTTTGTCGTCTATTCGCTGATCGGCCTGATGCCAGGTGATCCGGTCGATTTGATGATCACCGCCGATCCCAAGATCACGCCCGAGGACGCCGCCCGGCTCAGGGAACTGTACGGACTGGACCGGCCTATTTTCGAGCGCTACGTAAACTGGCTGGGTGCCGCGCTGAGCGGGGATTTCGGATATTCCCGCCTGTACGCACGTCCTGTATTGGAGGTTCTGGGTCCGGCCATCGTCAATACGGTGACGCTGCTGGGACTGAGCTTGCTTTTGGCGCTGATGATCGCACTGCCCGCCGGTATCGCCGCCGCTTACCGCCCCTACTCGCGGCTTGATTACTCTATCAATATGATCGCCTTCGCCGGCATTTCAGTGCCGCCGTTCTGGCTGGCGCTGATGCTGATTATCGGCTTTGCCGTTATTCTAGGAATTTTGCCCGCCGGCGGCTTGGGAACCGGCGGAGATGGGGGGATTTGGGACAACGCACGCTATCTGGTGCTGCCGGTGGCCAGTCTGACCATCGCCAGTATTGGTGGCCATACCCGCTACATGCGGGCGTCGATGATCGAGACGCTGCGCCAGGATTATATCCGAACGGCGCGCGCCACTGGGGCCAGTGAAATGCGGGTCGTCTTCGGGCACGCGCTGAGGAATGCCCTGATTCCCGTCGTCACCATCATCGCGCTCGATTTCGGCTACCTGTTTTCCGGTGCCCTGATCACGGAAACCATCTTCGCCTGGCCCGGCATGGGCCGGCTGATTTTCGATTCCATCATGGGCAATGACTTCAACCTCGCCCTGGTCGCCCTGTTGCTGGCGACGGTGCTGACGCTGATCGGCAATTTCCTGGCCGATATCGCCTATGTCTGGCTCGACCCCCGGGTGTCCTTCCGCGAGGCGGACTCATGACCGCCGCCGTAACCACTGGCGCCGGGATGTCGACGCTGACGGCGCGCCGTTTTCTGCGTCACCGATTGGCCGTGGTCAGCGCTTGCGGGCTAGCGCTCATGGCCCTGGCCGCCATGGCGGCGCCCCTGGCGGCGGCCTTGATCGGGGCGGACGCGGAAACCGTGGACCTGTTCAACCGCTTTCAGCCTCCCTCCTGGCAACATCCCCTGGGCACGGACGAAATCGGCCGCGATGTCTTCGTGCGGCTGTTGTACGGCGGCCGCATATCACTGTTCGTCGGGCTCACCGCAGCCTTGGCGGCGGCGGTCCTGGGCACCGTTATTGGCCTTTTTGCCGGATACTTCGGCGGCCGCCTGGACGCTTTTCTGATGCGTTTTACCGACGGCGTTATATCGCTTCCCTTATTGCCGCTGTTGATCGTGCTGGCGGCGCTCGACCTGGACAAGCTGGGTCTGCCCGAGGCGTTGGTGGGGTCTGAAAACATCAGCCTGTACAGAATCGTCGCCATTGTTGCCCTTGTCGGCTGGACGACGGTAGCCCGTCTGGTCCGGGGAACGGCATTGGCGCTGCGGGAACGCGACTTTGTTCTGGCCGCCGAAGCACAAGGCGCCACCGCATGGCGTATCATGTCCGCGCACATCCTGCCCAATCTGGCCTCGCCCATTATCGTTGCCACGACGCTGTCGGTGGGCAACGTGATTTTGCTGGAATCGGTATTGAGCTTTCTCGGTCTTGGAATTCAGCCCCCCATACCCAGTTGGGGGAATCTCCTAACCAATGCCCAGGAGCTGATTTGGGACGCCCCGGCGCTGGCTTTTTACCCCGGCGTGATGATTTTTCTTACCGTAATCGCCTTTAATTTCCTCGGCGACGGACTGCAAGACGCGCTTGATCCACGGGCTACGGAAGGAAAAGTCACGCAATGAGGGTATATGCCTTTTGAACTAATTTTGATTCCGTAAGGTTCACTTAAGACTCAAGGAATATAAGTTTGCTCATCAATTGGACGGTTCGTCATGAACCGCTTTTTTTTTAGAGTTAGCTTAGGTTTAAAAGTGAAAAAATTCACTGCCAGAACATTCTCAACATTTGCCGTTAGTGCCGCTTTTGTCTTGTTTTTTTCCGGATATGCTTCCGCAGAATGCCCGTCTTTCCCGAAGTTTTCGTTTTGGGGGAACCTGTCTCATGTTTCCGTCAAAAATTATGTGGAAACCAGGATGGATGGTGACTGGCCCGGCTACATTGAAAAGCTGGAGAAAATCAAAACCGGGCTAGAGAGTATCCATCTCCGTGGCAAGGCCGCCGTTCTCAAATTGAAGGGTAATCGCGTAACGCTCCAGGGTGAAAATCTGAGCGATTACATCCAGATGTCCGAAAAACGGCTTAATGTGGCCCGCTGCCTCGCCGAAGAAGTTGAAATGGCCGAACTGCAGAACTTCGCCACTGCCGCCGGAGGCAACAATACCCCGGATTCTTCCCAAGAACTTTCCTCGAACTTTCTCCTTCCCGCTGAAAGGGAGCAGAAAGTCTACCGGACCTACGTCACCCTGCCCGGAAGGCTTGTCAGCAAGTTGAACAAGCGGGCGACGCGGCTCAGCTATATCGAGAACCGCACGGTTTCCGTAAATGACGTGATCACCCGGTCCCTGCAGCGGCGCTTCGCCAACTAGGTCCTCTCCGCCTTTTCCTTAAGAATTTAATGTGACGTAAGCACAGGTACCGTCATATGCTTGAGGATGTGATCCGTGACGCCGCCCAGGATCAGTTCGGTCCAGCGGGCGTGACCGTAAGTCCCCATCACAACCAAGTCGATGCCAAGGTCCGCGGAACGGGACAGCAGCATGTCGCCCGCACCCATGTCCGTCGTGACGTGGTCGGCTTCCGCAGTGACCCCGTGGCGGGCCAGGTGTTCGGCGATATCGGCTCCCGGCAAATCGCCGGTTCCATGCGTTCCGCCCTTTGGATTAATGACCATGACAGTGACCTTATCGGCGGTCTTCAGGACCGGCATGGCGTCATGGACGGCCCTCGCGGCCTGTTGCCCCGCATCCCAGGCGACCATGACGTTTTTACCAATGCTGTCATGGACCCCGATATAGGGAACAATTAGGACAGGCCGTCCCGATGCCAGGATCAGGCTGTCCGGCATTTCCCGGTCCCCGATGAACAATTCTTCATCCGGATTACTCTGACCGACGATGGCGAGATCAAAATACCGGGCATGAATGGCAAGGGCTTCCGCCGAGACGCTCTCTATAGTGCGCCAACCGGCGCTTATGCCCGCCGTGTCTGTGGCTTCCCGGAACGCAGCTTCGACAAGCTCGGCGGTCTTGCTCATTTCTTCCGCCTGGGCTTCCAGGATATCGCTACTGATTTGCACCTCCGTATAAGCCGGAAGATAAGGCTTCGGCATGAGGTAAGCTCCGGTCAACCGGGCGTCCCATATTTTAGCCAGATTTATCGCCGCGTTCAGTCGCGCCGGCGAGGATTTGGAATTATCCATCTGCACAAGAATATCCTTGAATACCATTTTTCCTCTCCTTCGAATTAAGCGGCTATGTTTATAGGTTCATTCAATACTCTAATGGATAAACCGGCTATGACCGATGTCAAGGCGCAGCAGAATGGTGATTTTAGAAGTCTGTGTATAACCTGTGGAACGTTCTGGGAACAATCTGGATAATTCTCTTTTAGTTCTATAATTCAATTGCTTATAGAGATTTCACGTTATCCACAGCGGCAGAACCCTTTCCAGCTTTTCCCTTTTATTCGAGTGCATCAAAGAACCTTGATACGCGCCCGCCCGAGGCTCACAATCGGGCATTAAAAAAAGGATTCGAGACCATGACAGACCGGGGTAATTCCGCAGCCAGCCGCGATATCGCCTACCACGTTCACGGCTATACCAACCTGAAAAAACACGAAGAACGTGGTCCCATGATCATTACCGGCGGTAGTGGTATCCATGTCACCGACGATGCTGGGAAAAGCTATATCGAAGGGCTGGCCGGATTGTGGTGCACGGCGCTGGGATTCCAGGAGGAGCGCCTGATCAACGCGGCGACGGAAGCCATGCGGAAGCTGCCCTACTACCATGGATTCGCCCACAAGACACCCGACGTCACCATCGATCTTGCGGAAAAATTAATCGAAATCGCGCCCGTGCCCATGTCCAAGGTGCTGTTCGCCAATTCGGGCTCGGAGGCCATCGACCTTGCGGTCAAGCTGATCTGGTACTTCAACAACGCCCAGGGTCGTCCTGGAAAAAAGAAGATCATTTCCCGCCTTCGCGGTTATCACGGCGTCACCGTGGCCGCTGGCAGCCTGACCGGGCTGCCCCAGGTTCATGGCGATTTCGACCTGCCCATCGCCGGAATTCTTCATACTGACTGCCCGCATTACTATCGCGGCGCCAATGACGGCGAGACACAAGAGGATTTTGCCGCCCGCTGCGCCGAAAACCTGGAGAGCATGATCGTCGCAGAAGGCCCTGACACCGTCGCCGCGTTTTTCGCCGAGCCGGTGATGGGGGCCGGTGGCGTTATCGTTCCGCCGCCGACGTATTTCGAGAAAGTCCAGGCGGTGCTGAAAAAATACGACGTCCTGTTGCTGGCCGATGAAGTGATTTGCGGCTTTGGACGCACCGGCAACATGTGGGGAAGCACGACCTTTGATTTAAAACCCGACATGATCACTTGCGCCAAGGCCCTGTCATCGGCCTATGTACCCATTTCCGCCCTGTTTGTGTCCGAACCGGTCTATCAGGGTCTGGTCCGGCAAAGTGAGAAACTTGGCATTTTTGGTCACGGTTCAACCTATGCCGGACATCCGGTGGCCGCAGCCGTAGCCCTGGAAACCCTCAAAATTTACGAAGAACGCAACATCGTGGAGCATGTCCGCAGCCTCAGCCCCCGGCTGCAGGAGGGTTTGCGGAAACTGGGCGATCATCCCCTGGTCGGCGAAGCCAGGGGGGTCGGACTTGTCGGCGCGCTGGAACTGGTCCGCAACAAGGAAACGAAGGATGCCTTCGATCCGAAACTCGGCGTCGGCGCGCATTTCCAGGGCCAGGCGGAAAACCAGGGCCTGATTATCCGCGCCATCGGCGACAGCATTGCCGTCTGTCCGCCGCTGATTATCGTGGATTCCGAAATCGATGAATTGCTGGGTTGTCTTGAACGTGCGCTCGACGGCACCCTGGGTTGGGTCCGCGAAAGCGGCTTGTCGGCGTAACCACAAGACATTTGCCCTTTTGATCCAGAACCCGGAATCGTTTAACCGAGGTCAAGGTTTCTCCTCTCTGCATCAGGCACTCTCCTGACCAATGGCGGGTTCCTATCCGGGGTGGCCAAGATGATTTTGAGCCTCCCATTTGTGTTAGAAGGGTCAAAAACCGATGGATATGGCATTAAAACGGTCGAAAAATGATACGCCTAGGGTGTATAGTGCCCCGACTGAAAAACGAGGCGGGCCGCAAAGCCGCCCCTTGGATGAATCTGGGCTTCAATCAATGGACTACGAAAAGTTTTTCACCGACAGGATCGGTGACTTGAGGGAAGAAGGCCGTTACCGGGTTTTTGCCGACCTGGAACGCGATGCCGGAAACTTTCCCCGCGCCGTCAACCATCGCGACGGCAAGATCAACGACGTGACGGTCTGGTGCTCCAACGATTATCTCGGCATGGGGCAAAATCCGGATGTCCTGAACGCCATGAAAGCGGCGATCGACAAATGCGGCGCCGGCGCCGGCGGAACCCGCAATATCGCTGGGACCAACCACTACCATGTCCTGCTGGAAGAGGAACTGGCTGACCTGCACGGCAAGGAAGCGGCCCTGGTGTTCGGGTCCGGCTGGACAGCGAACCTGACGGCATTGAGCACGCTGGGCCAGATGTTGCCCGATTGCGTGATCCTGTCTGATGCCTACAACCACAATTCCATGATTGAAGGTATTGTCCATTCGAAGGCGGAAAAGAAGATTTTCAAACACAACGACCCGGAAGACCTGGAACGCCTGCTCAAGGAATACCCCACCGACCGGCCGAAGCTGGTGGCGTTCGAATCCGTCTATTCCATGGATGGCGATATCGCCCCGATTAAGGAATTCTGCGATCTCGCCGACCAATACGGCGCCATGACCTTTATCGATGAAGTCCATGCCGTCGGCCTCTACGGGGAACGTGGCGCAGGCGTTTGTGAGCGCGAAGGGCTGATGGACCGCCTGACCGTAATCCAGGGAACCCTGGCCAAGGCGTTCGGCGTCGTCGGCGGTTATATTGCCGGATCGAAGGCTTTCTGCGATTTCATCCGCTCTTATGGCACCGGCTTCATCTTTTCCACCTCCATGCCGCCGGGCGTCGCTGCGGCTGCGCTGGAAAGCATCCGCTATCTGAAACAGCACAACGAGGTCCGCGAAAAGCATCAGGAGCGGGCCGCGACCCTGAAAAGCCGCTTCACCGAAGCCGGTATTCCGGTTATGCCCTCGGTCACGCACATCGTACCGGTGCTCGTCGGTGATGCGGTGCTGTGCAAACAGGCGTCCGATGTTCTCCTCGATCAGTATGGGATTTATGTTCAGCCGATCAACTACCCGACTGTGGCCCGCGGCACCGAGCGTCTGCGCTTTACGCCGACACCGCTCCACACGGACGCCGACATGGACCATCTGGTTTCGGCTATGAAGGAAGTCTGGGTTAAGCTGGGCCTGAAATCCGCCGCCTGAGTAAAATTTTCCCGTTTTTTTGCTGGCCGGGTATTCTAGGAATCCCAATATTTAAAGCTGCCGAAATTACAATCAGGCAGCATAGACGGATTCGGAATAACCTTTTGCCATGAAGCAGCCTCTGGAAACTCTTCCCTCGCGCCGGCGGATCGCCTCCTATTGGCTAACGGGTATTATTCTGTCCTTCACCTTTAGCGCCCTGCATGGCCACGAGTGGCGCGGTAGCGTGCAACTGCACACCTTGATGGAAGTCACCGCCACTTTGCTGGCGGCTTTCGTCGGGGCAATGGCGCTGGTGCGTCATTATTCCAAGAAAGACACCACCTTCCTGTTTATCGGCGCCGGGTTTCTGGGCACGGCATTCCTGGACGCCTACCACGGGATCGTGACACTGGAATACTTTCGGCCCTTTATACCCTCGGACCTGCCTTCGCTGATCTCGTGGAGTTGGATCGCGTCGCGCCAGTTCCTGTCGGTCATGCTTTTTCTCAGCTGGTTCCTGTGGATGCGGTCTCAGAAACTGGGGCCTGAAAGCGCTATCTCGGAACGCACGGTCTATATCTTCACCGCCAGTTTCACCCTGCTCAGCTTCATTTTCTTTGCCTTTGTCCCTCTCCCCACCGCCTACTATCCCAATCTGGTTTTTCACAGGCCCGAAGAATTACTTCCGGCGCTGGTTTTCCTGATGGCTTTGGTCGGATACCTGAAAAAGGGCCGATGGCGGTATGACACCTTTGAACACTGGTTGGTGTTGTCCCTGATCGTCGGTTTTATCGGCCAGGCATTGTTTATTTCGCATTCCGGCCAATTATTCGATTATGAATTCGATGTCGCCCATTTACTGAAAAAAGCCAGCTACGTTTGCGTATTGATCGGCCTGATGGTCAATATGTACACTACCTTTCATCAGGCAGAAGGCAGCGAGGCCGTGTTTAGGGGCGCCATTGAAAGCCTTCAGGAAAGTTTCGCCCTTTACGACAAAAACGACTGCTTGGTAATCTACAACGACGAATTCGTGCGGCTGCACTGGGAAGTTCAGGACACGATTCGCCCCGGCATGCCGTTCGAAGAACTGATCCGGAACACCGTCAAACTCGGTCTCATTCCCGAGGCTGTTGGCCGGGAAGAAGACTTTATCCGGGAAAGAATAAAGCAGCATCTGACCCCCCAGGAAATGATCCTCCGGGAGAAGTCCGATGGAATCTGGTATCTGATAAACGAAGCCCACACCCCGGACGGCGGCATCGCTGTCACGCAAACCGACATTTCCGAACTGAAATTTGCCGAGCAGGCCCTCAGGGAAAGCGAGGCCCGGACCCGCGCCATTGTTGATAATGCCATTGACGGCATTATCACTATTGATGAACGAGGCACCGTTCAATCCATAAATCCGGCAGCGGAAACCATTTTCGGGTATTCCGAAAGCGAATTGCTCGGACAAAATGTCAGCATGCTGGCGGCGGAACCTTATCGCAGCGCCCACGACCGGTACCTAGCCAACTACCTGACTACCAACGAACCAAAAATCATCGGTAGCGGCCGGGAAGTCGAAGGGGAACGGGCAAACGGAGAACGATTCCCCATGGACCTGGCCGTGAGCGAAGTGGTTTTGGATGACCAACGGGTGTTTGTCGGCATTGTCCGCGATATTACCGAGCGAAAGGAAATGGATCGCATCAAGGGGGAATTTATTTCAACCGTCAGCCACGAACTGCGGACGCCTTTGACGTCCATCCGCGGTTCTCTCGGCCTGGCCTCCGGCGGTGCGGTCGGTAAGATTCCCGAAAAAGCAAAGGCCATGATCGATATGGCCTCACAAAATACCGAACGCCTGATCAATCTGGTCAACGATATTCTGGATATCGAAAAACTGGAATCCGGCTCCCTGGAATTTCAGTTTGACTCATTAGATATAGCGAGCCTGATTGACCGGGAAATTGTCGCCAATCAGGGGTTCGCCAATCAACATGGTGTGGAATTCATTGTTGCCAAATCCGAACCGGACCTCCTTGTGTGGGGAGACCGGGACCGATTGGCCCAGGTTCTTGCAAATCTTTTGTCGAATGCCGCCAAATTTTCTCCAACCGGGGAAAAGATCGAGATTACGGCTGTTCATCATAATGGGAACGTGCGGGTCTCCGTAGCCGACCGCGGCCCGGGTATCCCCGAGGAATTCCGGGAAAGCATTTTTTCAAAATTCACTCAGGTGGATTCCTCCGACAACCGAAAAGTCGGTGGCACCGGACTGGGCCTGAACATTTCCAGGAACATCATTGAAAAACATGGCGGCGACATCGGTTATGAGCCAAATCAGGACCAGGGAACGGTCTTTTATTTCGATCTCCCAATACTGGAGGAAGCACCCAAACCAACCGCCGGCCTGCAACCTTCGGTTCGTGAGGGTGCCCGTATCCTGATATGCGAAGACGACAAAGACATTGCCGGCTTGCTGTCCATAGTGCTGGAGCAGAACGGGTATCTGTCCGATATCGCCTATAACGCCGAACAGGCGGAAGCCCTTCTCCGTGAACATTCCTACGACGCCATGACCCTTGACCTGATCCTTCCCGGCAAGGGCGGCATTTCCCTGCTCCGATCCTTACGGGAGGATGATCGAACAAGGGACCTGCCGGTCATTGTCATTTCGGTCGCTGCCGATGAACGCCGGGGGGAACTTCAAGCCGGTGAAGCCGTCGGCATTATCGACTGGCTGGAAAAACCGATCGATCAGGAACGGTTGCTGTCCGCCGTGTTCCGTTCCTTTTCCGAAAGCAAGAATAGGCCCCGGATTTTATATGTTGAAGACGACACGGACCTGGTCCGCGTGGTTACCCACCTGCTTGAGGATATCGCCGATGTCGTCACCGTCCCCACCGTTAAGGACGGAAAGGACAGGCTTTCCAACGATACCTTCGATATGGTCCTTATCGACATCGGGCTGCCGGACGGATCCGGTGCTGACCTTTTGGCATTTTTGAAAACGGACGGCGAAACATCGGTTCCCGCCATTATATTTTCCGGCCAGGATGTCGGATCGGATATCGCCGCTGAAGTGAATGCGGTTCTGGTTAAATCAAGGACCTCCAACGAACAATTGGTTCAAACCATCAAACAGTGTATCCATTCCAAGCAGCCCCCCCCGGAGTAGACGCCGCCATGGCCGGGCGGTAGTATGGCACTGAAAAGGAACGAATTTTTCCGATGTATGCGGACAACACCCTGACACCAAAAGAGGCCGTCCGGCTTTGCGCGCTTGGAACCCTTGCATCCGGGCCGATCCGTTACAGCGCCTTGGCGAATGCGATCCGCCACTTCATTAGTCACATTACCGGTCCGTCCCTGGAGGTCATGGGGACGTCCCTGGAATTGCTGAAATACGAAGGGCTGGTTTCGGCCGTTGACGGGATCGGCATGGAGGATGATGCCGTTTTGGGCATCACCGAAGATGGCGAGGCCGAACTGCACAGCCTTCTGACCGCCAATGTCCGCTCCCAGGCCAGCGAAATGAACAAGCTGATCGTGGCCTTAAAATTTCGCTTCCTGCATCTTTTGAGCCGGGATGAACAACTAACGCAGACCGAAATCCTGATCGAAGCCCAGGAAACGGAACTGGCCCGCCTTGAAGAACTGCACCGGCGCCATACCGATGATGAAGGCCATCTGGTGGCCTGGCTCGATCATGATATCGAAGGGCTATTGGCGCACCTGGAATGGTTGCGGAATTTCCGGGATTCTCTGAACTGATCGGGCATAAAAAAACGGCTTTCGCCGCCCAATAAACCCAAAAACCCTTCGTCAAAACCCTTTATCGGCCCATCACGAAATCAGCTTGTCACAAACCTTTTGCAGACCGGCGAGCATTTGTTCGCCCTGCTTTCCGCCGTTGCCTTGGATGTCTTCGGCAATAACCAGTTTCATGGAATCGACGTGCAGCTTGATGGCTTCGATTTCCCCGGGACCGGATTTTTTGGATTTTTCTATAAAACGGCATAATTCATTGCCAATGGCGGTCATCATGTCATAGCCGAAACTTCCGCCCTGGCCTTTGATGTCATGGGCAACCTGAAAAACCGCCTGCATTTCCTCCCGACCGTCGCCGCTGGCACTTGCCAGGGCGTTATAAGCCGCTTCGATTTTCTTGAGATCCTCGACAACCCATTCAAGATAACTGTCCGTCATCCCCGCGATCACCTGTTCGGCGCGCTCCAGGGCCTCAAGGTCAACCGCACCGGGACCGCCGGTTCCGACCTTTTGCTTCAGGGCATTGGGTGGATTGATAATTTCAAGCTTTTCGTCGGACATGTGAATTTCTACAGTTTTTTTCAGGGGATTCTGAATCTATAGGGAAAACCGGCATTCTGGCAAGGTGAAAGCCGCCTGGGCAGGAGCCGCCCGTTCACCTGTTTTGCAAGGGTTGGGCCGGTATCCTGTTATCAGGCATTTCTCCGGCGTTCCGGACCTTTGAATTTCGGATCCTGCCGGCGCCGCCGGTCGGGGCCAAAGTAATCGGAACTGCGCACGAATACCCGTGGTGTTTCGATAATGTTATGAATTTTCGAATACAGCTTTTCGGGTGATACCGGTTTGCTCATGAATTCGTGGATGCCGGCGTCACGGGCTTTTTGCACGGCGGTTATCTCGGCATGTCCGGTCAGCATGATGATCGGCAGGTAGCAATTGGGTGAATCGGCATTGTTGCGCACCATGCGAGTAAATTCGATCCCGTCCAGGGGCTGCATCACAAGGTCGCAAATGGCGATATCGGCCTGGAAATTTCCAAGCATAGCAAATCCCGGATCGGCCCCGGAAACCGTCTCAATGTCCTTGACGCCCAGCGAACTCAAAATGGTGCGGAGAAGCTGGCGCATGTTTGCATCGTCATCGACGACAAGAAACTTGATGTTTTGAATGTCGAAACCCGCCATTGGCGGTAACCCCTGCATTTTCGCTTTCCGGTATTCGGAAAGCACCAATTCCCGACTATTTTTTTAGCAAACAAATCCCGACTGTTAAAGGAGTCCAAGTCCCTTTAATTCAACGGCTAATTCGGCCGGCATATCTTCGCCACCCTCCGGGGTTTCGGGTGCATCAGGGGGAACGTCTTCGACGGCAAAATAGCGCCAGCCTTGAAAAGCCCGGAAGCTTCTGACTTCCGTCCGGATCAACCCTGGCTTAAGGACAATGGAGCAGGACATCCGCCCTTCCTTACCCTCAACCTGGCGAAGATCGATGATCGGCTGGCGGGCCCGGATAAACCGTTTAATAACCCAGTAAATGGACCCGCCCTTCAGAACATCTGCGGCGCGGCGCGGCATGTTGCGGGTAACATGCATCAATTCCAGAGGCCGCCCCTGGCGTTCCGCATCGGCCAGCCGCCCTGCCTGTATGCGTTCCAGGTGAGGAACGTCCTCGACACCTACGGACATTTTTATCAGATGCACGGTCATTCGGCTGTCGTCCCCGTCATCGCCAATGAAACCCGTGACGCCACGGGCCGTTCCAATTGTTCACAAATAAATCGTCCCGCTTTGGCCAGGGCGCCGAGGTCGACACCGGTCCCGATGCCAAGCCCTTGCAACATGTAAAGCACATCTTCCGACGCCACGTTTCCCGTCGCGCCATCGGCATAGGGACACCCGCCAAGCCCGGCGACGGAACTGTCGATCACCGCGATCCCTTTTTGCAGGACGGCCAGGATATTGGCCAGGGCCTGGCCATAGGTATCGTGAAAATGCGCCGCCAGGTTTTCCACCGGCACCACTTCGGAAACCGCCTCGATCATGGCCAGCGCCGCTCCCGGCGTCCCGGTGCCGATCGTATCGCCGAGGGAAATCTCATGGCACCCCATTTGCCATAATCGTTTGGCAACGGAAGCAACAGCTTCGGGTGGCACATCTCCTTCATAGGGGCAGCCGAGAACACAGGAAATATAGCCACGCACCGGAAGGGCCGTTTCCTTCGCCGCGTTGCAGATTGGATGAAAACGCTCGAAACTTTGCTCGATGGAGCAATTCAGGTTCTTTTGCGAAAAGGTTTCGGTGGCGGCGGCGAACACCGCGACTTCGTCGGCCCGGGCGGTCCGGGCGGCCTCTAAGCCCTGTATGTTGGGCGTCAAAACCGTATAGCGGACGCCGTCTTTGCGGTTGATCCCGGCCAGAACATCCGCCGTATCGGCCATTTGCGGCACCCGCTTGGGCGATACGAAGCTGCCGGCTTCGATGCACGTCAAACCGGCACCGGCCAGACGGTCGATCAGCTCGATCTTAACGCCCGTGGGGACATCACCCGGCTCGTTCTGCAAGCCGTCGCGGGGGCCGACCTCGACCATGGTTACGTGTGTGGGAAGCTGCATGATTTCCGGGTCCATCAGGAAGGTTGAACGTCCCTAAGACTAGTCCGCCACGGGGCCTGCGGAAATAGGAACATCTGCATCCGAAAACCAGGATATCAGGACACGTCCCAGCCGGGTTTCCGTTTTTCGAGAAACGCCGCCAGCCCCTCCAGACCCTCTTCGGATACTCGAATGCGGGCAATGCGCGAAGCGGTATCGGCAATCAGGTCCTCATTAATGGGGTGGCGGGCGACCATGGTAATCATGGCTTTGGCTTCCGCAACCGCTTGGGGGCCGTTGGCCGTAATGGCGTTAATCAGATCATCGATCTCAGCATCCAGACCGTCGGGCGCAACGATGCAATGCACAAGGCCGATGCGATGCGCTTCGCTGGCGTCGAAGCGTTCTGCGGTAAGGGCATAGCGCCGGGCCTGGCGTTCGCCGATAACGGCTACCACATAGGGCGAAATGACGGCGGGGATCAGCCCCAGTTTGACTTCGGAGATGGAAAACCGGGCCGCCTCTGTGGCGATGGCGATATCGCAGCACGCGATCAGCCCGACGCCGCCGCCGAAGGCCGCGCCCTGGACGCGGGCGATGGTCGGTTTGCTGAGACCGTTCAGAACCCGCATAAGCTCCGCCATGGCCTGGGCGTCGGCCAGGTTCTCGGCCTCGGAATACTCCGCCATACGCTGCATCCATTTCAGGTCAGCGCCGGCGGAGAAACTCTTGCCTGCCGCCGCCAGAACAACGGCGCGGACATCCGGGTTGCCGTCGAGAAATTTCAGTTCGTCCGTCAGGCGGGCGATCAGCGTGTCGTCGAAGGCGTTGTGCACGTCCGGCCGGTTCAGGGTCACCGTCGCCCGGCCTTGGGAAAATTCGCTCAGGATGATGTCGTCGCTCATGTTCAGCCCCCTCTCCCGGCCCTACATCCTGAAAACGCCGAAGGTGGTTTTCTCGACCGGCGCGTTCAAGGCTGCCGACAGGCCAAGGCCCAGGACCTCGCGCGTATCTTCCGGCGCGATAATGCCATCGTCCCACAGCCGGGCGCTGGCGTAAAAGGGATGCCCCTGCGCCTCGTACTGCTCCAGGATCGGCTGCTTGAAGGCCTGTTCGTCGTCTTCGGACCAGGTTTCCCCGTGCGCCTCCATGGCGTCGCGCTTGACGGTGGCCAAAACCCCCGCCGCCTGCTGTCCGCCCATGACGGAAATCCGGGCATTGGGCCACATCCACAAAAAGCGCGGGTCATAGGCCCGCCCGCACATGGAATAATTTCCGGCCCCAAAGCTGCCGCCAATAATAACGGTCAGTTTTGGCACGCGGGCGCAGGCCACGGCGTTGACCATTTTCGCGCCGTCCTTGGCGATGCCGCCGGCTTCGGCCTGACGGCCGACCATGAAGCCGGAAATGTTCTGCAAAAACACCAGGGGAATGCCACGCTGGCTGCACAGTTCGATGAAATGGGTCGCCTTCAACGCCGACTCGGAAAACAGGATGCCGTTGTTGGCGATGATGCCGACGGGAACCCCGTAAATTCGGGAAAAGCAGCAAACGATGGTCTCACCGTAGCGGCGCTTGAATTCATCGAACTCGGAACCGTCGACGATGCGGGCGATGATTTCCCGGACATCAAAGGGCATGCGCCGGTCGGCGGGAATGATGCCGTAAAGCTCGTCCGCGTCGTAGACGGGATCGACGGAGTCCCGCACGTCCATGCCAACGGGATTACTCCGATTCAGGTGGTCGACAGCGCGCCGGGCCAATTCCAGGGCATGGGCATCGTCTTCGGCGACATGATCGGCGACGCCTGAAATGCGCGAATGCACGTCCGCCCCGCCCAATTCTTCGGCCGTAACTTCTTCTCCCGTCGCCGCCTTGACCAGCGGCGGGCCGCCGAGAAAGATCGTGCCCTGGTTCCGAACGATGATGCTTTCGTCGGACATCGCCGGAATATAGGCCCCGCCCGCCGTGCACGACCCCATGACGACGCTGACCTGCGGTATGCCCTCGCTCGACATGCGGGCCTGGTTGTAGAAGATGCGCCCGAAATGATCGCGGTCTGGAAAGACCTCATCCTGGGCCGGAAGGAAGGCGCCGCCGGAATCCACCAGGTAAATACATGGCAGGTGATTCTCCCGGGCGATGTCCTGGGCGCGCAGGTGCTTCTTGACGGTGATCGGATAGTAGGTGCCGCCCTTGACCGTGGCGTCGTTGGCGATAATCACAACCTGGGTGCCGTTGACGCGGCCAAGACCGGTGATGATGCCGCCGGCGGGCACGGTATCGTCATAAAGTTCAAAACCGGCGAGGGCGGAGAATTCGAGAAACCGCGTGCCGGAGTCGATCAGCGTGGCGATGCGCTCGCGCGGCGGCATCTTGCCGCGCTCAAGGTGCTTTTTGCGCGCCTTCTCGCCGCCGCCTTCCTCAATGCCCGCCAACACGCGGCGAAAGTCGTCGACCGCATCCTGCATGGCCGTCCGGTTAGCGGCAAAGGCATTGGAGGCCTTGTCTATGGTGCTGTCGAATACGGTCATGATGGAATGCTCAGGAGTCTTCTCCGGTATTTTTCTTTTTCCGGGCTTCCCTTTTGATGACCGGGGCGCCGACTTCCTTCCAGGCGGAAAAGCCGCCCTGGATATGACAGACGTTCTCCAGTCCCATGTCCTGGACCGCCTTGGTCGCCAGCGCCGAACGCCAGCCTGAGCGGCAATAAAAAACGAAGGTCTTGCCGGATGAAAAAATTTCCTTGTGGTATGGGCTGTCGGGACAGACCCAGAATTCGATCATGCCGCGCGGCGCATGAAAGGCTTCCGGCACCATGCCTTCGTGTTCCAGCTCGCGCACGTCACGCAGATCGACGAACACATGATCGTCGCTTTCAAGCAACTCGGCGGCTTCCAGCACGGCCAGGGTGCGGATGTCGTTTTCGGCATCCATAACCAGTTGCTTGACGGTTTTTTTTACAGCCATATTTTTTTCCTTCTTATGTCCTTATTACCAGCCGCCGGACTTGAGCCAGCGTTTGACCATCCACAGGCGGTCGGCACCCCAGAACCCCTCTCCATCGACGATAATAAAGGGCGAACCGAACACCCCGGCGTCGAGGGCTTTCTGCGTTTCATCCTTCAGGCGCTGCTTATTGACAGGATCCTGAACGGCGGCCAGCAGTGCATCGCGCTCAATACCCAACGGTTCCGCAATATCGGCAATGGTTTCGGCATCGCTGATGTCCCGGCCTTGTCCGAAATAGGTGTCATAGGCGGCCATAGCCAGACGCTTGGCCAGCGCGGGGTCATCGTCGGTCAGCCAGTAAAAGGCCCGGGATGCCGCAAGCGTTGCAATGGGAAAATTCTCCGGCATGGTCCAGGGGACGTCCATGAACCGGGCTAGCCGCTCCCAGTCGTGGCGGCAGTAATCGCCCTTGATCTCGATGTCCGCCAGCGGTTTCGAGCCGGTGATCTTCATCGCCGCGCCCAGCATGATCGGATACCACGACACCTCGCGCCCGAAGCCTGACGCCAGATCGTCGATCTTCAACACCGCGAAATAGCCGTAAGGCGACGATAAATCGAAATAGAACCGGATCGGGTCACTCATGGCCGAATTCCTCAATTGATCCGCTCGAGGGCGATGGCCGTGGCTTCGCCGCCGCCGATGCAGAGCGCCGCGACGCCCGTCTTGAGATCATATTTCTCCAGCGCCGCCAGCAGCGTCACCATAATGCGCGCACCAGACGCGCCGACGGGATGGCCGAGCGCACAGGCCCCGCCGTGCACGTTGACCTTGTCGTGGGGCAAATCCAGATCGCGCATGGCGGCCATGGTGACGACGGCGAAGGCTTCGTTGATCTCAAACAAATCCACGTCGTTCTTCGACCAGCCGGTTTTCTGCATCAGGGTTTCCACCGCCCCGATGGGCGCCGTGGTAAACCAGGCCGGTTCCTGGGCGTGGGTGGCGTGGCCGTGAATTCTGGCAATAGGGGTAAGCCCACGTTTTTCCGCCTCCGATTGCCGCATCATCACCAGAGCCGCGCCGCCGTCGGAAATGGAACTGGAATTGGCCGGCGTCACCGTACCCTCTTTGGCGAAGGCCGGTTTCAGGGCGCGGATTTTCTCGATATTAGCCTTCAAGGGTTGCTCATCGCGCTCGACAACGACCTCGCCCTTTCGGGTTTTCACGGTCACCGGTTCGACTTCCGCCTCGAAAGTTCCATCTTCGATCGCCTTCTTGGCGCGGGCCAGGGACTCGATGGCGTAATCGTCCTGGGCGTCGCGGGTGAACTGGTATTTGGTCGCCGTGTCCTCGGCGTAGCAGCCCATCAGCTTGCCCCGGTCATAGGCATCTTCCAGGCCGTCCAGGAACATATGATCCATCACCGTGTCGCCGTGGCCGAGACGGTAGCCGCCCCGCGCTTTCGGCAACAGGTAAGGCGCGTTGGACATGCTTTCCATGCCGCCGGCGACGACAACGCTGGCCGAACCGGCGAGTAGTCCGTCATGCGCCAGCATCGCTGCCTTCATGCCGGACCCGCACATCTTGTTGATGGTCGTGCACCCGGCCCTGTCGGGGATGCCCGAGCCGCGCGACGCTTGGCGGGCCGGGGCCTGGCCCATGCCGGCGGGCAGGACCACGCCCATGAGGACGTCTTCCACGTCGTCCGCCGCAACGCCGGAACGCTTGAGCGCGCCTTCGATGGCGACGGAGCCAAGTTGCGGCGCCGGGGCATCCTTCAAATCACCCTGGAATCCGCCCATGGGCGTGCGCGCCGCGCCGACGATGACGATGGGGTCTGTTTCTGTCATTTCTGTCTTCCCTACCCGGTTTCCTCGAACAATTCCCGGCCGATCAGCCAACGGCGGATTTCCGATGTGCCTGCGCCGATTTCATAAAGCTTGGCGTCCCGCAGTAGACGTCCCGCCGGGCTTTCGTTCATATACCCCATTCCGCCCAAACATTGAATGGCTTCGAGCGCCATCCATGTGGCTTTTTCGGCGGCGAACAGGATTGCGCCTGCGGCATCTTTACGTGCCCCACCATTTTTGCCGCCATCCTTATCACAGGCCGTCGCCACGGCATAAACGTACGCTTTGGCGGCGTTCATGGTGGTGTACATATCAGCAAGCTTGCCCTGCATCAGTTGAAAGGAACCGATGGGTTTGCCGAATTGCTCGCGATCATGAACATAAGGCAGCACCACGTCCATGCATGCCTGCATGATGCCGAGGGGACCGGCGGCGAGGACCGTGCGTTCATAATCCAGGCCGCTCATCAGGACGGCGACGCCCCTGCCCGGCTGGTCCAGGACGTTATCCTCCGGCACCTCGCAATCCTCGAACACCAGCTCACAGGTGTTCGAGCCGCGCATCCCGAGCTTGTCCAGCTTCGGCGCGGTGGAAAAGCCTTTGAAGCCTTTTTCGACGATAAAGGCGGTGATGCCGTCCTTGCCGGCGTCCGCGTCGGTCTTGGCGTAGATAATCAGGGTATCGGCGTCGGGACCGTTGGTGATCCACATCTTGGTGCCGTTGAGGACATAGCGGTCGCCTTTCTTATCGGCGCGAAGCCGCATGCTGACGACGTCGGACCCGGCGCCGGGCTCACTCATGGCCAACGCGCCGACGTGTTCGCCGGAAATCAGTCCCGGCAGGTATTTTTGCTTTTGCGACTCGGTGCCGTTGAGTTGGATCTGATTTACCGCAAGGTTGGAATGCGCGCCGTAGCTTAAACCCACGGACGCCGACGCGCGGCTAATTTCCTCCACCGCCACGACATGCTCCACATAACCCATTCCCGACCCGCCATAGGCCTCATCGGCGGTAATGCCCAACAAACCCAGATCGCCCATTTTCCGCCACAGGTCGGCGGGGAAATCGTTGGAGGCATCGATGCTTTCCGCGCGCGGCGCGATTTCATCGGCGGCGAAACTGCGCACGGTGTCCCGAAGCATATCCGCGGTTTCCCCAAGATTGAAATCCAGGGCCGGAAAATCGTTGGCAATCATCGGAGATACGTCTCCTGTCTGTCTTTTGGTTGGGCGGAATCATACTTTACGTTTACGTAAACGTCAATTTAGTGCTTTTCTTCCGGAACCACAAAATTTCAGAGGGTAAAAAACAAAGCATAAGAAACGCTGGCAAACGCGCCGGACAACATTGCGGAGGCAAGAAACGGCTGCTTTTCAACGCCGGTATCAACCCCGATGCGGGAAGACAAGGCGGCAATCCCCTTTCCAGCAACCCCGGCAATCATGACAAAAACAACCATCAGCCAGGGCAGAAATGGCAAATGCATCAGCCAGAAATCCGGACCCAAATAAATTTGTTTTCCGTCCGGCGATAGCCCGATCAGGACATTAACCGCTTCCGTCCAGGACAGGGCCTGACCGGTGCCGAAGTGCAGGCCATACGCCGCCAACACCGATACCATCGTGCTGAGGATCAACCCAAGTGCCAAGGCCCAGAACAATCCCAGGCCTTCGGTCTCTTCGCGGGCGCTAAGCGCCACCATACCAAAAACGGCTGGAAAACTGACCGCCGTAAGGCCGGTACTGATCAAAAGCAGGGTCCAGGACCGAACCGGGGCTTGGTCGAACACAGCAAGATGCCCGGCCAGCAAGGCAGCGAAGGTTAACACGAAAGCCAACGGCGTTGCCGCCAGAACTGCGTGAATGAAAAAACCAAAAGGCCGGGTTTGAAAGCGCCCGCCAACCATCCAGACAAGGAGGTCGAACATCACCCGGACCCCATAAGCCGCCACATACCAGAACACCGCCACAAGAGGGCTTTTCAAAACCGCATGGGAAAATACGTTGTGAATGGAAACTTCTGAAAAGGCGCGCAGGACATAAATCGGAATGACGGCTATGAGGGATAACCCCAGATATCCCGCAATCAGGGCATTGAGAATCTTCAGATACCCCGTTTCACCGGAAAAATTCAAAAACGCCAAGGCGGCAAGTAGCGACAGGTAGTACATAAACAGGAACGGCGATCCGCCGGTCAGCATGTTGACCAGCGCCAGGACCGGTAAAATCACAAACAACAAGAACAGAACGATGCCACCGAACGCGATCCCCCTATCGGCCTCTTCGAAGCCTATGCGAACCCATCCGTCGATCCTGGCGATAAGCCATCCGGTGGCGGCAAGGGGCACCCTTGTCCATGCAAGAGAAGACATACCCCGCCAGCCCGCGGCCATCTTGTGGCGAAGCTTTGAGGAGGCCTCATCCTGCCCGCCTTCCATCGCCCATAAAACCAGGCCCAGGACGGTGAAGGTCACCCCCAGCAAAAAGCCCAGCATCTGCACGAAGGGGAGCCCTGTCGGTAGCGCCTCGGTCGCCGTCATCCTGAAATTTCCGCCCCACCGGCAATCGGGCCGGCTATCCGCATGAGGGTTTGCTGCATGGCAGCGCAAACGGTTTCCTTACCGTCCTTGAAAACCGAAACCTCGGCCCGGGTCACGGTCAGGGTTCGGCCCGGCCGAAGAACCTGGCCTCGGGCCAGCAGCCTTTCGCCATCGGCCGGCGCCATCAGGTTGAGCTTATATTCGACGGTCAGCACCCCATTTTCGGTGTCCATCAGTGAAAAGGCGGCGTAGCCCCCGGCGCTATCGGCAATGGTGCCGATTATGCCGCCGTGAAAAAATCCGTGCTGTTGGGAGACCGCCTCCGAATACGGCAGTTCGATTTCACAATAACCGGGCCGCACGGACACCAGGTGCGCGCCGATATGCCCCATGATGCCCTGGGCATTGAAACTTTTTTTCACCCGGGCGGCGTAATCGGGGTCGCGTGCATCAAAGTGGCTGATCTGCCCCTCCCCCATTACGTGCCGACCTTGAAAGGCGTGACCAGGCCGCGCAGGGTTTCGATAACGCTTAAACAGACGATTTGTCCCGTCGCCGGGTTCTCTTCGTTCGGCACATTGGCGATGGTCATTTCAAACGAAGCGGTATCGGCGTCGACCTTGATGGTATGGGTGTTGTGCCGAACGCCCGGATCGGCCCACACCTGATAGTCCGTCTTGTCCGGCCCGATACCAGCCAGAGACAGGGCCACGGCGACGTTGACGTTGGCCGGAAACTTGGCCGCAGCCTCCGTAACAGGGCCTTCGTAAAGCAAAGTAGCTTCCGTCAGTCCATCCATGTCCAGCCCCAGTTCGATAACGAACGGAGCTTTTTTCAGACCACCCGGAGGTTTGCGGGTCACCATGGTCACCGAATGCACGGTGCCAAGGGATGCCGCGCGGACCGCGTCCAGTCCCAAAATCGCGCCCGTCGGCACAATGATGCGCCCGCCCGTTTCGCGCGCAAGGTCAATCAGGTCGAGGTGTTTCAACAAAGACGTGACACTTAGCGGCACAAAAATACGCCCGGCCCGAAGCGCCGGTTCGGCGATATCGAGAAAATTTTCCGGCGGCGCACATTCGACGATGACATCGCACAACTCCGCCAACTCGGCCAACCCGACGACCGGCACCGAGGTTTTGAAGGCCTCGACACGTACGCCGGCCCGTTCCAGGTTGAAGGCCGAGACCGCAGCCAACGCCAGCCCTTCAGCGCCTGCGCCCGCTTCCTCGTCCAGCCATTTGGCAACCGGCAGGCCGACGGTGCCGAGACCGCCGATGCCGACTTTCAGGACCTTTTCCTCCGATCCGCTCATGGTGTTTCCTCTTTCAGGTTCCGTTTCAGGAACTCTTGGTTTTTTGTTTTTCCGATAACATCGCCGAACACTGGCTCTCGATGCGTTGCATTTCCTCCAGGGTTTCCGCGATATCGCCCTGCTGCACTTCCAGGGCTGCCTTGCGTTCGCGGATTTTTTCCAGGAAGTGCCTAAGCTGCGTCACCTCCGATGGGTCGACGTCGTAGAGATCGATCAGTTCCCGGATTTCGCTTAAGGCGAAGCCTAAGCGTTTTCCGCGCATGATCAGCCTGAGGCGCACCCGGTCGCGGGGCGTGTAAATGCGCCGCTGGCCCTTGCGGGCCGGAGACAACAACCCCTTATCCTCATAAAACCGGATGGTCCGGGTGGTAACGTCGAATTCCCGCGCCAACTCGGCAATGCCATAGGTTTCACTCATCGCCGCAGGGTAACGGACGTTGACGTTAACGTAAAGTAAGCCTGCATTGCCGCGCTTAAAACAGAAACAGCGCCGCAAGCCCTAAGAAGGTAAAGAACCCGACGACATCCGTGACGGTGGTCAGGAAGACGCTGGACGCAACCGCCGGGTCGATGCCCATACGGTACAGGGCTAATGGAATGGTCGTCCCGGCCAGCCCGGCGACGAACATGTTGACGACCATCGCCAGCCCGATCACCACGCCAAGCGCCGAACTGCCGAACCAGAACCAGGCGACGGCGCCGATCAAGCCGGCAAACAGGATGCCGTTAAAGACCCCGACCAGGGCTTCCTTGCCGATGACGCGGGCTGCGTTGGTCGTTGTCAGTTCCTTCATGGCCAGCGCGCGCACGGCAACGGTCAGGGTCTGGGTGCCGGCATTGCCCCCCATGGAGGCGACAATGGGCATCAACACCGCCAGCGCCACCATCTGTTCCAGGGTGGCGTCGAACAGGCCGATGACGACAGACGCCAGAATCGCCGTTGCGAGATTGACCAGCAGCCAGGAAAACCGGGCCTGCGTGGTGGCGACGGTTGCGTCGTACAGATCGTCTTCCTGAACGCCGCCGAGGCGCATGATGTCTTCCTCGTGCTCCTCATGGATGACGTCGACAACGTCGTCAATGGTAATCGCCCCGACGAGGCGACCGGACTCATCCACCACCGGGGCCGAGACAAGATCGCGCTGGCGGAAGACGAAGGCGACGTCTTCCTGGTCCATGCTCACCGGCAAAACCTTCATGTCCGTTTCCATAATATCGGTCATGGCGGCGGAGCGGCTGGTGCGCAGCACCCGGCTCAGGGGAACGGTGCCGACCGGTTTATGGGACGGGTCAACAACGAACAGGTCATAAAACTGTTCCGGCAGGGCATTTTTTGTTGCGTCTTCGCCCGCAGATGTTTCCCTGTCGGCGCTTTCCCGCAGGAAGTCGATGGATTGACCGACGGTCCAAAACGTGGGGATGGTCACCACCTCGCGCTGCATCAAACGCCCGGCGCTGTCCTTGGGATACGACAGGCCTTCCTCGATCAGGGCCCTGTCGCCTAAAGGAATGGCGTCCAGAACCTGCTGCTGTTCGTCCGCGTCCAGTTCCTCGACGAATTCCAAGGCATCATCGGAATCCATTTCCTGGACGGCGGCAGCGACGTCTTGCAGCCCCAGGCATTCGACGACGTGATCGCGGACCGTTTCGTCCAGTTCGGAAAGGATGTCCGGATTGAAGTCCGGACGCAGGATTTCCACGACCCGCTCGCGGTCGTCCGCGCTCAGGTGCTCCAGCAGGTCGGCGGTGTCAGCTGAATGAAGCCCCTGGACCAGATCGCCCACGCGCCCGGCATCCTCCTCGCCCAAGGCCAGCAGGATATCGCGCTCGATCCCGGCTTCCAGATCGGTGACCTGGTCTTCGGGCGGATTGCTATCGTTGGTCCCATCAGCCACGGCAAGGGTTCCTGTCGTTCATATGATCGGGCACAAAAAAATTGAGGCCCGTCGCGGATAAGCGGCGGGCCTCGGAATTTGGTGCGGTCGAGAAGACTCGAACTTCCACGGGATTGCTCCCACAGCGACCTCAACGCTGCGCGTCTACCAGTTCCGCCACGACCGCAAATTCCTTTACAATATTACTGTGTGGGGGATACCAAATGATGGCCCCCTTATCAAGCAAGGAACACCGATGACGGCAAAACAGGTAAATCCAGGCGCGCCCCTGTCCGTGCACCAATCCAGCCGGGCAATTGAGTGGAGGATCAGCGACGCGCCGGTGGATTACCCCCAAGCGCTGGAATTCATGGAAACCCGTGTCGAGGCCATCCACGCCGGAACGGCGCCGGAAATGGTGTGGCTTCTGGAACACCCCCCGCTTTATACCGCCGGCACCAGCGCTGATGACAATGAACTGCTCGACGCCAACCGGTTTCCCGTCTACCGGACCGGGCGCGGCGGGCGCTATACCTATCACGGGCCGGGCCAGCGGATTGCCTACGTCATGCTCGACCTTTCCCGGCGCGGCAACGATGTGCGGGGTTTCGTGCATGACCTGGAAGAATGGGTCATCCGCACGCTGGCGCATTTCAATGTCATTGGAGAAGTCCGCGACGACCGGGTCGGCATCTGGGTCCGCCGGGGCGCGCCCAACAACCCGGCGTCCCGCGAAGACAAGATCGCCGCCATCGGCGTCCGGGTCCGCCACTGGGTCACCTTTCACGGCGTCGCCATCAACCTGGAACCGGACCTCGAGCATTTTTCCGGCATCGTGCCCTGCGGCATTTCCGAACACGGGGTGACGTCGTTGTGGGACTTGGGCCTGACGCCATCAGGACCGGAACTGGACAGCGTTTTGATGTCCACATTCGATGAAGTTTTTTTAACGTCTTCCCGTCACGATTAGGCCTATGAAACGATTTGCCCCCATTCCGGTCATTGCCCTTGCCCTTCTTATCGGCGGGAATGCCTGGGCCGGGGCTTATGAAGACGGCTTGGCGGCGCTCGGCGGGGGCGATCATGCCACGGCCGTGAAGAAATACCGCGAGGCCGGTTTGCAGGGGGACGCGCGCGCCCAATTGGACCTGGGTGTGATGTATGACACCGGCAAGGGCGTCAAAAAAATTACAAGGAAGCCATCAAGTGGTACCGACTGGCGGCATCACAGGGGGTCACCATCGCCCATTACAATCTCGGCGTGATGCATTACGCCGGCCTGGGGGTAAGGAAAAATATCGACGAAGCGGCGAAATGGTTCGGCTTTGCTGCCGAAAAAGGTGACCGTGAAGCGGTTAAATGGCTGGAAAAGGTGGAACGGCAAAGGGCGGCGGGGCTTGCGTTTGCCCCGACAAAGGACCCAGGCCTGAATGAAAAGTCCGCCGCCTACCGCGACGCCATTGATGTGTATGACCGAAATGAGCTGAAAAATGCCTTCAACCGGCTTCACCATCTGGCTGAACGCGGTGATGCGGACGCCCAGATCGCCGTCGGCATGATGTATATGAAGGGAATTCACGCAGAAAGGGACTATGCCAAGGCCATCGGCTGGTTCAGGAAGGCGGCCGGGAATGGCTTTGCCCGGGCCCAGCACAATTTAGGTCTTATATACCGGAGAGGTTTCGGAGTGAAAGAAGACCACAAGGAAGCCTTCAAGTGGTTCCGCCTGGCCGCGCTTCAGGGCAACACCAGTGCGGAATTTTATATGGGAATCTTGCGCAGGGATGGTCAGGGCGCTTCCCTCAACCTGGAAGAAGCCGTGAAATGGTTCCAGAAGGCTACGGATAAAAAGCACCCTGGCAGCACCTATAACCTCGCCGTCATGTATGCCAATGGAAAAGGCGTTAAGCGGAATTACAAAAAAGCCGCTGACCTGTACCAAAGCGTCGCCGAAACCGGGTTTCCCCTGGCCCAGAACAATCTCGGCCAGTTGTATTTGAACGGACTTGGCGTCAAACAAAACTACCTGACCGCAATCAATTGGTTTACGAGAGCCGCGTTGCAGGGGGAAATTAACGCGCAATACAATATCGGGCTGATGTTTTTCAAAGGCTTAGGCGTTAAAAAAAACGAAGCTGTTGCCTTTGATTGGTTGCTCCGGGCGAAAAAAAACGGCCACCCCAATGCCGATGCCACGCTTAAAAGGATGAACACCGTTCACTAGCGGCCGTCCCCGATCAGGCTGAAGGGGGCCCAGAACATGGGATGCGCGAAGGCATAGAGCGTCTTACCGGTTTTCGGGTCTTTCGCCGTGCCCGTCTCCAGCAGTTTCACCATCGAATGCCTGAGCGCCTGGGCCCGGCTCAGGGAGCTGTCCTTGGCCTGCCTGTCCGGAATTGGTGTTAGCGTTTTCTTCGGTCATTGCAGGCCTCCCCCGACAACCATACAAGGTTATCTTAAAAGGCTGTTCTCCTTGCTCCAGTCGTTTCTGGCCTGCGATCTCCCATGGCTGCCCTAAGTTGTCGGCAGGGCGCGAAACCCCTTGTCCTCGGGCGGTTCGGCGGAGTGTTGCCCCAAAGCGGTGACCTTGGCCATGGGTGGCCCCTTCCGGCAGGCGTTGATCATTTCGTCCACCGTTTCGGGCGCACCGGAAAACAAAGCCTCGACCGTTCCGTCGCGGCGGTTGCGGACCCAGCCCTGGAGGTTCAAGCGCTGCGCCTGCTCGAGTGCCCAGCCCCGGTACCAGACCCCCTGGACGCGGCCTCCGATCACAACGCGCACGGATTTATCGTTCATGGTTCCGGCTTATTCGAATTCCAAAATCACCTGATCGACGGACAGGCTGTCGCCGGGAACGGCCTTGATGGCGGACACGGTGCCGTCCCTCTCGGCGCGCAGCACGTTCTCCATCTTCATGGCTTCGACCACGGCCAGTTCGTCGCCAGACTTGATGTCCTGGCCTTCCGCCACGGCAACGGAGACCAACAGCCCCGGCATCGGCGACAACAGGGTCTTGCTGGTATCGGGCGGCATCTTTTCCAGCATCAGGGCCTGCAGGTCCGCAGCCCCCGGGTTCATAACCAGGGCATCGGTCTCGGCGCCGCCATGGGTCAGGCGGTAGGCGATGAATGCGCGCTCCACCTGCAGACAGAACGGGGTTCCGTCCAGACGCCCCCAGAACAGCGGCTCGCCCAGTTTCCAGGCGCTCTCAAGGACCAGGGTATTGCCCTTCATGGTAATCCGGTAACCGCCCTCAGCCATGACGACATGAACGGGGTAGGACCCGCCCTGCAAAAGCACCACCCAGTCGTCGGCGACGACCCGCTGGCGGCCCGGAATTTGCCCGGAAATCATCGATGCCCGCTCCTGATAGGCGCGATGCACGGCGGCGGAAACGGCAACCAGCAGGTCCGGGTTTTCCGGCGCCAGATCCTTGGCATGGAACCCGTCGGGGTATTCCTCGGCGATGAAGTCCGTGCTGATGCGGCCTTCGGCAAAACGCGGGTGCGCCATGAGCGCGGCGAGAAAGCCGATGTTATGGGAAACACCCCGGATGTAAAACTCATCCAGGGCGCTTGACATGCGTTTACTCGCCTCTTCGCGGGTTGCACCGTAGCTGACGACCTTGGCGATCATCGGATCGTAATGGATGGAAATCTCCCCGCCTTCCGAAACGCCGGTATCGACGCGAAGCGTTTCGTCCTCGGCGGGCGGGATGTAATGGGTCAGGCGGCCGGACGAGGGCAGGAAATTTCTGAGCGGGTCTTCAGCGTATACGCGGGCCTCGATGGACCACCCCTGGAGCGGGATATCCTCCTGGCCGAACGGCAGCGTTTCTCCGGCGGCGATACGGATCATCCATTCCACCAGATCAAGCCCGGTGATCTTTTCCGTCACCGGATGCTCGACCTGCAGGCGGGTGTTCATTTCCAGGAAATAGAAATTCCTATCGCCATCGACGATAAACTCCACGGTGCCCGCCGACTGATATTTGACCGCCTTGGCCAGCTTCACCGCCTGCTCGCCCATGGCCCGGCGGGTCGCTTCGTCGAGGAAGGCGGAGGGCGCTTCCTCAATGACTTTTTGATGGCGGCGCTGGATGGAACATTCCCGCTCATGCAAGTAGACCGTGTTGCCGGCTGCATCGGCCAGAATTTGGATTTCGATATGGCGCGGGCTTTCGATATACTTTTCAACGAACACGCGGTCATCGCCGAACGCGGTCGCGGCTTCGCCCTGGGCACGCTTCAGGCCATCGCGGCATTCGGCATCGTTGCGGGCGATTCGCATGCCCTTGCCGCCGCCACCGGCGGATGCCTTCAGCATCACCGGATAGCCGATCTTTTTAGCGATGCGAACGGCCTCGGCGGCGTCTTTGACTGCATCGCCGTCACCGGGAACCGTGTTGACCCCGGCCTTGACGGCCAATCTTTTCGACTCGATCTTGTCACCCATGACCGTGATCGCGCGCTGGGCCGGACCGATGAAAGCGACACCCGCCTTTTTCAGGGCCTTGGCGAAGCCAGCGTTCTCGGACAAAAAGCCGTAGCCGGGATGCACCGCGTCGGCGCCGGTTTTCTCGATTGCGGCCAGCACTTTTTTGATGTCCAGATAGCTCTCAGCCGCCGCCGCAGGCCCGATGAGAACTGTTTCATCGGCCATTTCCACATGCAGGGCGCGGGTGTCGGCTTCGGAACAGATGGCCACGGTCTTGATGCCCATTTTCCGGGCGGTCTGCATGATGCGGCATGCGATCTCCCCCCGATTGGCAATGAGAATTTTTTTGAACATGGGAAGCGCTATTCCCCTATTGGCTATTGTGGGGGTGGCTATTATCGGGACTTCCGGCGAATACCCCGAACAATCCCATCACATAGGCGACGTGCAGCGCAAGCACCGATCCCCAGCCGATCATCGGCAAGACGAACCACAAATTGTCCGGAGAAAAATACAGGTTGACCGGAACGACCAATACCATCACCCCGAAATAGACGGCCAGATGAATGGCGAACCCCCGCAAGCGGCGCTCGGGTCCTCCGGCGGCTTGGGCGGTTTCCGGGGGAAGATCAGCGGACATTATCATCCGTTCTCCCCGTTCTGATCCGTTTCGGGGATCACAGCCTTCAACTGGCTTTCCTTTTCGGAGCGCCGCAGGAGCGGGCGCATGGCGTACCAGGCATGCATCGCCAGCACACCGACCCAGCCGACCAGTCCGATCTGGAAATAAGCGAGCTCAATGTCCTGATAGATGGTCATGTGCAGTCCCACCGCCGTTACGATGGCAACAACGAACAAAATAAGATGATTGGCGAACCAGCGCATGCGCGATCGCCCGGTCGTGACCTTGGTGTTCACTTCATTGGCGAATTCCCGGGCGATTTCGGGATTGACGCGGGCCTTCGGCATTCCGCGCGGCCGGATTTTCTTTTTCGCAGCATCCTTGGCGGGTTCAGGTTTGGGCGAAAACAGATCATCATGGTTCAACGGAACAAAGCTGCGTCCCGCTGCCAAATCCTCTGGGGGTTTACCGTTTTGATCAGCCATGCATTTGTCGTAACGCGCCTTGCAGCGGGGCGCAACACTCAATACCCTCAAGCAATGACCCACCTCCTTTTCATCATCCAATTTTAACAGTAACAGTCTGAAAAATGTCGAGAATTCTCAAAATCGGCGCTGCTCAATCCGGCCCCGTACAAAAGGCCGACAGCCGAGAGAAAACCGTTGCCCGCCTGCTGGAGTTGATGAAGCAGGCGAAGGGCCAAGGCTGCGATCTGGTGGTGTTCACCGAACTGGCCCTGACCACGTTTTTCCCCCGTTACTACGCCGAAGACAGGGCCGAAATGGACCCCTGGTTCGAGGCCGCCATGCCCAACCCGGCGACACAGCCACTGTTCGAATTTTCTCGCGATAACGCCATCGGATTTTCGCTGGGCTATGCCGAACTGACGCCGGAAGGCGAGCATTTCAACACCCAGGTCCTGATCGACAAATCGGGCGAAGTCGTCGGCAAGTACCGCAAGGTGCACCTGCCCGGCCATGCCGAATTCGAGTCCGAACGCAGTTTCCAGCATCTGGAGAAACGCTACTTCCTTCCCGGCAATATCGGCTTTCCGGTGTGGCACACCATGGGCGGCAACATCGGCATGTGCATCTGTAACGACCGCCGCTGGCCGGAAACCTTCCGGGTCATGGGCCTGCAGGGCGTTGAAATGGTGGTGCTGGGCTACAACACGCCGAGCGCCAATTCCCTTAAAAGCACCGAAAGCGCGGACACCCGCAAACACCAAAGCCTGCTTAGTATGCAGGCCGGCGCCTACCAGAACGCCACCTGGGTCGTCGGCGTCGCCAAGGCCGGGGACGAAGACGGCCACCACATGATCGGCGAGACCTGCATCGTCGACCCGGACGGCTATGTGGTGGCGCAGGCCGAAACGGAAGACGACGAACTGGTGACCTATGACTGCGATCTGGATGCGACGAGATTTTTGAAAGAGTCCACCTTCAACTTCGCCGCCCACCGCCGTATCGAACACTACGGGCGGATCACGTCCCAAACCGGGGCCGAGCCGCCGGAGGAATAGACCGCTTCAACCGCGCTGGAAAACTGCGACGATTTCCACATGCGCGGTATATTTGAACTGATCGATAGGGGTAACCCGTTCCAGTCGATAGCCGCTTTTCATAAGAATTTCAGCGTCGCGGGCGAAGCTGACGGGATCGCAGGAAACGGCGATCACGGCGGGAATGTTCGTGGCGGCGATTTCCCGGACCTGCGCCTCTGCGCCCGCGCGGGGCGGATCGAACACCACGCAATCGAACCCGTTTAGCTCATCAGACCGAAAGGGATTGCGGAACAGGTCGCGGACCTCCGCCGTGACCGGTTTCAAACCCTGACAATAACGAACGGCATTCGCCAACGCGGCGATTTGCGCCTCGTCGGCGTCAGCCGCCAGCACGGACGCTTTGTCGGCCAGACGCAGGGCAAATGGGCCGATGCCGCAAAATAAATCGGCGACCTTTTTGGCATCACCGGCGTACTCGAGAACCAGTCCCGCCAGGGTTTGTTCACCGGCCAGGGTCGCTTGCAGAAAACCGCCCGGCGGCGGGACAACCCGCCCCGCCCCGATGCTCAGGGCCGGCGGGCGGCGTTCGACAATGATCTCGCCTTGAACGGTAACCCGGGCCAGGTCACGGTCCGTTGCGATATCGGCCAGGTCCATGCGGGTGTCAAGATCGGGTTCCACGGTCTTTCCGGTAAACCGGATGTCGCAATCGAGGCCGCTTTGCGTCGCCGTTATCTGCACGTCCAGCCCTTCGCCCTTCGCCTGGAAAGGGGCCGCCAGACATCTTGCAGTGTCGAAGGCCCGCTCAAGGTCCGGAGCAAGCACCGGACAAACATCAATATCCAGCAGATCGTGGCTGCGGGCCTGCATAAACCCGGCCTTTATCTCTCCCTTGGAAAAGCGGACATGCACCGTCACCCGGCGGCGGCCTATACCGTGGGCGTCGATCAGATTTTCAACAGAATCTTCAAGGCCACGGTTGGCCAACGCGGTCTCGACGATGCCCTTTTTCCAGATCCGGTAGGAGTCCCCGCCCAGATGTTGTAGGGCGCATCCGCCGCAGTGTGTGAAATGCCGGCACAGGGCATCTATTCGATCGGGGGAAGGCTCGAGCACGTCCTCCACCACAGCCCGGTTGCCGGATACCAAAGCCCGCACCGTTTCCCCCGGCAGCGCAAAGGGCACGAACACCTTCTTGCCATCCACCTCTCCAATGCCGTCCCCACGACCACCCAGGCTTGTAATTTTGAGTGTTGGTATTTTGAGTTGGGTTTGGATGGGGACCGGTTTGTTTTTCCGTGGCATGTGTTGGCGTCCCTGAAATTCAGCGCAGCGGGTATTGCTTACCCTTTTGCGGAAAATTGGCAAGAGTTAACAACAGCGAAACTGATTTTTCCCTTATTATTTCAATAAGGTAGGCCGCCAAGCCGTCGAAGGGACGCAACCGGTCCAGCGCCACCCCTCACAATGGAATGTTGCCGTGCTTTTTCCAGGGGTTTTCCAGTTTCTTGCCGCGCAGCATACGCAGGCTTTTGCATATCCGCACGCGGGTGTTGTGGGGCATGATGACGTCGTCGATAAAGCCCCGGTGGCCGGCGATGAACGGATTGGCGAACCGGGTGCGGTATTCCTCCGTCCGCTCAGCGATCTTCTCTTTGTCACCGATGTCTTCGCGGAAAATGATCTCAACCGCGCCCTTTGGACCCATAACGGCGATCTCGGCGGACGGCCAGGCGAAATTGACGTCGCCGCGCAGGTGCTTCGAGCTCATCACGTCGTAGGCCCCGCCGTAGGCCTTGCGGGTGATCACCGTCACCTTGGGCACCGTCGCCTCACCATAGGCGAACAAAAGCTTCGCGCCGTGCTTGATGATGCCGCCGTATTCCTGCGCCGTTCCGGGCAGGAACCCCGGCACATCGACGAAGGTGACGATGGGGATATTGAAACAATCACAGAAGCGCACGAACCGCGCGGCCTTGATGGACGACGCAATATCCAGACAGCCGGCCAGCACCATCGGCTGGTTGGCGACGATGCCGACCGTGGCGCCTTCCATGCGGCCGAAACCGACGATGATGTTGGCTGCGTAATCCGGCTGCAATTCGAAGAATTCGCCCTCATCGACAACCTTGGTAATCAGTTCCTTGATATCGTAAGGCCGGGTCGGGTCATCGGGCACCAGGGTATCGAGGGATATCTCGACCCGGTCGCCAGGATCCGGTGTCGGGCGCAGCGGCGGCTGTTCCCGGTTACTGGCGGGAAGAAAGTCTATGAACCGGCGTAGCGACAGCAACGTTTCGGCATCATTGTCGAACGCCTTGTCGGCGACGCCAGACGTTGAGGTATGCGTGCCGGCCCCGCCCAGTTCCTCGTGCGTGACTTCTTCGTGGGTCACGGTTTTGACGACGTCCGGGCCGGTCACGAACATGTAGGACGTATCGCGGACCATGAAAATGAAATCGGTGATGGCAGGCGAATATACAGCCCCGCCGGCGCATGGCCCCATGATGACGGAAATTTGCGGCACCACACCCGACGCCATGATATTGCGCTGGAAGACCTCGGCGTAGCCTGCCAGTGACGCCACCCCTTCCTGAATGCGCGCGCCGCCGGAATCGTTAATACCGATGACCGGGGCGCCGACTTTCATGGCCTGATCCATCAGCTTGCAGATTTTTTCCGCGTGCGCTTCGGACAGGGAGCCGCCGAAGACGGTGAAGTCCTGGCTAAAGACGAAAATCAAACGCCCGTTGACGGTGCCGAAGCCGGTCACCACCCCGTCGCTCGGGATGGTCTGCTTGTCCATGCCGAAATCGTTACAGCGGTGCTCGACGAACATGTCCCATTCCTCGAAGGAACCGGGATCAAGCAACATGTCTATCCGTTCGCGGGCCGTCAGCTTACCCTTGGCGTGCTGCGCGTCGATACGCCGCTTGCCGCCACCCTGGCGGGCGCGCTCGCGCTTTTCTTCCAACTGGCGAATGATGTCCTGCATGGCACCTCCTCCGGGTTTTTCCCAACCCCGTAACGGAAACAGCCTAAGGCCCTTCCCCGTCGCGGACAAGGTTCAGGAAACGGGCTGCGTCCTGAATTTCCGCATTCAAGGCCGCCCGGCGCTTGGCGTCCTCGGAATCCTCGCCCCACATGGAGGTCTGCCAGGTTTCGTCCAGTTGCGAGGCCCCAAAAGCGTTGTCCGCATCCAAACGGCCATGCAGGACGGCAAGCCCGATGACCAGAGAACCGGTGGCTTGGGTGACCGAAGCCAGGACGGTCAGTTGCCAGTCATCCAGATCTTCGGCGGCCTTTTGCAGGGCCTGGATAGCCTCCGGGGGCTGATCTACCGGTAATATGCAGGTGGTGACGCGAAGCCGGGCCCCAAAGGCATCCTCAACCCAACCCAGGAGAGGTTGCCACTGAGCCTGCTGTTCGGCCACGAGGTCTTCGGGCTCATCGGCGCGGTAGCACAACAGATCGGTTTGAGCGTACTTCGATAATTGCCCGGCGATATCCGCCCGGTTCCCGGCCACCGTATCCAGGGTGGTGCAGCAAAAGCCGGTCATCGGCATCGTATCGGGGCGAATGGTTTCTTCCTGGGCCGCCCACTCGGCAGAGACCGCAATGGCCAGGGCTTGACCGGGCAGAATGAGAGAGCCGCCGCCGGGTGTGTGGATTTGCCGGCCGTCAAGCAGGATGGCAAATCCGCCGTCGCATGTCTCAACGTCGCAGTCTTTAAAAAAATTTTTGGCTTTTGCCCAGGACATACCGTTTCGCCGCCGTTCGTTATTTTCCGAACAGGCCCTTTAAGGCACCGCCAATACCCTTGCCGATGTTGTCCAATTTCTTATCCATGGTCGAACCGGTGGCGGTTTGATTGCCGGCAGGGGGCGGTGAAGAGGACGAAGATGAGGACGGGGCCTGGGGCGTTTTTTGTTTGCTTCTAACCACGGCCTTTCCGGCCAGCGCCGGTTTGCAGTAATCGGTATCGTCAATAGTCGACTTGGACCCATCCTTGCCACCGACGCCGACCAGGCTGCCGACCGCGGACAGGCCGCCGGAGGCAATGTCCTTGGCCGTGGAAATAGCGCCGGTGACGGCGCCTATGGCAGCGCCGCCCATATCCGGCAGGACGGAGGGTTCGGCCAGGGTGCCACCGACGTTTAGCGGCAGCATGGCCAATTTCAGAAGACTGACCTTTTTTGCCCTGGGGTCGAGCCGGAGATCCAGGGTTGCGTTTTTCAGGTTGATACCACCGGTGCCGATCATGCTCATGCCGCCGGTCTCAAAAACCAGGGTTTTGGCCTTGGCCTGACCACCCTGAATATCGAAATCAAACACGCCGCAACGGATTTCCTTGTCCCCCTTGCTATTGAAAAAGGGCAAGGCCGCCGAAATGTCGGAGGACATGATATTCAACAATCCGCTGTCGATCTTGCCGCCCTGGGTGACGACGCGCGCCTTTCCGTTCAGCCCCGCCATGATGGCCCGGACGGAATTGCCCCGGCCCTGGATGTTGATTTTAACATCCACCTTGCCGGTTGCGATGTCGGTCAATTTCAGTTGCCGCAGCAGCACCCCGTAATCGGTGTTCCGCACATCCAGGTCGAGAGTCAACGCCGAGGCATCGAGGAAAACATTGGCGTTGACCGTGCCTCCGTTGACAACGGCCTTGAGGGGCTTGACGGACAACCGCCCGCCGTCCAGAACAAGGTTCAGGTTGATGTCGTCGATGGGAATTTTGTTGTGCAGCACCCGTTTGACCGACAGCTTCATGCGCACATCCGCGGCCTTGAGGGCGTCCAGTTGCAAAGGCTCGCCTGGAAAAACCCGCGCACTTTTAGATTTTTGGCTGGACTTTGAGCCTGCCTGGGATGTACTGCCCGCGGGCTTCTGGGAAGGCGTTTCCTGCTTGGGCAGCAACGTATCCAGATCAATGGTGGAGGCCTTCAGGTCCAAATCCAAACGGGGCCGCGCCACCCCGACCAGCTTCACCGCAACCCGGCCGGAAACATCGACCCCGCTCGCCGACAGGGCCAAGTTGTCCAAGCTGTATCCCCCCTTGGGATCCTTGAGCCGGCCCGAAAGCCGAACGGGCGGAATATTGGGCAGGCTGACACCCGCCGCCTTGGCGGCAGCGGCGATATCGCTACCGTCAACGGAAACCTTCAAATCAATCCCTTTCCCCTGGCGGGGTTCGGCGATCACGCCTTCGATATTCAAAACCAGCCCCGGCGCAGAAATTGCCATGGTCAGTGGATATGGCGCGCCGCCCTGGACCAGGGTCTTGATCGGACCTAAACGTCCGTCGGCTTTAAACGTCAGATCGTTGACGGTTCCACCAATGCCGATGACCATGGGCGCATCGGCGTTGTCGGCGCGAAGGTCCAGATAGTCCAGCCGGAGAGAGGTCTCCTTGCCTTTTTGACCGTCCTTATAAGTCACGGACAGGTCCTTGATCCGGACCCGTTGCACCACCGGCAGGGTTCCTGTGGACCGGGAAGCAGACTCCGGTTTCCCGGCGGGGGACGCTTTGGAAGCTTCTTGCCCGGACGCCATTTCCCAATTGCCCCGCCCTTTGGCATCGGTTTCCACCAGAAGGTCCAACCCTTCCAGCACCAACCGCTTGATGCGGACATCACCGCTCAACAGCGGCAATAATTCAACCTCGGCGGCCAGGCGTTTCAGGCTGGCCATTTCTTTTCGACTGCCCCAGGAAGCATTGGCGAAGGTAACCCCTTCAACCGCCACGGCAGGACTGAGGGAAAGCTCGAGGTCCAAAGAGCCCCGGATCGTCAGATCCCGGCCGGTGCTTTCCTTGACCTTTTCCGCGATCAAGCCCCGGTATTCGTTGAAGTCGATGGACTTGAGAATGGCAATGCCCGCGACGGCGACGGCGACAACAAGAATAATGATTCCGGAAAGAATTTTCATCCATGTTTTCATGCGGGACGTCCTCCCAATTTGGTGTTGAGGGTTTCGGGTAACACGTGAAATTCGTCAATGACAACCTCTGCTCCGGCGGAATGCAGATGTTCGTGAGGATGATACCCCCACGACACGCCAATGGCCATGGTTCCGGCGTTAACAGCCATTTCCATGTCGAAGGTGGTGTCGCCGATCATAACCGTGCAATCGGCGTCGGCGCCGGTATCGCGCATGGCGTTCAACAACATGCCGGGATCGGGTTTTCCGGGGGCGCTGTCGGCGGTTTGCAGGGTCTGAAAACGTTCCGTCAGGCCGTGGGTCTCCAACGTTATCATTAACCCCAGATGTCCTTTGCCCGTCGCCACGCCCAATAGCCAGCCGTCGGTTTCCAGGGCATCAAGGACTTCAAGCGTGCCCGGATAGAGCGGGTCCGAAACTTCCCCCCGGCGGCGCAGTTCCCGAAAAGCGTCTTTGTAACTGTTTTCCAGTTTCACATGTTCATCCGGATCCGTGTGAGGCAGCAACCGCCCCATGGCGACCCGAAGCGGCAGGCCGACAACCCGGCGGACGGATTCCGCATCCGGAGCCGGATGGGAACGGCTTTCAAACGCAGCCACCATGGACGACACGATGGAGGCCTGGGAATCGACCAGGGTTCCGTCACAATCGAAAACAGCAAGTCGCAGGGGCAAGGTGTCGGACATGTGAAACGGTAAGTGCCTAAACAGGATGCTTAAAGGTTTTCATCAGCCAAAAGGTACCCAACCCCGCGCACCGTTTGAACCACCACCTTCGCTCCGGCGCCGGACAGGCGCTTGCGTAGGCGGGAGACATGAACCTCGATGGAATTTGAGGAAACCTCTTTCTCGAAGCCGTAGATTTTATCTTCCAGAACATCCTTCGGCACGACACGCCCGACACGCCGCATCAGGTGTTCCAGGACACCCATTTCCCGCCTTGGCATGGAAATGGCTTTGCCGTCGATCAGAAGTTCACGGGCCGTGGTGTCGAAGGATACGTTGCCGACGTTGATAACCAGGCCGAGGACTTCGCCCGGACGCCGCAACAGGGCACGAATTCTGGCTACCAGTTCTTCCATGGCAAAGGGTTTCAGCAGGTAATCATCGCCGCCGCTGTTTAAGCCAAGGACTTTTTCATCGACTCCATCCCGTGCGGAAAGAATTAACACCGGGGTATCATTACCTTTTTCACGCCAGGAGCGGAGTAAATCCAAGCCATCCAGATCGGGAAGACCTAGATCCAAGACTACGGCATCGTATTTGACGGACGAAATCGCATCCTCACCCGCAGCCGCCGTGTTGACCATATCAACGGTAAAACCCTCTTTATCCAGGCTTTCCTTAACGAAACCGGCAAATCTCTCATGATCTTCAATCAATAAAATCCGCATTATATATTTCCTGCGGATTTAACCGCTGAATGGGCGACATAGCCTGACTTCAACATCAAGCACCCTTTAGGGGACACAGAATGCCTCCTCACACAAACTCAATACCTCAAGAGATTTAGCCCAGCCCAGTGTCCGTTTTGAAAACCGGATCATCAATAATATCGCAGGCATGATTATTATTTTACATTCTATACCCAAAGGCATATTTGTGAAGTAAATCTTGAGTTTTTTAGGGGGTTACACGAAGAATTGAAGGGTTCAAAAACCGTTGACCCCGCTATTTTGCTTCTAAAAACGGTTCTGTCTCCTCTGCCTCATCAAACCCGAAGACCTTGAATGTTTTTTTCATGTGATCCGGCAGAGGCGCTTCGGCATCCATCATGTGGCCGGCCGGATGCTGAAAACGGAGCGCCCTGGCATGAAGGTGCAGTTTTCCGGCAATATCAATGTTGTCCGGAAAGGCCTCCCGTCGGCCATATTTTCCGTCCCCGACAATTGGCGTACCCAATGCCTGCACATGTACCCGCAATTGATGGGTCCGCCCGGTCAACGGCTCTAGGACCAGCCACGCGGCCTTTCCCGACGCCTGATCGACCGTGCGATACAGGGTTTCCGCATTTTTTCCGTCCGGCGTTCCGGCAACGACTTTTTCGCCATGGGGGCCATCCTGTTTTGCCAAAGACAGAGCTACCGTCCCTTGTTCCGGTGACGGCACCCCGGCGACCACGGCCCAATAGACTTTCCGGACCTCCTTGCCACGAAAGGCGCTTGTCAGCGCCCGTGCGGCGGGGGCGTTCCGTGCCAATAACAAAATACCGCTTGTATCCTTATCCAGCCGGTGCACCAGACGGGGCCTTTCGGCTTTTTCGAAGCGTAACGCATCCAGCAGGCCGTCCAGGTGTTTCGACAAGCGGCTGCCCCCCTGCACCGCCAGTCCAGGTGGCTTGTTGAGGATAATAATATCTTCGTCCCGGTGCAGGACGCAGGCCTGAATATCCTTGGCGTCGGCTTTGCTGATACGGGGAACGGCCTTTTCAATTCCTGAACCCGCCGGAACGGAGGCGTCCATCTTAAGAGGCGGAACGCGGACGGTTTGTCCTTCATCCAAACGGGTTCCCGACTTAACCCGGCCCCCGTCCACCCGCACCTGTCCGGTGCGCAGGAGTTTTTGCAGGCGGCCATGGCCAAGGCCCGGATAATGCTGAGTGAACCAGCGGTCCAATCGCATACCCGCTTCATCGCCGGAGACTTTTCTGGAGGTGACCTTCGTCATTTCAATTCCAGGCCGGAGACGCTTTAACTCTACAAACCATTGTCACGGCCACCACTTTCAATAACGGCATCCCTTGCGTCGTGGAATTCCGGGGGCGCGACCTTTAGGACTCTTTCTCCGACCGCCGCGATCAGCCACGCGCCGAGTGGGGCGGTCAACAGGATGCTCAAGGCAGCGACAGCCAAAATCACCTCGCCCGGTCCACTTCCCATTCCTGCCGCCGTCATCGCCACAAGAGGCACCCCGCCGATGGCGGCCTGAACAGTCGCCTTGGGAATCGATGAGACGACGACGAAAAGCCGTTCCGCCATGGTCAGGTCCGTACCAAAGGTACAGACATAGGTGCCAATCCCCTTCGCAACCAACCCCAGGGTGATCAGAACCGCCCCGGCCAGCCCGGTTTGAAGAGCGACATCAAGATTGACCTGTGCGCCGATCAGGGTGAACAAAACGATTTCCGCCAAAATCCAGACCTTGGCCAGTTTGGCAGACAATTCGTGCGCCGTGTGTTCATCCTTTTCCAGCAAATAAAACCCGATGGTTACCACCGCCAGAAGCGCCGCAAACGGCACCCATGGTTGAAGCAGGACTTCGGTCCGGACCAAAAGAATGGAGAGCCCCAACAGAACGAGAACGCGTTTCGTCGCGCGCGGATTGAAACGCTGAAAAACCTGATAGAGCCCGATGCCGATCCCCCACCCCGCGGCGATGCCCAGCAGAATGGATATGGGAATTCCGGCCAACTGCCAGGCGATGTTGACCGAGGTTCCCGTATGAATTCCGATCAGGACGCTGAAAATAACAATCACGAAGACATCGTTGACGGGCGCCGCCGCCAATATCATGGTCGGGATGCCCTTTTCCGCGCCCATATCCCGTTCCATGAAGCGGATCATCAGCGGCACCACCACCGCCGGGGAGACGGCCGCCAGCACGGCGCCCAGAACCGCCGATTCCATGACCCCCAGTCCAAGTAAGACCGGTCCCAGGGCGGTAACGGCCAGACCTTCAAAAATGGCCGGTACGGTGGCCAGCAGCAACACGCGTCCACCGACCCGGTTGAGGGTTTCCTTGCTGAGTTCAAACCCGGCGCGAAGCAGAATTACAATCAGAGCGATCAGCCTGAGTTCATCGGAAACCTGGATTAGTTCCGGCGTTGCCCAACCGAGCGCATAGGGCCCTAGCAAAATGCCAAGCAGCAGCAACCCGACCAGCCCCGGTATAGTCATTTTCCGGAAAGCCCAATCGACGATGAAACCGAGGATCAGAAATTCGGCGATACTAACGATCATTCTTTTCCGCCCTTGGTACCCTTACCGCGCCGCAACTTGTCCCAATATTCAAGGCGCTTGGCGACGTCCCGCTCGAAGCCGCGCTCCACCGGCTGATAAAAGTTTATCCGTTCCATGGCGTCGGGAAAGTAGTTCTGCCCGGAAAAAGCGTCTTCGGCGTTATGGTCGTATTCGTACCCGTCTCCGTATCCCAGGTCCCTCATCAGCGACGTCGGTGCGTTCAGAATATTTTTCGGCGGCTCAAGGGAACCGCTGTCCCTGGCGGCACGGGCGGCGGCCTTCTCCGCCATATAGGCGGCGTTGGATTTCGGGGCGGTGCCTAGGTAGATCACACATTGGACAATGGCCAGTTCTCCCTCGGGCGAACCCAAGCGTTCATAGGCCTCCCACGCGGCCACGGCCTGCACCAAGGCCTGTGGGTCGGCCATGCCGATATCTTCGGAAGCAAAGCGCAACAGCCGCCTTGCGATATAGCGAGGGTCTTCGCCGCCGGCCAGCATCCGGGCCAGCCAGTAAAGTGCCGCGTCCGTATCCGAGCCGCGAAGCGATTTGTGCAGGGCGCTGATGAGGTTGTAATGCGCTTCCTGGGATTTGTCGTATAAGGGCACTCGGCGCTGGACCACCTCGGTCAGCCGTGCAATATCAATCTCCTCTTCACCACCGTAGGCCAGAACGGCTTCTGCCATATTCAGCAAATACCGCCCATCGCCGTCGGCCATAGCACGCAGGGCTGCGCGGGCATCAGGGTTGAGAGGCAGGGATTTGCCTTCTTCCTTCTCGGCGCGGAGGAGCAATTTCTCCAGAGCGGCGTCGTCGAGGCGGTTGAGAACAAGAACCTGGGTTCTGGACAACAGCGCGGCGTTCAACTCGAACGAAGGGTTTTCCGTCGTAGCCCCAACCAGAATGACCGTGCCGTCTTCCACATAGGGAAGGAAGCCATCCTGCTGGGCGCGGTTGAAGCGGTGGATTTCATCGACAAACAGAAGCGTCCCCTGCCCCATCTCTCGTTTGCCACGAGCGGTTTCGAAAACTCGGCGCAGATCCTGAACGCCGGAAAACACCGCCGAAAGGCGCTCGAAATGCAATTTCGTCCGATCGGCAAGAAGGCGGGCGATAGTGGTTTTTCCGGTTCCCGGCGGTCCCCAAAATATGATGGAGGTCAGGTTTCCGGAATTCACCATGCGAGCGACCGGGCACCCGTCACCCAATAAATGGTCCTGACCAACCACATCGGACAGTTTTTGCGGGCGCAAACGGTCGGCCAATGGCCTGGGAGCAATGGATTCGAAGAGTGTACTCATTATCCTCTCCGGCCCATCCCCGGTCACAGGCGTTTGAAAAATTCCGGATTAAACCGGGCGCTTCAGCCCAGATGAAGCCGGAAGTGATCGAGGGTGCGCTCTCTGGCGGCATCGGCGGAAGCTTGGTCGAAGTGCTCTCCGCCGGCACGGGCAAAGGCATGATCCTGGCCATCATACGTATAAATTGTCACCCTATCGTTTCCGGCCAGGCCCGCTTTGATTTCCTCTTGCTGGTCTTTCGGGCAGTATTCGTCATCTGTCGCCATATGCAAGACCAGCGGAGCCTTAATGGTTTCGTTCAGGTGCTCGGTCAGCATCACGCCGTAATATCCGACCGCGGCATCAATATCCGTCCGGGTCGCGGTCAGATAGGCAAGGCGCCCACCAAGGCAGAACCCGACAGCCCCCACCTTTTCGGAGCAGCCCTCAACGCCACGCAAGGCGCTGATCGTGGCTTCAAGGTCGGAAACGCCCTTATCAAGATCAAAACCGTTGAACAGTTCAAATGCCCGCGCCCATTCTTCTTCGGATTGGTCGGAAAGAATGATCCCCGGTTCCTGACGCCAGAACAGGTCCGGGCAAAGCGCCATATACCCTGCATCGGCAAAGCTGTCGCTAATCCCGCGCATCACATCGTTAACGCCAAAAATTTCCTGAATAACAATCACGCCCGGCCCACGTCCGGACTCCGGCGTTGAAAGGTATCCCATGAACTCACCGCCATCGGCGGCCTGGATAGTGATTTCTGATCCGCTCATCAAACTCCCTCCCCAATTAATGAATGCGGCAAGCCAAAAAGATTAGCGCAAACTCAGGAGTTTAGCCAACCCATGGCAAACGGTGCCTGCCAGCGCATCAGCCGTTTATGACCAAATTTAGGGACTTTCCCTTCCGTTCAATAGAAATTTTCCAGCCTTTTACGCGGCCCTTCAACAAGGGCTTTAGCTGGGCAACGGAGGTCACTTTAATTCCGTTGACGGCGCGGATAAAATCGCCGATTTGAAATTGCAGCCGGTTGGCCGGGGAACCGCGCAGCAGATCGACGATCATCACGCCATGGGAAAAAGGGTCGACACCGATCTCAATAGCGAAGGCCGGAGACATATTGGCGATCCTGGCCCCTGCCAACGGCTGTTGTCCCTGTAGACCGGTTACATCCTTGGCCGGGGCTCCCGGGGGCGGCGAAACGATCAGCTTTAAGGCTACCGTCTTGTTTTTCCGCCAGACGCGCAACGGAACCGTATCCCCAACAGGCAAAGTGGCGACCCGATATCCCAGTGCTTTTGGATCGTTGACCTCGTGCCCGTTAATGGCAAGGACCACATCGCCGGGCCGAAGTCCGGCCTTATCGGCGGAGGCCCCTTTGTAGACCTGAGAGACGATCACCCCAGTGGGGCGCTTCATGTTAAGGGAATTGGCAATATCCTGCGATACAGCCTGGCCGCCGGCGCCCATCCAACCGCGAACAAGTTTTCCGTCTTTGGAGATTCCGTTGATGACGGCGTGCACCATATTGGAAGGAATGGCAAACCCGATGCCGAGCGAACCACCGCTTTTTGAAAAGATTACCGTGTTAATACCAGCCAGTTTGCCATCCATGGCTACCAGAGCGCCCCCGGAATTACCGGGGTTGATGGCCGCATCTGTCTGAATGAAGAAGTTCAGGTCCGAAGGCGTTACCTGAGTCCGGGCCAGGGCGGAAACGATTCCGCTGGTCACCGTCTGTCCAACGCCAAAGGGATTACCGATAGCCAACACCAAATCACCGACTTCAAGGGTGTCTGAGTCACTGAGGTCCAAGTGCGGCAGCGGCGTGCCGCCGGTTTCTACCCTGAGGACGGCCAGGTCGGTGCGGTCGTCGGAAATGACAAGGGTGGCAGAAAATTCCCTCCGGTCGGACAACACGACATTGATCTCATCGGCCCCTTTAACGACGTGCTTGTTGGTCACGACAAGCCCGTCGGACCCAACAATAACACCGGAGCCAAGGGAATTCTGCATTCGTGTTCGTGGCTTATCCATTCCAAAATCGCCGCCAAAGAAACGCCGAAAGAACGGATCATCGAACATCAGGCTGCGCCGGCGTTCGCGGACAACCTTTCGGGCGTAGATGTTGACGACCGCCGGTGCGGTTTTTTTGACCAGGGGGGCATAGGACAGGCGGACCTGTTCCTGGCGTTCCGGGACCATCTTAGGTTCCGCCGCACTTTCGGGAATGGCTGTCAGATACACTGCAGCAAATACCGCAAATAGAATTTTAAGGCCCGGTTTCACGAATTTTTTCTTTCTCATTTTCCTGCCGGAAAAAACAAAAAGGCAGCCCACAAGAGGCTGCCTTTAAGAAATTCTGGTCTCAGAGATAAGCAGCCCGAAATCAGGAGGCGTCTTCCACAGGCATGTTTTCCATTTCCTGGGCATGACGGGCCTTGTCATCGGCACCCTTCGCGTCGACATCCCTGTCCACCAGTTCAACGACCGCCATCGGGGCGTTGTCGCCATAGCGATAGCCGGCTTTCAACACACGTGTATAACCACCGCTGCGGTCTTTATAGCGGTCGGCCAAAGCGGCAAACAACTTCAACACGGCGGCATCGTCGCGAAGGAAAGAGAAAGCCTGACGGCGAGTGTGCAACGTGCTGCGCTTGCCAAGGGTGATCATCTTGTCGGCGACGCGGCGAAGTTCCTTGGCCTTAGGCAGGGTCGTTTTGATTTGTTCGTGGGTCAGCAAGGACACCGCCATGTTGGACAACATGGCCTTACGGTGGCTGCTGGTCCGGTTCAGTTTTCGGGCACCCATACGGTGACGCATAATTTAGGCTCCTTTTTGTTTCCGTGCGCGTGCCATTTTACACGCACGGGTTTTCGTTCTTTATTTTCGTGCCGGTTAAAACCTTAGAACGGGTCTTCCAGCCTTTTAGCCATGTCTTCAATGTTTTCAGGCGGCCAATTGGGAATTTCCATGCCAAGATGCAGACCCATCTGGCTCAGGACTTCCTTGATTTCGTTCAGTGATTTGCGGCCAAAATTTGGGGTCCGCAGCATATCTGTTTCGCTTTTCTGGACCAGATCGCCGATATAGATGATGTTGTCGTTCTTCAAGCAATTGGCAGACCTGACGGAAAGCTCAAGCTCGTCAACCTTGCGCAGAAGATTCTTATTAAACGGCAGGTCTTCTTCATGTTCTACGGTCTTGGCCGCGCTCGGCTCATCGAAATTGATGAACAGCGCCAACTGATCCTGAAGGATGCGAGCGGCCAGCGCCACCGCATCGTCGGGGGTAACGACGCCGTTGGTCGTAACCTCGATGCTCAGTTTATCGTGGTCCGTTACCTGACCGACACGCGAGTTGTCGACCTTGTAGGTCACCTTTCGCACCGGCGAGAACACCGCATCTACCGGGATCAGGCCAATGGGGCTTTCTTCGGGACGGTTCTGGATAGCGGCGACATAGCCCTTGCCGTTTTCAACGGTCAGTTCCATGTTCAGTTTAGCGCCCTTATCCAGGTGGCAAAGCACCAGATCGGAATTCATGATTTCCACGTCTGCGCCGGTTTCAATATCCCCGGCTTTGACTTCACCCGGGCCGGAGGCTTTAAGCGTAATGCGTTTCGGACCCTCGGCGGACATCTTGATGTCCAGGGACTTGATGTTCAGGACGATGTCCGTGACATCTTCGCGTACACCCGGAATAGCGGAAAATTCGTGCAACACGCCATCAATCTGAACGGATGTAACGGCGGCGCCCTGCAACGAAGACAAAAGAACGCGGCGCAGTGCGTTGCCCAGTGTCAGGCCGAAGCCCCGTTCCAGCGGTTCCGCGACGATAACAGCCGTGCGCGAAGCATCGTTGCCCGGCTGTACATCCAGTTTCGACGGCTTAATCAGTTCTTTCCAGTTTTTTTGAATCACTTGTGTGACCTCACGCTCACGACGTTAAAGGAAGGCGCTTTATAGAACCTTCCCTAATCCATTGTACCGGGCCCCACGGGACCGGCTTATTGTAGGGGTGCCAGTTGGCACCCAAACCGCAAAAAAAGCGGCAAATCCGTATCGTCTACACCCGCCGGCGTTTACGGGGACGGCAACCATTGTGGGGAATCGGCGTCACGTCCCGAATAGCGGTAATCGTGAAACCGACGGCCTGCAAAGCCCTGAGAGCGGACTCACGTCCGGACCCCGGACCCTTGACCTCGACCTCAAGTGTTTTCATGCCATGTTCCATGGCCTTGCGGCCCGCGTCTTCCCCGGCGACCTGCGCCGCATAGGGGGTGGATTTACGAGACCCCTTGAAACCTTGCGAACCGGCGGACGACCAGGCAATGGCATTGCCCTGGGCATCGGCGATGGTGATCATCGTATTGTTGAAGGTGGCGTTCACATGCGCCACGCCCGATACGATGTTTTTCCGTTCACGGCGGCGGGGCCGCTGAGTTGCTGATTTAGCCATGATAATCTTTCACTTAAGCCTTCTTCTTGCCGGCAATTGCCTTGGCCGGACCCTTGCGGGTACGGGCATTTGTGTGGGTGCGCTGGCCACGAACGGGCAACCCACGGCGGTGCCGAAGGCCACGATAGCAACCAAGGTCCATCAGGCGTTTTATGTTCATCGCCACTTCACGGCGCAGGTCGCCTTCGACCTGGAAATCCTGTTCAATGGTTTCCCGGATTCGGCCCAATTCGTCATCCGTCAGGTCGCTGACCCGGCGGTCGGACGGAAGGCCGACTGAATCACAGATTTTGACCGAAGACGTGCGGCCGATACCATGGATATAAGTAAGCGCAATCACGACTCGTTTTCCGGTCGGAATGTTAACGCCAGCAATACGCGCCAAGGCTCTTTCTCCTTAAAGCTTGGAAATAAAAACTATTTCGTGTCCAATGGGTGGCCGGAAGAGGCGCGATTATAGGGCCTGTCAGCCTCAAGTCAACACGCCCAACGACACTTTTCCTACCCTTATTTCAACCAACTATCCCGTTCAACTGTTCGGTAACATCATCAATCGCGGCCATGCCTTCTACGCCCTTCAAATTGCCCTTTTCCTTGTAATAGGCCAGGATCGGGGCCGTCTGATCGTGATAGGCATCAAGCCTGGAACGGACGGTTTCCGCGTTGTCATCGGCGCGCCGGGTAAATTCGGTGCCGCCGCACTGGTCGCAAACGCCTTCCGTAGCCGGCTTTTGGAATTCATCGTGGTAACCCGCGCCGCATCCGGAACACGTGTAACGGCCGGTAATCCGGGCCACCATGGCGTCGTCATCGACTTCGATTTCTATGACATGGTCGATTTGAATGCCTTTATCTTTCAGCATCACGTCAAGGGCTTCCGCCTGCGGAGTGGTGCGCGGAAAGCCATCGAGAATAAAACCGTTCTTGCAATCGTCCTCGTCGATGCGGGACGAAATCATGGCGATAATCAGGTCATCGGACACCAGACCGCCGGCTTCCATGATTTCCTTGGCCTGTTTACCCAAATCGCTGCCAGACGCTACTGCGGCGCGAAGCATGTCACCGGTGGACAGTTGGATGATGCCGAATTTTTTTTCCAACCGCTGCGCCTGGGTGCCTTTGCCGGCGCCCGGCGGTCCCATCAAAATCAAATTCATTAACGCCTACCCCTTAATTTGGATTTTTTAATCAGCCCTTCGTATTGGTGGGCCAGCAAATGAGATTGCACCTGGGCGACCGTGTCCATGGTCACGGTAACGACGATCAGAAGGCTGGTGCCGCCGAAATAAAACGGAACGGAATAATTCGAGATCAGCAGTTCCGGCAGAAGACAAATTGCCGCCAAATAGGCTGCGCCGACAACGGTAAGACGGGTTAATACCCAGTCCAGGTAATCAGCCGTGTTTTTGCCAGGCCGGATGCCGGGAACAAAACCACCATATTTCTTCAAGTTCTCGGCCGTCTCAGCAGGATTAAACACCACTGCCGTATAGAAAAAGGCAAAGAAAACAACCATCGAAATATAAACAAGCAAATACACCGGTTGGCCGCGCCCCAGATAAGCAGCGGCCTGCGTCAGCCATTCCGGACCGGTCCCGGCGGAAAGGCTGATGACGGTGACCGGCATCAGCAACAGGGAAGACGCGAAAATCGGCGGAATAACGCCGGCTGTGTTGATTTTCAACGGTAAATGAGAGCTTTCCCCGCCGGTCATCTTGTTGCCGCGTTGGCGTTTCGGATACTGGATGATGATCCGGCGCTGGGCGCGCTCTACAAAAACGATGAAGAAGATAACACCAACGGACATAATCAGCAGCGTAATGATAAAAGCCGTCGACAGGGCGCCGGTACGACCCAGTTCAAGGGTTCCGGCCAATGCGCTGGGCAGGTTTGCGACAATGCCGGAGAAAATAATCAAAGAAATTCCGTTGCCGACACCGCGCGCCGTAATCTGTTCACCCAGCCACATCAGGAAAATGGTTCCGCCGACCAGGGTCACGATAACCTGGAACCGGAAAAATGCGCCGGGGTCCGCAACAGCTGGACCGGCGCTGGATCCCATACCCTCCAGACCGGCGGAAATGCCGTAAGCCTGAAGGGCCGCGATCAAAACCGTGCCGTAGCGGGTGTATTGATTAATTTTCTTGCGGCCGGCCTCACCCTCTTTTTTCAGGGCTTCCAGCTTGGGCGATACCGCAGACATCAACTGCATGATAATGGAGGCCGAAATGTAAGGCATGATGTTGAGGGCGAAAATCGTCATACGCCCCAAAGCACCGCCGGCAAACATGTCGAACATGCCCAGCACACCACCCTGGTTCTGTTGGAAAATATCCTTGAGAACAGCGGGGTCAATTCCGGGTAGCGGAATGTAAGTACCGAGGCGGTAAATTATAAGGGCGCCGAGTGTGAACCAGATACGATTCTTCAATTCCGTGGCCTTGTTAAAGGCCCCGAAATTCATATTGGAAGCGAACTGTTCAGCTGCGGATGCCATAAGGCGTTATCAATCCTCGCCCTTGTCGGCCGCACCGGCTTTTTCTTCGGCATCGGTATCGGCAGCAGGCTCGTCTTTTACGTCTTCTGCGGGGGCTTCAGCCTCTGCAATTTTCGGCTTGGTTTGCTCCGCGCCTTCCTTGAATTTTCGGTGGCGGGCCTTACCCTTGCCTTCCGGTTTCGGCTTCGGCGTGGCAACGGTTACCTTGCCGCCGGCCTTTTCCATGGCAGCAATAGCGCCTTTGGTGGCGCCGGTGACTTCCAGGGTCACCTTGGACTTGATTTCGCCAGTCGCCAGCAGCCGCACACCGTTACGGCTTTTGCGGACGACTCCGGCTTCACGAAGCATGGATTCGGTCACCGGCTTCTTGGCATCGATTTTTCCGTTGGCAACCGCGCGCTCCAGGGACGCCAGAGTTAATTCGGCGTAATCCTTGGTGAAAGGATTGTTGAAGCCGCGCTTGGGAAGACGGCGGTACAGAGGCATCTGGCCGCCTTCAAAACCCAGAAGGGAAACGCCGCTCCGGGATTTCTGGCCCTTATGTCCTTTACCGGAAGTCTTGCCGGTACCGGACGCCATGCCGCGGCCGACCCGTTTGCGGGACTTGCGGGCGCCGGAACGTTCGTTGATTTCATTCAATCGCATCGTCTTGCTTCCTTTTGTCAGCCTTCTTCGACACGGACAAGGTGATGAACCTTGTTGATCATGCCGCGAACCGCGGGCGTGTCTTCCAGCTCACTGGTTTTATGCATCTTGTTCAGACCAAGACCGATCAAAGTCGCACGCTGATCACCGGGCCGCCCGATCGGGCTTTTGGTTTGCGTAACCTTGACGGTTGCGGATTTCTTGCTGTCAGCCATGGTTTACTCCTTCGCCGTGGCTTCCGCCGGAGGGCCGGCGCGGCGGGAAACGATATCGGCAACTTTCTTGCCGCGGCGGGAGGCAACGCTGCGCGGCGATGCACAGCCCTTGAGGGCTTCGAAGGTGGCCTTGACCATGTTATGGGGGTTGGCCGAGCCGATGGATTTAGCGACAACATCCTGAACACCCATCGTTTCGAAGACGGCGCGCATGGGGCCGCCGGCGATGATGCCGGTTCCCGGAGGCGCCGAGCGCAGAACAACCTTGCCGGCGCCAAAACGGCCATCAACATCGTGATGTAATGTGCGGCCTTCGCGCAACGGAATCTGGATCATGCCACGTTTAGCCTGATCGGTGGCCTTGCGGATGGCTTCCGGGACTTCCCGAGCCTTTCCGGTACCGTAACCGACACGGCCACGACCGTCGCCGACGACGACCAGGGCGCCGAAGGAAAACCTGCGGCCACCCTTGACGACCTTGGCGACGCGGTTGATGTGCACCAGTTTGTCGAGAAGATCGTCGCCTTCATCGCGCTGTTGATCACGATCCCGCCCGCGGCCGCGGCCACGCCCACGGGAATCTCCGCGGTTTTGGGAAGAAGGGCTTCTTGGTTCAGCCATGTCCGTTCTCTCCTAGAAACTCAAGCCGCCTTCGCGGGCGGCTTCGGCCAGGGCTTTAACCCGGCCATGAAATTTGTAACCGCCCCGGTCGAAGACGACTTCTTTGACGCCCTTGGCGATCGCCCGTTCGGCGATGGCCTTTCCGACCTGTCCCGCGGCATTGACATCGGCGCCGGTTTTCAAGCTGGACCGCATGTCCTTTTCCAAGGTCGAAGCCGAGGCCAGCGTGGTTTTCGCGGTATCGTCGATGACCTGCGCGTAAATGTGTTTTCCAGACCGGAAAACGGACAAGCGCGGACGCAGTGTCGATTTTCGGGTTAACTTCTTCCGCGTACGCCCTTGGCGACGCAGGTATAATTGCTTTGTTTTGGCCATTACTTCTTCTTGCCTTCCTTACGAAAGACATATTCGCCTTCGTATCTGATACCTTTGCCCTTGTAGGGCTCTGGCGGACGGAAACTCCTGATTTCGGCTGCCGTTTGCCCCACCTTCTGCTTATCGGAGCCACTGACGGTGATATGGGTCTGGTCAGGGCACTCAATTTTGATGCCTTCGGGAATTGCAAAGCGAACCTCGTGGCTGAAGCCCAATTGCAGGATCAAATCTTTGCCCTGCACCTGTGCCCGATAGCCAACGCCCTGGATTTCCAGGTTACGGGAGAACCCTTCGCTAACGCCTGAGACCAGGTTGCTAATAACGCTGCGGGACGTACCCCACATTTTACGGGCTGACTTGGTGTCAGCACGCGGTGTCACCGTGATCAATTTGTCCGCCATGGAGACATCCACATCATCGGTCAGCATGGCACTAAGTTCGCCAAGCTTACCTTTTGCGGTAACCACCTGGCCGGCAACGTCAATCGTGACACCGTCAGGGATTTCAACAGGGTTTTTACCAATTCGCGACATAACTTCGTTCCGTTCTTTCTGCTACGAGTCCTAGAAAACCCGGCAAAGGACTTCACCGCCGACATTCTGGTCGCGTGCTTCAGAATCTGAGAGCACGCCACGAGGCGTCGACAGAATGGAGATGCCAAGACCATCGTACACACGGGACAAGTCTTTTATGCCCGAATACACACGCCGGCCCGGCGTTGACACACGGCTGATCTCGCGGATCACGGGATCGCCTTCATGGTATTTGAGTTCAATCTCAATCTCGGAAATCCCGGTGCGAATCTCGTTTTTCGAAAATCCGCGAATGAAGCCCTCACGTTTAAGGACATCAAGTACGTTCAGGCGCAGCTTGGAAGCCGGCGACGTAATCGAGGATTTCCGTGCACGCTGTCCATTACGGATGCGAGTCAGCATATCGGCCAAGGGGTCGGTCATCGTCATCGATCGTATCTCCTTACCAGCTCGATTTGACCATGCCCGGAATTTGTCCGGACAAGGCCAAGTCACGCAAAGCAATGCGGCTGATTTTAAATTTACGGTAGTTCCCGCGCGGGCGGCCCGACAACTGGCAACGAAGCCTTTGGCGAACGGGCGCCGAATTGCGCGGCAATTGAGCAAGTTTGATACGCGCGGTAAAGCGCTCTTCAGGCGAAAGGGATTCGTCCTTGGCCTGGGCCTTCAACTGAGTGCGTTTGGCAGCGTACTTTTGCGCCAAGCGTGTGCGCTTCAAGTCTCGTTCAACTGCGCTTTTTTTAGCCATTGGAGGTATCTCCCTCGGATTTTGTCTGTTCGGCGCCTTCAGGAGCCTCTTCGGTTTTGTCAGCCCCCGGCGTATCACCCGGCGCATCTTCCGAAACACCTTCTTCTTCCTTCAGGGCTTCGCGGGCAGCCTGCTGCAGAGCTTCCTGTTCGGCGCGCTTGGCCGCCTCTTCTTCTTTTTCCTTTTCCCGGTCACGACCACTGAAGGGCATATCAAATCCCTTGAGCAACGCGCGGGCTTCGTCATCAGTTTTGGCCGTGGTGCAGATAACCACGTTCATGCCACGGATTTGGTCGACTTTGTCATAGTCGATTTCCGGAAACACGATTTGCTCCTTAAGGCCCAGCGCAAAATTGCCGGATCCGTCGAAACTCTTCGAGGAAATGCCACGGAAGTCCCGGACGCGGGGCAAAGCGACGGTAATCAGCCGGTCGAGGAATTCATACATCCGGTCGCGCCGAAGCGTGACCTTGCAGCCGACAGTCATTCCGTCACGCAGCTTGAAGGCGGCGATGGATTTCTTGGCTTTGGTGATGACCGGTTTCTGGCCGGCAATCAAAGCCAGGTCACCAGCCGCGGCGGTAACCTTTTTCTTATCCGTTACGCCCTCGCCGACGCCCATGTTAATGACGATCTTATCCAACCTGGGTGCTTCCAAAGAGTTCTTGTATCCGAACTCCTTGATCAGCTCCGGTTTGAGCGAATTATTATAATGTTCCTGCAAACGTGTCATGCTTCTAAAACCCGTTACGTATCAATGACTTCGCCGGAGCGCTTGGCGAATCTTACCTTGCGCCCGCCTTCAAGAACCTTGAAGCCAACGCGGGTGGCCTTCTGGTCTTTCGGATCGACATGCGCAAGATTGGAAATGTGGATCGCAGCCTCCATGTCAACGATTCCGCCCTGTACCGTTTGGGTCGGACGCTGATGGCGCTTGATCATGTTAACGCCCTGCACAAGGACGCGGTCGGATTTGGTGATGACCCTCAGGACTTCACCGGTTTTACCTTTGTCGCGGCCGGCGGTAACAATCACCCGGTCGCCCTTTTTGATTTTTAATTTGGCAGCCATCACAACACCTCAGGCGCGAGAGAAACAATTTTCATGTAGCGTTTGGATCGCAGTTCCCGCGTCACAGGGCCGAAAATACGCGTCCCGATGGGTTCGCCCTGCTGGTTGATGAGAACCGCGGCATTCGAATCAAAGCGGATCGCGGAACCGTCGGGGCGGCGAATGTCTTTGGCCGTACGAACAACAACCGCACGGGCGATTTCGCCCTTTTTAACCCGGCCACGCGGAATGGCTTCCTTGATGGAGACAACAATAACGTCACCCACGGAAGCATACCGGCGCTTCGAGCCGCCCAGCACCTTGATGCACTGGACCCGGCGTGCGCCCGAGTTATCCGCAACTTCTAAATTCGTTTCGACCTGAATCATCGTCTTACGTCCTTAATTCGTTCTCCGGAGCCGTGCCTTTAGGCACCTTCGGCGAGAACTTCCCATTTTTTTCGTTTCGAAATCGGCTTGCATTCACGAATGCTGACGATGTCGCCTATTTTGCAGGTGTTGTTTTCATCGTGGGCGGCGTACTTCTTGGACCGGTTGATGAACTTCTTATACAGCGGATGCTTGATCCGGCGTTCGACCTTGACGGTTACCGTCTTGTCCATTTTGTCGCTAACAACGACACCTTGCATGACCCGTTTCGGCATTACTCTTCTCCTTAAGACGCCGGGGCCGTTGACCGGCGGCGTTCATTCATGATCGTCTTAAGGCGGCCGATATCACGGCGCACCTCGCGCACACGCGCGGTGTTTTCCAACTGACCGCTGACGGTCTGGAAGCGCAGGTTGAAGGATTCCTTACGTAGGTCCAACAACTGCTGTTTAAGTTCATCGTCACTTTTCGCGCGGACGTCTTCGGTTTTCATGGCGTCAGGCCTCTTCACCCAAACGGGTTACGAATTTGGTTTTCAGCGGAAGCTTCGCGGCGGCCAATTCGAACGCCCGGCGCGCGACATCGGCAGAAACACCGTCTACTTCGAACAGGACACGGCCCGGTTTGACACGGCAGGCCCAGTATTCGACGGAGCCCTTACCCTTACCCTGGCGGACTTCCGCCGGCTTTTGGGAAACCGGAACATCCGGGAAAATACGGATCCAGACACGACCGGCACGCTTCATGTGACGGGTCATGGCGCGGCGCGCGGCTTCGATTTGGCGCGCTGTCACCCGTTCCGGGCTCAAGGCCTTCAGTCCATAGGCACCGAAGTTCAACGTCGTGCCGCCTTTGGCCTTGCCGTGGATGCGGCCTTTGTGGGCCTTCCGGTATTTCAGGTTTTTCGGACTCAGCATCGCTCTATTCCTAAATTCTTCTCAGTTCCTTAAACGCCTTAGCGCTTGGGCTGTTGGTCTTGCGCCTGTTTGTCGAGGGCCATGGGGTCGTGGGCCATAATGTCGCCCTTGTAAATCCAGACCTTAACGCCACAGGTGCCGTACGTGGTGTGCGCGGTGGCCTCGCCGTAATCAACGTTGGCGCGAAGCGTGTGCAGCGGAACCCGGCCTTCCCGGTACCACTGAGTCCGTGCGATTTCCGCGCCGCCCAGACGGCCGGCGCAGTTGATGCGGATGCCACCGGCGCCCATACGCATGGCGCTCTGCACGACACGCTTCATGGCGCGGCGAATGGATACGCGTCGCTCCATCTGCTGGGCAACATTTTCCGCGACCAGTTGGGCGTCGATTTCCGGTTTACGGATTTCAACGATGTTCAAATGCGCTTCCGAACCGGTCATCTTGGAAATTTCCTGGCGCAGGTTTTCGATATCGGCGCCCTTCTTGCCGATGACGACACCGGGGCGCGCGGTGTGAATCGTCACGCGGGCCTTTTTCGCGGGACGTTCAATCAGCACCTTGGCAACGCCGGCCTGGGAAAGCCTTTTGAGCAGGAATTCACGGATTTTCAGGTCTTCATGCAAAAGTTCTGCATAGTTACCGTCCGCATACCAACGTGAATCCCAGGTCCGGTTGATGCCTAGTCTGAGGCCGATGGGGTTTACCTTCTGTCCCATTAAGCTGTCTCCTCACGCTCGCGAACGATCAAGCGCATATTGCTGAAAGGTTTCAGGATGCGACCAACACGGCCTCGCGCACGTGCGCGCCAGCGTTTCATGACCATACCTTTGCCAACACTCGCTTCGGCAACGTACAGCCGGTCAACATCCAGCTGGTGATTGTTTTCCGCATTGGCGATGGCGCTTTCCAAAAGTTTTTTAACCTCGCCGGAAATACGCCGCCTGGAAAATTCGAGTTCCGTCAGCGCCGCTTCGCAGTTCTTGCCGCGAATTGTTTCCGCCACCAGATTCAATTTCTGCGGGCTGGTGCGGAGGTTCTTGGCGTACGCCATGGCTTCGTTATCGTCGATGCCGCGGCCAAAAGATTTCTTACCCATGATTAAACCCTTCGAGCCTTCTTGTCAGCCGTATGCCCGAGGTAGGTCCGGGTCGGCGAAAACTCGCCCATTTTGTGGCCGATCATGTCTTCGGTAACCAGAACGGGCACGAACTTGT
>JACNJX010000060.1 GCA_014382345.1 Alphaproteobacteria bacterium
TGCCGGCTTTCTGGGGGCCTGAAAGGGACCGGAAATCTTCTTTCATTCGTGCCATAACGGGAGTCCTTTATTAGCCTTCCTGATACATCCACTGACGGATAATGGAGAGTGCCTCTTCCGGATGCTTCTCGACAATTTCGCCGACCTTCTTGACCGAAGATGCCTTGACCCGGCCTTCGACGCGGTCGATATCGATCAGTTCCTCGAATTGTTCCTCATCCATTCCGGCATCAGCCGGTACACCTGGCGCCGTTAGCGCTGCCGCCGCCGCGGCGGCCTGATCGGCGAGAAGGCGTTCGCCTGCCGCCGCCGCCGACGGGATGCTTTCAAAGGCCCTGGAAACCAGTGGCCGGATGACCAGCAGAATGACCAGGATGGCGACGATGGAGAGCACCAGGACTTCAGCGATGCGGAGCAGATCGTTCTTGTCGAGGCCGAAGAACAGCTCCAGTTCGACTTGCTCTTCCTCGGCTTCGGAGAATTCCATGTTGATGACTTCGACCGTGTCGCCACGATCAGCGTTAAATCCGATCGTGCCGCGCACCAGGGTCGCCAGCAACTCCATTTCGGCCTCCGTGCGAGGCTTGTAGGTCGGATCCCCGTTATCATCATATCCGCGCACGCCGTCAATAAGGACGGCGACGGAAAGACGTTTGACAACGCCGGACTCGCGGACGTGATTAATGACCTGTTTGGATATCTCGAAATTGACGGTTTCCTCGGTCCGGTTTTGCGCTGCAGAACTGGATGCCGAGCCGCTTGCGTTGGCGTTGGGATCGGGGAGATTGGTGCCGACCGAGACCGGCTGTGTTCCCTCGGTATCCCGGTTTTGATTGGATTCTTCGATGGACTGGGTGGAGCGCACCACTTGGCCGTCGGGGTTGTATTTTTCATCGACGGTGCTGATACGGTCGAAATCCATATCGGCCTTGATCTCGGCCCGGACTTTCCCGTGACCCACTGTTTTTTCAATGAGTGACTCGATCGTGCGGCCCAGGCGGTTTTCATAGGTCCGGCGCCGTTCTTCGGCTTTTTGCGACATGGTGGTGCTTGCGTCTTCTTCCTGTCCGCGCGCCAGAAGTTTTCCCTTGGAACTGACGATGGAAACCCGGTTTGGGTCCAGGGACGGCACTGCGGCGGCCACCAGGTGCTGGATGGCGGAGATCTGTTCCTTGTCCAGCACACCTGACGTCTTCACGGTGATGGAGGCACTGGGTTTCTGTTTCTCGCGGCTGAACAATTCCCGTTTAGGAAGGACCAGATGGACGCGCGCCGAACGGACTGCGCCGATGGTCTGGATGGTCCGGCTCAGTTCTCCTTCGAGCGCGCGCACCAGATTAATGTTCTGCACGAAATTGGTGTTGCCGATGGCATCCTGATCATCGAAAAGCTCATAGCCGATGGAACCGCCTGACGGAATTCCCTGTCCGGCCATGGACAGGCGTAACTTCATGACCTGATCGGCGGGAACCAGGATTTGCGACCCGTTCTGCTTCAATTCGTAGGGAATGCTCCGGCTTTGGAGTTGGCTGACGATTTGCGAGGAATCGCCTGAATTCAGGTCGCCATACAGAATAGTCATACTCGGCGAGCCAAGCCGCGTTGCCAGGAAAATAAAGAACCCGAGCATGCCGATAACGACGGCGCCCATGACAGCGAGCCGTACCGGGCCCAAGTTTCTAAGAGCTAAAATAAGTGTTTCCACCGGTGTTATCCCGTTCAGAACCCATTTGCAGGAGAAATACCCGCGCCGCCCGTCCCACCGAAACGGCGTCTTCTCCTTTGATGCCTTGATGCTAGAGGGCTGATCGTGAAGAAGACGTTAACAAGTGGGCAATTTTTGCCTACCTGTGCCGATTCTTTTCAGGATCTTGAGAAAATTTGCGGTTTTCCGGTGTTTTTGGCGTTAGATTGCCTTAACGGGATTTAAGGCGGCGGTATTTCTTGGCCCGGGTGGTGCGCAGGCCCGCCAATCCGTGATCTTTCAGAAGCTTTTCCCAACTGCGGAACTCATCCACCGACAAGGCATAGCGCCGACAAGCCTCTTCCAGAGAAATCAGGCCCCCACGCACCCCGGCCACGACTTCCGCCTTGCGGCGGATGACCCAGCGTTTGGTGCCTTGTGGCGGCAGATCCTCAAAGGTCATCGGCTTGCCACTGGGGCTGAGGGTATCCCCTGTCCGGATGCCGCCCCCAATACCACTATGGGACCCGTCCCCATGGATATGGCCGCAAGAGGAGCCGAAGGATTGAGCCTTGTGTTCCGTCATTGGTGAAAGCCCCTGAGATAACCCTGTTGGTTGTTACCGCAAACCTTAGTCGCCGTGACTTAAAAAAAGGCTAAGGAAAAGGGTTAACGAGGACTTCCTGGGGATTCCCGAGCGATTCCATATAGATTCCCGAAACAACCGTAAGCAATAAATGGGAGAAATTAACCGGCACCCCCAAAAGGGTGGACCCGGTCCGGCGATCGACTGCCGAAACCGGGCCCGGTGGGTTGGGACGGTGGGTTGTGGAACTAGGTGATTAACGTTTCGTCCGGAGCAGTTCTTCGAGCATTTCGTCGGCCGTGGTGATGATTTTGGCCGATGCCGAGAAAGCGCGCTGGACGACGATCATCTTGGTGAACTCGGTGCCGATATCGACGGTTGACTGTTCCAGGGTCGATTGGTTGACCTGGCCGGCCGGGCCGTTGTCGGCATTTCGGAGCGTCGGGTCGCCGGACCCCTGGGTCGAGTTCCAAATATTACCGGTTCTGGCCCCCAGCGAGTTGACGTTGACGAAGGTGGCGACCGGGATCTTGAACACGGGCCGGGTTTCACCGTTATCGAACAACGCCGTCACCAGGCCGTCAGCGGCGATGGTGACCCCGGCGAAGGTGCCGAACTGGGACCCGTTCTGGGTGATGAAGACCGGGGTGAAGGATCCGCCGAACTGGGTGAAGCCGTTGGCTTCGGTCGCCGTGCCCAGGTCGAGGGTGATCTTGCTGGCCAGGTTCGGGTCGTCGTTCATGTCGGCGGCGCCGTTCGCGAAGCCGAGGATTTCCAGCTTGGTAACATTGAACGTTGTCGGGATGCCGTCGGCGTCGAAGACGATGCCGTATTCCGCGTTGACCGCGAAATCGGTATCGGCGACGTAGCTGACCGTTCCGTCCGGTTCCGTCGGCAGGTTGGTGAAACCGGCGCTGAATTTGACGTTGTAGGAACCGCTGGATAGGACCGGGAGGACCAGCGTGTTGTTCGAGGCTGCGCCGTTGGCCCCGCGGTCGCGAAGGCTGGTGCTGCCAGCAGGGAACTTGGCGTCGTTGGCCTCGATGGAGGCCTCCAGGTCGGCCAGCATGAGGGCGATGCTATCGCGGCGAATGGTGGTGTCGTTATCGGATGTGCCGTTTTCCGTAGTGGCAAAGGTGTAGGTAATGCCGTTGATGATGACGGTATCTCCATCGGCCGGAACCCCCTTGAAGCGGAATTGCGCGGTTTCGGCGTATTTGGAATTGACCTTCTTCACGGTGAAGGATGTGGACTGCTTGGCCGCCGGCGCGCCGGCGGAGGTCAACAGGCCCGACGGATCGACGGTGATGGTCTCGGTGCCGTCCTCCAGGAACAACAGGGTCGTCGAGTTGCCGGGGTCCAGCTTGACGCGGTTGTTGGTGGTGTCGAAATCGGTGTCGTTGGCCTTGATTGCCGTCAGCAGGGTGGACACGTCCTGCGCCACCGTGGTGTTGCTCCCCGTGTTGACCCGGATGATGCCGGTCGTGCCGGCATTGGCGGTTGATGTGCCGTTGTCGGTCAGGGTGGTGTCGCCGCCGGTGTCGGCCACTTCAGCGACCGCAAGGGTGAAGGACCTGCCGGGTATCCGCGATGTCACGGTGAGCACGCCTGCGGCATTGTCGGCATAGACCAGGCTGTTGAGCGAGGTGTTGGAGTTGATCGCCGCGGCCATCTTGCTCGCCATCTCTGTCACCGTATCGCCGATTGCGTAGGTTTGGGTGACGACGACGGCGCCGGCGCCGCCGGAGTTGATTGTCACCGTGTATTGTTCGTCGCCTACGTCGGCGGCGGCACCGGCAAATGTTATCGTGTCTACCTGCTTGACCGCGTCGGTGATCGAGGCGTCGTTGTCGATGGTATAGACGAGGCCGTTGATCGTCACGGAGGTGCCGTCGGCGGGCCGCGACTGGAACTCCAGTTGTCCCTGGCTGTCGTAGTTCAGGCCGGCGGAGTCTTCCAGCGTGATCACATTGGTGCCCGGCGGCGGGGGAATGGAGATGTCCCACTGGTTGTCGCGGATCGACTTGGTGTTGACCAGGCTCATGGTGGTGGCGTTGCCCAGCGTGTCGAAAAACTGGACGTCGGTTTTTCGCGTCGTGCCGCTGGTGTCGTTGGACGGCAGGTTGGCACCGATGGCGATGGTGCTGGTCGCCGACGCCGTACCACCGACACGGTTCAGGTTCACCGTAGACAGAAAGTCCGTCGAGATGACGTTCTGGTTCGGCACGGTCAGGTTCTTGTTGGCGGGAATCACCGTCCCGGCGGCGTCCGTCGGCCAGGCTTGAAGGTAGAAGCCGGCCGTGTTGCGCAGGAATCCTTCGTTGTCCTGGAAGAACGATCCCGCCCGGGTGAACAGGAATTCGTTGTTGATGGTGGGCGACGCCGCTTCGTTGACGACGAAGAAGCCGTTGCCGGAAATCGCGATGTCGGTCGACGACGCGGACGATGCCAACAGCCCCTGGACGCCGGTGTCCTGGCGCGGTTTGGACTGCACACCACCGGCGGAGAAGAAGGTCGCCGACGTTTGCTTGGTCACCAGGGTCTGGAAATCGACCTGGGTGTTCTTGTAGCCGACCGTGCTGACGTTGGTGATGTTATCGGAAATCGCGCCGATCGCGCTCGATTGTGCGGTCAGTCCGGAAACACCGGAGCTCAATGCGCCAAACAAAGTCATTTTATTTCTCCTTCGCTCATTTGGCCGCCATGGCGGCCTTTAATTCTCTAAATTCGGTCTGAAACGGCGTCGGGCCGTTCCGTTGAAAATCTTTACGGTGCTGGGGTCTCCCGCACCGACTGGATGTCTCCTTGTCCGTAGGCGATGTCCTTGCCCATCTTCAGCGACAGCGTCCCGTTGACCATGCCGACACCGATGACCCGTCCGAAGACCGTGTAGGTGATGTCCAAAAGGTTGCCGTCGGAATCCTGCGCGTTGACGGTGACTTTGTAATCGCCGTCCGGCTGTTGGTTGCCACCGGAGCTCTTGCCGTCCCAGTTGAAGGTGTGCTGGCCTTCCGTGGTGTCGGCTTCCACCGTATAGATGGTCTGGCCCTCGGCGTTGGTGATGTTGATGGTTCCCTTCCGCGTTCCGTTCGGCATGGTGTAGGTGAACTGGCCGCTGGCGTTTTCCAGCGGCATGTCGCGGCCTTCGGCTTCGACCGTGGTGCCGATCAGATCGACAAGGTTCGAAACCTGGTTGGTTTGCTGCAGGTTTAAAATCTGTTCCAGGTTGGAGTTGGCGTAGATCTGCTGCTCGACGCTGGCGAACTGGACGAGCTGCGAGGTGAACTCGGTGGCGTCCATCGGGTCGAGCGGATCCTGGTTCTGAAGTTGCGTCACCAGCAGATTCAGGAACTTGTTGAGATCCTCATTGTTCTTCGCCGCCGCCGCTGCTGACTGGGAGCCCGCGGGGATGGTTGAAGACGCTAGTGATTCACTAATAACCGCCATTTTAAGTATCTCCTGTAGGAGTCCGTTGCCAGGCCATTAGGCCCGGACGTCGATCCTGCCTTGTGAGAGAACGCGGCCGTCAGACGCGACGATCGCTTCCTCGATAATCATTTCTTCCAGCTCGGCGATGTCTTCTTCGCCGGTCATCGGTTGTCCGGAATTGCCTTTGCCGTCCTGACCCTGGTTTTCCTCACCCCGCAGGCTGAAGTTCAAGTCGCCGGAATCCGTGTTCAGGCCGGCATCCTGAAGGGCGCGCTGCAGGTCGCGGGAATCGTTCTTCAGGGTTTCAAGCGTCTCGCGGTTGTCGGCGACGACCAGAGCGGTGAGGCGATTGTCGTGGGTCATTTCCATTCTTACTTCGACCCGTCCCATGTGTGCCGGGCGCAATTGAATGTTGATCTTGTCGATGCCGGACTCCAGCGCCTTGGTCACTTTGACCGAAATCTGTTCGACCATGGTGCGGCCCGTGGCCGCCGGTTTCTGGGCATTTTGAGCTTTTTCGGCGGCCGTCTGGGCCTGCGCCTGCTGGGTTTGCTGGGTGGCGTTGGCGCTGCCTGTCTGGTTAACGCCTTCGCCGCCGCCGGCATGGGCGGAGCCGCCCGAAGTGGTGGTGGCGGCCTGCGCCTGCACCAATCCCTTGGCGTCGCCGCCGGCTTGGGCGGCCTGTTGAGAGGCTTGAGCGGCTTGTGTTTGAATGGCGGCGGCCTGCGCCTGGGTTTGATGGCCTTGGCCGGCCGTGTTCTGACCAGTTCCGTTCTGCGTTTGCCCCTGCGCCTGCTGCCCCGAACCGGACTGGCTGGAGCCTTCGCCGCTGAGGATAGCGTTGGTGGAGAGCGCCGCGTTCGGGCGCGAGGTCAGGTTTTGCGATTCATTGGTCACCGTGACCGAAACCTGGGCCCGGTTGCCTTCGCCGATGCTCTTGGCCAGGGCGGATGCCTGATTGGTGGTGGTGGTCGGTGCGGCATCGTCTGCCCCATCCGCCGCGACGGCGGACTGGCTGTTGGCGGAAGCCTGCGCCTGGGCGCTGGCGTGGGCGGAGCCCTGCTGTTGAGTGTTTTGGCCGGCGTTGGCGTTCGTAGAGCCATTCGCACCCGCCGCCTTGGAGACGGTTTCCTGGGCGCCAGCGTTGGCTGCAATGTTTTGGGTCGCCGTGGCGATGCCGTCGGCGCTGTTGGTCTTACCTTGTTCCGAGGCAACACCGGTTTCGCCAAGGGCCTGGCCGCCTGCCATCATTTCCGAAAGGACCGTGCTTACGGCCTCGCCGGAAGCGGCGGCCTGGGTGTTGGCTGAGCCATTGCCGGCGGACTGGCCTTCGCCGTCCTGAGAGCCGGACTGGCCTTCGGCGGTTTGGCTTTCTTCGCCGGAATTTTCTGAACTCTCGGCGTTATCACTGCTTTCACCGTCATTGGCGGCGGTTTCCTGATTGCCGTTTTCGTCGGCTGCGGAAGGATCATCGCCCGCGCCATGGGTGTCATCGTTTTCACTGGCGCGGTTGTTGGCATGGTCTTCGCCGGACTCGTTCCTTCCGGCGTCGCTGGCGGCGTCACGGTTATCTCCTCCGCGATCATTTCCGTAGGAATCGTCCTGTTCGTTGCCGGGGGCGTCGGCATGGTCGTCGGCGCGGTCATTGTGATCGGCGCGGCTTTCTGCGAAGTCGCGGGTGTCGCCGGAATTATCGCGGGTAAAATTGTCGGAGGGACGGGGCGCCTCGATGGAATCGGTCGCGCCCAAGATGCCGGAACGGCCCGTCAGAGCGGAAAAACCGTCTTCAATGCGGGCGCCCGCCTTATGGATCAGCTCCTGAAAGGAACCGGCCAGGCCGGCCAGAGCGGATTGCTTGTCCCGTCCATTGGGGGTCTGGGTGGTTTTGTCTGCGGCGGCGCCGGATTTTACGAACAAATCGGTCATAACGTGGTTTCTCCAAATGCACTTGGTCCCGCCCCATACCAGCAAAGGGCGGGCCAGTTTTCCGAAAATTAGTCAATGCTTTGAAAAATAAAGAAAAAATATTTATCCGGAGGGATTTGAAGCGGTCAAAAAGGAACAACCCGGCAATTTTTGACCAGTGGAATGAGGCATTTTTTGCTTCTTGTGGTCATCAGGCTGAGCTCAAGTCTGGGTTCGGGGCTGGTTCTCAAATGGGCCGGTTAAGAATGATTTAAGGCTTGCGCGTCTATGAAGGAGAATTGGAACCGGTGCCGGAGCTTCGCGCGCCGCGTCCCCCTTTGGAGAAATTGCTCATGATGGACATTGCCGTACGCAAGGGAACAAGCGTTGCCGAGGAAATGGCCTTTCAACTGGTCCAGGCGGCGGTGCAGATCGACGGCGCCAGGCATGATAAGAGCTTTGCCCCCGAAGCCCTGGTAATGGCCCTGAATCAGAATATGGAAACCTGGGTCGCCATGCGCAGCATTCTCAAGCGCCAGGATTGCGGGCTTGACGAAGACGTGCGGGAAAACCTGAACCGCCTCGGCCTGTTTGTCTCCGAGCGTACATTTTCAACGGGAGAAACCGGGGAGAATGGCCGAATGGCGGGCGAAATCGCCGACGGCACCATCGACACCCTGATCAACATCAATCTGCAGATTTCCGAAGGCCTTCTTGAAGGTGACCAGGAAAATCTCTAATTCCTTTATCATAAGCGAAATTGACTTCCCCATTGGACAGGGACCACAATCTCTTTTCATCCCGCCCGGACGGCTTTATTTAAGCGAAAGGCACCGACCATGACGTTGACTGAGGCGACCCGCGAGAATCTTCGCCGCAAATCCGGCTTCATCGACGAAGTTCATATGATGGGGGACATTCCCCTGTTCAGCTGGATCGACATCAGTATTACGGAATTATGTAACCGGGCGTGTTCCTTCTGCCCGCGGGTGGACCCGGACGACTATCCGAATCAAAATCTTCACGCCTCGAACGCCATGATCCGCCGGATCGCCGATGAATTGAAGCAAATCAACTACCAGGGCGGCGTCGTTTTCTGCGGTTACGGAGAGCCGCTGCTGCATCCCGAACTGATCAACCTGTGCCGGGCGTTCGATCCGAAAACGCGGCTTGAAATCGTCACCAACGGCGACCGCCTGACCAGTGAAATGGTCAAGGAATTGCAGGCAGCCAGCGTCAACTGTCTGGTTGTCAGCATGTACGACGGCCCGCACCAGATCGAACATTTCAAAAAGATTTTCGATGAGTCCGGGGTCGATGAGGATTTTTATATCCTGCGCGACCGCTGGCATTCCAAGGAGGACGAATTCGGCCTCAAACTGACCAACCGGGCCGGAACCGTTCATGTCGGCGATCAGCCGGACATCGACCCGAGCAAGCCGTGCTTTTACCTGCATTACGGTCTGGCCATCGACTGGAACGGCGATGTCCTGTTGTGCGTCCAGGACTGGAACAAGAAGGTCAAGTTCGGCAACGTCCACGACAGCAGCCTGCTGGAAATCTGGCGTTCGGCGGCGATGCAGAAATACCGCTTCCCGCTGGGCCGCGGCGAACGCAAACTGTTGCCGTGCAGCCAGTGCAACGCCGACGGCACCCTGCACGGCCACAACCATGTCGAGGCCTGGGAAAAGGGCGCCGATTATCAAGCGCCCGAAGACGACACCGGGACGGCTTAAGCGGCGAGGTTGCAAAAGCCATGAGCCTGACATTCGATCAAATCCACACGGAGAAAAAACAGCGCCTTCTGTTCGAGATGCTGGAGAAGACGGCGCGTGGCATCCGGGAAATTCCCAACGACAATTCGAAGCTGGACCGCTGCCCGATCTGCGAATCCGAAAACGTCTCGGAGTATGTCCAGGCCTTCGGGTTCGACATGTCGCTGTGTGGCGGATGCGGGCTTCTGTTCTGCAATCCCTATCCCAACGACGAGCAGCTTCGGGCTTATTACAGCTCGGAAATGAAGTCGTTCGAGAACGAGTTCTTTCTTGAGTCCTTCGACCACCGGGTCCGCCTGTTCACGCCCCGCGTCGATATCATTCATGCCCTGAAACCATCCGGCCGTCTGCTCGACATCGGCTCCGCCATCGGTATTTTCGTCGAAGCCCTGCTGCGGCGGGAAAGCCCGCTCGACATCACGTGCTGCGACCTCAGCCCCGAGGCCTGTGAATCTTTGCGGAAACGCTTTCCGGATGTGCGGGTCATCAACGAGGACGCCTGCGCCCTGACGGAAGAGGAGGGGTTTGAGGGCGGCTATGACGTGGTGACCATGTGGGACACCATCGAACATATCGTCGATCAAAACAAAATGCTGCAAGGGGTCAGGGATTTGCTGGCCGACGACGGTATTTTCGTTTTTTCCACGCCCAACACGCACAGCTTCGAATGGCTGACGGCGCAGGAAAAGCACACTCAGATCCTTCCCCCCGGCCATGTCAACCTGATGAACGAGGGAAACATTCGGCTGCTGCTGGAACGCAACGGCTTCGATCTGGCCGAGGCCCACACCCTCAATGCGTCGCTGGACATTACCTATGTCCAGAAATGGCTGGATCAGAAAAAAATTGATGCTTCGAAAGCGGGAGGCTTCCTGGCCGAAGTCATCAACGATCCGGGTTTCGTGGCGCTTCTGGAAAATTACCTGATCGATAACCGGATGGCCGGCAATATCCTGGTCGTCGCCCGCAAACACCAAAAGGCCGACGCGCCCCTCGATCTCAAAACCCCCGCCGACGTGGACGAAGCCCTGGTGGCCGGCAACCGGCGCACAGCCGGGGAAATTTCCCGCCGCCCCTTCAAGGGCCTGCTGAACGAAACCTATGCCCCCGGCGAGGCGGACGCGCTCTATATTTCCGAGGCGCAAGGCGCCTACATGACCGATACCGACGGCAACCGGCTTCTCGATCTCGGCATGGCGGCGGGTTCGGCCCTGCTGGGCCATGCCCACCCGGACGTCGTCCGGGCCATTACCGATCAGACCCGGCGCGGCGCTGCCTATATCCGGCCGACGTTTCAGGCCACCGATTATGGCGAGGCCCTGAACGGGTTCTTTCCGCATCATTCAGCCTTTGCGCTCTGCAACAGCGGTTCGGAAGCGACCATGCGAGCCATGCGCATCGCCCGCGCCCACACCGGCCGGCGCAGGATCGGCGTGTTCGGCGGCTTCTGGCACGGCGGACAGGACGGCGCCCTGGTCGGCGAGGATTACGATTCCCAGGCCAACGCGCCCGTCATGAAGGCCCTGTCCGGCGGCTTGATCTGGCCGATGGATGAAAACCTTTTGTTGCTGCCCTACAATTCGGAAAATGCTTTTGAGCTGATCACCAAGCACGGAGAAGAACTGGCCATGGTCTTCGTCGAACCGGCGCAGGGATCGATCCCGCTGGACAGCGTCGGGCCGTTCCTGCAGGGACTGCGCGACGTGACGGAACAGCACGGCATCCTTCTGGGTTTCGATGAAATCATTACCGGGCTGCGTTTGAACATTGGCGGCGGCGCCGGGCTGTACGGCATAACCCCGGATATTTCGACGTTCGGAAAGATCATCGGCGGAGGTCTGCCCGTCGGCGCCGTCGGCGTCCGGGATGATATCGCGCCGACCGTGCGTGATGGCCCGGACGGCAGTCCGCCGGTATTCATGGGCGGCACGTTCTCGGCCAATCCGATGACGGCGGCGGCGGGTCTGGCGGTTTTCCGGCATATCCAGGACGCCGGACCGGACCTCTATGATGACCTTGGCAGGAAGGGCCAGGCGCTCAGGGACGCCGTCGATGCCCACTGCCGTGAAAACGCCCTGCCGGCGCACATGATCGGCGTGCAGTCCATGAGCCGTCTGGTGTTTTCCGACAAACCTGTGAAAAGCCGCCGCGAGCGCGATGAGGCGGAAGCCTGGTTCAGTGGCCACGCGATCTTCCAGCGCTACTGCCGCGCCGCCGGGCTGCATCTGCCGAGCAACGGTATTTTGTTCCTGTCCACCGCCCACGGCGAGGACGAGGTCAAGGAGGCCGCGCGCATCCTGTGCGACGGCATCGACCATGCCCTGGCGGCGATAAGCGATTAGTCATGGCCGACGACGACAGCCCTTCCGACAATCTGGTATTTCGCAAGGACGCCGACGGCAATCTGGAATTCGCCGGGGAGTTTGAGAAACTCTATGAAACCGAGGCCGATCCCTGGGATCAGTTGGGCGGCGACAGCGACATGGCGGGCTATTACACGCACTCCCGCGGACGGCTGATGGCGACTTTGCGCGATCTCGGGGCGGAGAGCGTCGTCGAAGTCGGTTGCGGCTTCGGCATGGTGACCGAGGAAATCCGGGGGCTGTCCCCCGTTGAGCGCGCCGTCGGTATGGACATCAGCCCGACGGCGGTCAAAAAAGCGGCGGCGAAATACCCGGATTGTGAATTTCTGTCCGGCGATATCATGAATTTCGAGCGCCCCGGCGACTGGCAGGACTGCGACGTCGTCGTCATCAATCAGGCGTTCTGGTACATCCTGGAACTCTTCGATCAGGCGTTGGACAACAGCCGTTCCCTGCTCAGGGATGGCGGGCATTTGCTCATCATCCAGGCCTTTTTCCGCCACGGCACTCAACGCTACGCCAAAGACACCTTCAACGGCTTCGGCGGGCTGGTTGAGCGGGTGGCGCAACAGGGCGCGGACGGGTTTGAATTCGTTTCCGGGCAGTTGTGGCGCGACGAAGACGCCCACTACGACGACGGCCACGTCATGCTGAGGCGGATCTAGCGACCCGAATAGCCGGCGAGATCACGCGCCACGCGCTCCACGACGTCTTTCCAATCGCCACGCGCCGTCTGCCGGTAAAGCCTGGTGCAGGGACACCAGAGGCAGTCTTCGCGCTCCAGCCCCCACAGCCAGAACGGTGCGCTGTACAACAGAACCCAGGCTGGGACGCCGAGGGCACCGGCCAGATAAGCTGTTGAGTTATCAATGGAAATCACCAGGTCCATGGCCGCCACCTGGGCGGCGAAGGCATCCAGGCCGGTCATCTGGTCGACAGCCTCGTCGTGCAGGATTTTGACTCCGGTGTCCCGCGTCAACGCCGCCCTTTGTTCTGCGGTATCACCGTACTGTAGATCGACGAAGGTCACCCCCGGTGTTTCCAGGACAGGCCGGAGTTCCGTCAGGCTCAGCGAGCTTTGCCGTCCGATGGCCTTGCTGGTGCTGTTCCAGGCGAGGCCGATCAGGGGGGCGCTTTCCTTACCGCCATATTTGGTGCGAAGGTCCGCCCGCAGCTCCGTATCGGCAGTGAGGTAGGGCTCCTGTTCTGGGAAGGCGTCCAGCGAAGTCCGCAACACCTGTCCCAATCCGCCTGCGGGAATATGGTAATCGAAGGCTGGGGGCGCTTCCTCCTTGGCGATGCAGGCAACGCCTGGAAACGAGCGGGCGAACAAAGGTGTCAACCGGGTATCGCTTTCCAGGACAACATCGATGCCGCGTCCGCTTAGGTCCGGAATCATGCCGGCGTTGACGATTTCGTCGCCGATGCCCTGTTCCGACCAGACCAACAGTTGTTTACCGGCGATATCGCCGCCGTCCCACACCGGCTTGTCGTATTGGCGGTGTTCGGACGAGAATTCTTCGACCCGCCAGCGCCAGTTGGCCTCATTCCAGCCGTTGCGGAAATCTCCTTTAAGCAGTTGCAGATGCCCCAGGTTGCTGTGGGCTTCGGAATAATCAGGTTTGAGTTCAATAGCCGTTTGGTAGCAAGCGATGGCGTCCTCCTGGCGGCCCAGTTCCTGAAGGGTGATGCCCCGGTTGTTGTGCGCTTCGGCATAATCGGGGTTGAGGGAAAGGGCCTTGTCGTAGCTGGCCAGCGCGTCGTCGAGCCGGTCCAGTTCGTGCAGGGCTAGGCCTAAGTCCATGTGGGCTTCGGCGTCGTCGGGGGTAAGGGCTATCGCCTTTTCATGACATTCGGCGGCGTCCTGAAACCGTTCCATCGTCAGGAAGGTCCGCCCCAGGTTGCCGAGCGTCGGGGCCGAACCGGGGTTCAGGTCCAGGGATGTCCGGTAGCTGGCGACGGCCTCAATCAGCCGGCCTAAGTCTTTCAGCGCGTTGCCCAGGTTGTTGTGGTAGATGGCCTTGTCCGGGTCGGCCCGGATCGCCTTGGAGATCAGCTCGGCGGCGGCTTCGTTGTTTCCGTTCCGGCGCGCGATGAGCCCCAGCAAATGGTTGGCGTCGGCATGGTCCGGGTCGGTTTCCAGAATGGCCAAATACAAGGCTTCGGCGTCCTGCAATTGCCCGGCCTGATGCAGCGAAAGCGCCTGTTGCAAGGCCGCCTGGACGTCGGCAATGGTGCCCTCCGGTGGCTGCGTCATGAACGGTATCCCTTTGACCAAATTGCAGGAAAAAACCTAACATATGGCGTTCATGGGAAGGCGTTCTAATTTTACCCGGCCAATTTCACCCGGCCAATTTCACCCGGAAAGACTTTTTAAAGACCTTTCCGGTTAAGGTTTCCGAATAATTCAACTCCAGGAGATCTCCTCCGCAATGATTATTCTCGGACTCCATTTCGGCCATGACGCCGGAATCATGCTGTTGCGTGATGGCCGTGTGGAGCGTTCCCTGATTCGCGAACGCCACAACCGCGTCAAGCACGCCTTCTCCATCGATACCGCCCATATCGATCAGGTGCTGGATGAGGCGGGTTTAGGCGTCGATGACGTCGACATGATCGCCCTGACGTCGACGCAGTGTTACGAACTGGTCAGCGACAACCCGGACACCCTGACCGTTATCCCCGGGCCACACCCCGATTGCAATGCGCCGTCGACCCTGCAAAGCCTGTTCGAAAAGGAGGGGGTGAAGGTCGAAGATCAGCTGATCGGGGATATCCTGGGCACCGTCTATGGTGGGGAAAAACAATCCTATCACCACGACCTGTTTCCAGAATACAAAGATCGCGAGCAGTCCTCGTTGGGCGTCACCGGGTACTTGAGCGATTACATCCATGTCCCCCATTGGGGCGAGGCTCTGGGCCTTGAGGATCTTGCGAAGTTCGATCATTCCCCATACGCGGACTCCGAAGAGGTTCGCATGGGCTTTCATTATCCCTTTACGGTCCGCCTGCATGGCCGCGACATTCCCGCCTATATGATCCAGCACCATGCGTGCCATGCCGCGTCGAGCTACTATCCTTCGGGGTTCCGCTCGGCGGCGGTGATGACCCACGACGGGGCTTTTTACCGGACCGGACACAACAACGGCATGGTCTACCGGGGCGACGAACACCGGCTGTTCCCGCTGACGCCACACCATCTGCACATCGGCGACCTGTACGATCAGGTCGGCTCCCTGTTGGGCTTCGGGCTGTTCGGCGCCGCCGGCAAGCTGATGGGGCTGGCGCCTTACGGCAAGCCCAGGTTCTTCGACCGCCGTTTCGCCGGCAATACCTATGATCTGGCCAAGCAGGGATTCGACGACCCGGTTCGAAACTGGGTGCAGCATTGCCTCGCCGCCGCTACGGACATGGGCTATGACCTTGACCCCATCGGCGACACCAAGCGGATATTGGAACCGGTGTGTATCGATCTTGCGGCCAGCACCCAGAAACTGTTCGAGGAAACCATTCTTCATACGGCTGAATGTACGTCGCAACTGTTCAGGACCATGAAGCGGCCGGAGGAGAACCTGTGTTACGCCGGCGGCACGGCGCTCAGTTGCCCGACCAATTCCCGGCTGTTCCGCGAAGGCCCGTTCCTGAACCTCTACATTCCGCCCGATTGCGACGACAGCGGCCTGTCCATGGGCGCGGCGCTGTATCTCTATCACAATATTCTCGACAACCCCCTGCCGCCGGCAGACGAAGGCACCGCTTTTGCAGGGTCTTACCCGTATCTCGGCGGCGCGTTCGAAGGCGCGGCGGTGGAGGCGGCCCTTGAGGCGGTGGCGGACCGGATTGATGTGGAACGATCGGACGACTGGGCCGTTGCGGCGGCCGAGGATATCGCCGAAGACCGGATCGTCGCCTGGTATGAAGGGCGCAGCGAAATCGGCCCCCGGGCACTGGGCCACCGCTCCTTGCTGGCCAATCCCGGCAAGGAAGCGAACTGGGAGCGGGTCAACGATATCAAGACCCGCGAAAAATGGCGTCCCTTCGCGCCCGCGGTGCTGGAAGAAGACGCCACCCGCTGGTTTAGGGGCGCACCGGCCCATTCACCGCATATGCTGTTCACGGCCCAGGTCTCGACGACCGAATTGCCGGCCATCACCCACGTCGACGGATCGTCCAGGGTGCAGACGGTGTCTGCCGAGGTCGGCGACTTCTACCGGATGCTCAAGCACCTGAAGACCCTCACCGGGTTCGGCGTCGTCCTCAACACCTCGTTCAACGGTCCCGGCGAGCCGATCATGGAGCGCCCCGAAGAAGCGCTGGTTTTCCTGCTGGATACGGAACTGGACGCGCTTTACATGGACGACTGCCGGATTACCCGGCGGGAGTCTTCCTAGAGGGACTAAAGGGAAAATTTTTCCCGCGCGATCCGGCCGATATCCTCCATCACCTCTTTCCACGGTTCATCCAGGGCCTTGGTGACGTATTGGATGGCCGGTTGCCAGACGGCATTGCCGGTGCCGAGAAAATCGATGTGGTTGTCGTTGTAGCAAAAACACAAAACAGGTACGCCGAGCGCGCCAGCGAACTCGGCTCCGAAGGTGGGAAAGGAAATCACCAGGTCGAGGGCTTTCGTCAGCCCGGCGACGCCTTCGATATCATTGCGCAGGTCGAGATCGTCCCAGGTGTGAATGTCGGCGCCGTAGAAGCTCTTGGCCAGATCGATGTCTTCACGGCAATCATGGCTTTGCAGGTTGACGAAATCCAGGTCTTCGATGGACAGCACCGGGGCCAGATCCTCGATGCTGGCGAAATAGCGGTCGCGCAGCGGGTCGCTCATGGGGCTGCTCCACGACAGCCCGACTTTGGGGCGGCTGCTTTTTTCCGATAAGCGGTTTTTCCAGAATTCCACCCGTTCGGGGCCGGCCTTCAGGTAGCCATCCATGGACGTCGGGAAGGCGTCATGGCTGGCGCGGAAATACGGCCCCAGGCCGCCGAAGGGGCAGTGAAAATCAAAGGCGTCCATTGCTTCTTCGCCGACGACATGGGGGGTGATCATCACGTTCGCGTTCTCGAAGGAGCGGGTGAAGATGGCGGCCATGCGGTCCTCGCAGGCAATGGTGACGTTAGCCCCGGCCTCGGCCACATCGGGAATTATGGTGCCATAGCGGACAACGTCGCCGATGCCCTGTTCGGCCCAGAGCAGAATGCTTTTGCCTGCAAGCGGTGAGCCGTCCCAGCGCGGCATGGTAAAGGCGGGAAGGGCACGGGCGTGTTCGGGCATGCGCCAGCGCCATTCGTATTCGCTCCAGGCTTCCTGCAAAAGCCCTTGTCGGAACAGAAACAGGGACAGATTGACATGGGCCTGCGCATAGTCGGGTTTCAGGTCTATGGCGCGGCGGCAGGCGGCTTCGCCTTCGTCCAGCCGGTCCTGCTGTTCGAGAACGCTGCCCAAATTGCATAGCGCCTCGGCGTAGTCTGGGTCGAGGGCCAGGGCCTTGCGGCAGGCGCTCTCGGCTTCCTCCAGGCGGCCCTGTTCCTGGCGGACGGTGCTAAGATTGCTGAAGGCTTCGACCAGGTTCGGGTCCAGGGCAATCGCCCGCTCATGGCATTCCGCCGCTTCGTCCATCCGTTTCAGGCTTTTGAGCGCATTGCCTAGATTGGTGTGGCCGACGGCGTAATCGGGGTCGGCGGCAATGGCCTTGCGTTGGCCTTCGGCGGCGTCTTCCGCAAGGTCTTGCGCCAACAGCAGAGTGCCGAGGTTGCTATGGACTTCCGCCAGCTCAGGCTTGATCTCAATGGCCCGTCGGTAACTGGCGGCGGCGTCCTCGAGCCGTCCCAGTTGCTTCCAGGCATTGCCCAGGTTGGTTAAGGC
>JACNJX010000056.1:0-24381 GCA_014382345.1 Alphaproteobacteria bacterium
GGCCGGGCGCAGGTTGGCGAACAGGTCCATTTCCTTGCGCAGGCTCAGCAGGCCCGCTTCCGGGCGCTTGTCGCGTTCCACGTTGTCCCATTTCGGCCCGCCGACAGCACCCAGCAGCACGGCGTCGACGGCCATGGCGTCGGCCAGGGTTTCGTCGGCCAGCGATGTGCCGTGCTTGTCATAGGCGGCGCCGCCGACCAGGTCTTCGTCGATGTCGAAAGACACGTGACGGGTCTTGTCCATCCAGTCGATGACGCGTTTGACCTGATTCATGACTTCGGGGCCGATCCCGTCGCCGGGCAGCATCAGCAGTTTTTTGTTCGCGGGCATAACATGTTTTCCTTGGTAATTCGTTGGCGGTGTTCAGGGTGTTTTAAAGGTCCACGGCATATTTTTCCACCGCGGCTTCGTTCCATTCGATTCCGGCGCCGGGCCGCTGGGGAATCAGGACGTGGCCGTCCTCGACCCGGTAGGGCTCGGCCAGCAACGGCGCCGCCCAGTCGGTGTATTCCATCCAGTGGCGCGTCGGCGTCACGGCCAGAAGGTGGGCCGAAAACTCCGGGAACAGGTGCGACGATAGGGGAATGTCGGCGGCTTCGGCGATTTTCGCCGTACGCAGCCAGCCGGTAACGCCGCCGATGCGTTCCACGTCGGGCATGAGGTAGTCCAGGGTCCCGGCTTCGATAGCGCGGGCCGCGCCTTCGGGGCCGTAGAAATTCTCGCCATTCTGGATCGGCGTTTCGACGGCTGCTGCGATTCGCGCATTGCCGTCCCAGTCGTCAAAGCGGGTCGGTTCCTCGATCCAGTAGACGTCCTCGGCATCCAGCGCCTTACCGCGGCGAATGGCTTCTTCCACATCCAGGCCCTGATTAAAGTCGACGGGCAGCAACACGTCCGGCCCGACGGCGTCGCGCACGGCACGAAAAACGGCGATATCGGCTTCCAGGGTGTCGCGGCCCTGGCGCACCTTTATGGCGGTGAAGTTTCCTTCGGCGACCAGGTCCAGGGCTTCCTTGGCGGCGGCGTCGGTGTCGATCAGGCCAAGGCCGTTGGAATTGTATGCTTTGATGGGCTCGACGGTTCCGCCCAGAACGTCGGCCAGCGGCTTGCCCTGTGCGCGGGCATAGGCATCCCAACACGCCATGTCGAAGCCCGACACCGCCATCATGGCGATGCCCTCGTGGCCCATCAGGGTCAGGGTCTTGCGGGCGTCATCAAAAAGCGTTTCGGGCTCGATGGTGCGTCCCTTCATGGCCTCACCCAGCCATTTCAAAGCCGGCATCAGGCAGGCGTTTCCGGCGGGCGTATAGCCGAACAGGTAACTGCGTCCGGTGACGCCCTGTTCGGTTTCCAGGTCGAGGAGTATGAAGGCCGCGTTCTCGATGGTGACGACGCGGGTCACCAGCGGCCGGCGCATGGGCACGACTACGGGCCTGAGGGTCAGACCCTTGATGGTGAGCGCGTCACCTGTCATGGGCGGTTTAGCCGAACAGCCAGGGCTGGGAGGTCTGCTTTTCGTCCTCGAAGCTCGAAATCTTGTCTTCGTTTTCCATCGTCAGGCCGACGTCATCGAGGCCGTTGAGCAGGCAGTGCTTCTTGAACTCGTCCAGCTCGAAGGTGATCTCGCCGCCGTCCGGCCCGGTGATGGTCTGGCTTTCCAGGTCGATGGTGATGGTGGCGTTGGCGCCCCGTTCGGCGTCTTCCAGCAATTTTTCGACGTCTTCGCGCGGCAGCCGGACCGGCAGCACGCCGTTCTTGAAGCAGTTGTTGTAGAAGATGTCGGCGAAGCTGGTCGCGATGACGCATTTGATGCCGTAATCCAGCAGCGCCCACGGCGCGTGTTCGCGCGACGAGCCGCAGCCGAAGTTTTCGCCGGCGACCAGGATCGAGGCGTTCTTGTAGGCCGGCTTGTTGAGGATGAAATCCGGGTTGTCGGAGCCGTCCGCGTTATAGCGCATCTCGTGGAACAGGCCTTTGCCAAGGCCTTCGCGCTTGATCGTCGTCAGGTACTGCTTCGGGATCACCATGTCGGTGTCGATGTTGATCATGTCCATGGGCGCGGCGACCCCGGTCAGCGTTGTGAATTTTTCCATTGGTCTTCCCCCTTAATCCAGATCGCGCACGTCGGTCAGCTTGCCGGTCACCGCGGCGGCGGCGGCCATGGCGGGGCTGACCAGATGGGTACGGCTGTCAGGGCCTTGGCGGCCCTTGAAGTTGCGGTTTGATGTCGCGGCGCAGCGCTGCCCCGGCGGCACCTTGTCGGGGTTCATGGCCAGGCACATGGAACAGCCCGGCTCACGCCATTCGAAGCCGGCCTCGATGAGGATATCGGCGAGGCCTTCTTCTTCCGCCTGCTCTTTGATGAGTCCCGAGCCCGGCACGATCAGCGCGGTCACGCCAGGGGCGACATGGCGGCCCTTGGCGATGGCCGCGGCGGCGCGGATGTCTTCGATGCGCCCGTTGGTGCAGGCGCCGACAAAGGCGTAATCGATGGCAATCTCTGTCATCGGCGTACCCGGCGTCAGATCCATGTAGTCCAACGCCATGCGCGCGGACTCCTGTTTGGCTTCGTCGTCGAAATCCTCCGGCGCCGGCACGGCAGCAGTGATCGCAACTACGTCTTCCGGTGACGTGCCCCAGGTTACCTGCGGTGCGATATCGGCGGCGTTGAGGGTGACTTCCTTGTCGTAGGTGGAGCCTTCGTCGCTGGGCAGCGTCCGCCAATAGGCTTCGGCGGCTTCCCAGGACGCGCCCTTGGGCGACATCGGCCGCCCCTTGAGGAATTCAAAGGTCGTCTCGTCGGGCGCGATCAGACCGCCCCGCGCACCGGCTTCGATGGTCATGTTGCAGACCGTCATGCGGCCTTCCATGGACAGTTCCCGGATCGCCTGACCGGCGTATTCGATGACATAACCGGTGCCGCCGGCGGTTCCAATTTCACCGATGATGGCGAGGATCAGATCCTTGGCGGTGACGCCGGTGGGCAGGCTGCCCTCGACAGTGATGCGCATGTTTCGGAGTGGGCTCTGCAGCAGCGTCTGGGTCGCCAGCACGTGTTCGACTTCCGATGTGCCGATGCCGAAGGCCAGCGCCCCGAAAGCGCCATGCGTCGCGGTGTGGCTGTCGCCGCAGACGATGGTCGCGCCGGGCAGGGTAAAGCCCTGTTCCGGGCCGATGATGTGGACGATGCCCTGGCGGATGTCGTCAATGTCGAACAATTGCACACCGAAATCTTCACAGTTTTTCCTCAATGCCTCGACCTGGGCCAAGGCCTCGGGGTCCTCGATGGGCTTGGAGCGGTCGGTGGTCGGCACATCGTGATCGATAACGGCCAGCGTCGCTTCCGGCCGGCGCACCTTGCGCCCGGCGGTGCGCAGGCCTTCGAATGCCTGCGGGCTGGTGACCTCATGGATGAGATGACGGTCGATGTAGATCAGACACGTGCCGTCGTCCTGCACGTTGACCAGGTGGCTGTCCCAGATTTTGTCGAACAGCGTCCGCGGTGTACCCATTGAATATTCCTCCCGAGTTTATTCTTCATTGGGGGGCATGACGCCGCCCCCCCTGATGGTTGTCGGCTTACGTCTCGTCTTTGGTGTCGTCCTTAGCTTCTTCCGGGGCGGCGGGGACGATCTCTTCGACGGCTTCGCCGGTTTTCGGAACCTCGACCTTGGCCTTCTTTTCCTTCTTGGCCTTTTTCGGCTTCTCGGCCTTCGGCTTGGCTTCGGCTTTTGCTTCCCCGGCAGGCGCCTCGGTTTCGGCTTCCTTTGCTTCCGCGGCGGCCTTCTTCTTCGACGTCCAGTCGGTTTTTTCGGTGATACGGGCACGCTTGCCGGTCAGGCCACGCAGATAATACAACTTGGCCCGGCGGACGGCGCCGCGCCGCGTCACCTCGATGGAGTCGATGGAGGTGGAGTGCAGCGGGAATACCCGTTCCACGCCTTCGCCGTAGGAAATTTTGCGCACCGTGAAGGCCGAGTTGAGCCCCGCGTTCTTACGCGCGATGCAGACCCCTTCGAAGGCCTGGACCCGTTCGCGGGAGCCTTCGACGACCTTGACGTTGACGCGAAGCGTGTCGCCGGGGCCAAAGTCGGGTACCGCACGTTCGGCCAGCAGCTTTTCGCGCTGTTCGTTTTCGATCTCTTTAATGATGTTCATGGCTTTCTTCCTTACATTTAGCGTCTTTAATTCAAAAAATCTAACCGTTGTCGGCCGCGTGACGTGCCCACAGATCGGGGCGCCTCTCGCGGGTGATAGCCTCGGCCTGTTGACGCCGCCAGGCCCGGACCTTTTCGTGATGTCCGGAGACCAGAACGTCTGGGACCTTGCGGCCTTTCCATTCCTGGGGCCTGGTATACTGGGGGTATTCCAGCAGGCCCTCTTCAAAACTTTCTTCCGTCAGCGACTCCGCGTGGCCGACAATTCCATCCAGTAGCCTGACACAGGCATCAATCAGCGCGAAGGCCGCCGTCTCTCCGCCGGACAGGACGAAGTCGCCGAGGCTGACTTCTTCCAGGGCGTGGGCGTCGAGCACCCGTTGATCGAGCCCTTCGAACCGCCCGCATAGCACCATCACACCCGGCCCATTGGCCAGTTCCCTGACCCGGGCCTGATCCAGAGGACGGCCGCGCGGTGTCAGGTAGATGGGTGCGAAGTCCTTGCCCGAAGCCTTTTCCTCGGCTTTTGAAGCATCAAGGGCATCTGACACCACGTCCGGGCGCATCACCATGCCGGGGCCGCCACCAAACGGGGCGTCGTCCACGGAGCGGTGTTTATCGCGCGCGAAGTCCCGAATGTCCACCGTTTCCAGGTCCCAGACACCGTCTTTCAGGCCCTGTCCGGCCAGCGACAGGCCGAGCGGTCCCGGAAACATGTCCGGGAACAGCGTCAGCACCTTCGCTTTCCATGTGGTGTCCAGTTTCGCCACGTTTTGTCCTTCAACTTTTGCCGTTGCGGTTGTCGTCTTCGTCGTCGTCTTCCGGGCCGTCTTCGGGGCCGTCGGGCTCGATATAGGTCGGCGGGACGATGACCACGCACCCGCCTTCTAAATCGACTTCCGGCACCATCGCTTCGGTAAACGGCACCATCATGTCTTCATTTTCCTCGCCGCCGACGATCTCGAGAATGTCGCCGGCGCCGAAATTATGGATCGCCTGGACCGTTCCAAGCGCCTCTCCCGTTTCCGTCTCCGCCGTCAGCCCAACCAGATCGGCGTGGTAAAAAACGCCGTCTTCCGGTGCCGGCAAAGCGTCCCTGGAAACATAAAGACGCGTGCCTTTCAGGGCATCCGCTTCGGTCCGGTCATTGACGCCGTCCAGCCGGGCGATCAGCAGCCCCTTGGCCCTGGACTTCACCGTAACCTTGAACGACCGGCTTTCGTCTTCCGTCCAGACCGGGCCGTAGGCGGAGATGTCATCGGGATCACCGGTAAAGCTCTTGATCCGGACTTCGCCTTTCAGGCCACGCGCGCCGGCGATGGCGCCGACGCAGACCCGGTCTTCGGAGGATGTCGCCATGTCGATTCAGCGCACCCGGGAACGGGGTTAGCTGTCCTCCTTCTTTTCTTCCTCTTTCTCTTCGTCCTTTGCGTCCTCAGCGGGGGCATCCTCGGCAGCAGTTTCCTCAGCCGGGGCATCTTCCGGGGCGGCAGCTTCCTCGGCAGGAGCTTCTTCCGGGGCGGCGGCTTCTTCCGCGGGGGCTTCTTCAGCCGGAGCGGCGGCTTCCTCGGCAGGAGCTTCTTCCGGGGCGGCCGCTTCTTCCGCCGGAGCCTCTTCAGCCGGGGCAGCAGCGGCTTCCTTGGCCTGCTTGGCCTTGTCTTCGGCGTCTTTGATGCGCTCCAGCGTCTTGGCGCGCGGCAGGTGCTGCTTGGTCTGGTCGTGGATCACCGGTTTGTCGACCATGCCCTTGTCGCTCAGAAAGCGGGCGACGCGGTCCGATGGCTGGGCGCCGACGCCAAGCCAGTACTTGATCCGCTCGTCCTTGAGGACCAGGCGTTCCGGGTCATCTTTGGGGATCATCGGGTTGTAGGTTCCAATCCGTTCGATGTAGCGGCCGTCCCGCGGTTTGCGGGAATCCGCCACAACGATGCGGTAGAAGGGGTGTTTTTTCGCTCCGCCCCGGGAAAGTCTAATCTTTAAAGACATATCGTTTCGTCGTCCTTTACCGTTTTAAGTTTCAATGTGTTCGTCGTATTTTCTAAGAAGTGTTGGTTTTCGTCGTTTAGCGGAAGGGCCCACCGGGCATTCCGGGCGGCATCATGCCCGGCGGCATGGCGCCCCCCATCATTCCTTTTTTACCCATCTTGCCGGCTTTCTTCATCATCTGGGCCATCTGCTTGAACTGTTTGAGGACACGGTTGACGTCCTGAACGGTGGTGCCGGACCCGGCGGCGATGCGTTTGCGGCGCGAGCCGTTGAGCAGTTTCGGGTTTTTGCGTTCCTTCAATGTCATAGACAGGATGATGGCTTCCTGGCGGGCGATCATACCGTTGTCGATGTTGGCGTCGGCGATCTGGCTCTTCATCTTTGCAGCCCCCGGCAACATGCCCATCAGGCCCTTGATGTCGCCCATCTTGCGCAGTTGTTTGAACTGTTCGGCCATGTCTTCCAGGGTGAACTTCCCCTTCATCATCTTGGCCGCCATCTTTTCGGCTTCCGCCTGGTCGATGGTCTCGGAGGCTTTTTCCACCAGGCCGACCACGTCGCCCATGCCAAGGATGGAACCCGCGATGCGCGCCGCGTCGAAGGTTTCCAAGGCGTCCATCTTTTCGCCCGTGCCCATCAGCTTGATGGGCTGTCCGGTGACGGCGCGCATGGACAGCGCGGCGCCGCCTCTGGCGTCGCCATCGACGCGGGTCAGCACGATGCCGGTGACGCCGATGCGTTCGTTGAATTCGCGGGCCATGATGACCGCGTCCTGGCCGGTCAGCGCATCGGCGACCAAGAGGGTTTCCGTCGGCTTGGCGGCGTCGCGGACCTGGGCGACTTCGTTCATGAGCTCATCGTCGAGGTGCAGGCGTCCGGCGGTATCCAGTACAACCACGTCCATGCCTTCGCGCGCGGCTTCCTTCATGGCGCGTTTGGCGATGGCCACGGGCTGTTCGCCGAGGACCGGGGCCAAGGTGCGGATGTCGCCCTGTTCGCCCAGTTGCAGCAACTGCTGTTGGGCGGCGGGGCGGTAGACGTCGAGCGACGCCATCATGACTTTTTTGTTTTCGCGTTTGCTTAGGCGCAGCGCCAGTTTCGCCGTGGTCGTGGTTTTGCCGGTGCCCTGCAGGCCGACCATCAGGATCGCCACCGGCGGGGTGCCGGTCAGGTTGATAGGGGCCGGCTCTTCGCCCAGCATTCTGGTCAGATGATCGTTGACGATCTTGACCACCATCTGGCCCGGCGTGATGCTGCCCAGAACTTTTTCGCCGATGGCCTCTTCGGTGACGTCGGCAATAAAGGTTTTGACCACGTCCAGCGCGACGTCGGCTTCCAGCAGGGCGACGCGTACTTCGCGCATGGCGGTTTCCACGTCCCCGGCTTTTAGCGCGCCGCGCCGTGTCAGCTTGTCGAAAATTCCGCCCAGCCGGCCTGTCAGATCATCGAACATGTGTGTGTCGCGCTTCCGTCAAAACCATTGTTTTAGCCACTGCCTAAATCCAAACACCAATGGCGCCAGTGCGCGAAACTCGCGGATTGGCGGCGCCCCTCGAGGCGTAGGTTTCTCAAAACCTTATGGATTGCGGCGCACCATATGGATGCGGCCGGTTCAAGTCAAGTGCCCGAAGAAGGATATGGAGTGGGAAAAGGGCGGGGATGAGACGGCATTCCGGAATTCGGTAAAACCCGGCTTGGCATATGGGTATAGCCGTGATAAATCATTGGTAGAAAAAAATAAAAAATACCCGGTAAAGATGCGGTCAGACGGTTGCCGGTCAATGTGGATTATGGGAAAATGGACAAATCAGAAAAAAAACAGTTTGTGGAAAAAATTAACCGCCTGCTTGGCCGCCGGCTCGCCCTTCGCCGTGAAGAAATCGGACGCACGGCTGCGGAAATGGACCGGGCGCTGTCGTTGTCGCCAGGAAGTGTGGCCGCTATGGAAAAAGGCCGCCGGGGTATGGATGTGGGACTATTGGTCTCGCTCAGCCACGCGTTCGGCGTTCCGGTGTCCTACTTCTTTCAAGACGCGCGTGCCCTGTCCGGTGCGCCGATGAAAGGGTTGCCGTCCCCGGAACGGGTCGCCGGCGCCGAACGGTTCGTTGCGGTTTACTCCAGGATTGAAGACCAAAACATCCGCCGCGACATCCTGGGATTAATGAAGGCCGCCGGGGACTGCCTTTAAAAATCCGGCTTTAAAACCTGGCCATATCCAACAGACGTTCCCTCTCATCCCGTAACGATCTACAGTCGGGTCATGGATATCAACGTCATTCAAACCGCCGTTTCCCGCTCAGGGCTGACGGTTCTGGGCGGGTTTCATGGTAATGGCCTGGGCGAAGACCTGGGTGAGCCGGCCACGGTCGTTCTGGTCGGCAACGCCGGTCCGGCCATGTGGGCCGCCTTTAGCAAAGCGACGACGGACCGTGCGCGCCGGGAAGATGGCGATCCTCTGGATGACTGGACCCGCCGTGTCCTGGAAGATGTGGCCGGCGCTTTGGCTGCGAGGGCGTTGTTTCCTTTTGAAGGTCCGCCGTACCATCCGTTCCAGCAATGGGCGCTAAGGACGGGAGCCGCCTTCGTTTCTCCCACCGGTCCGCTAATTCATCCCGAATTTGGACTTTGGCACGCCTATCGCGGGGCCCTGGTCTTTGACGAGCGCTTCGACCTGCCGCCCCTCGCAACACAGGAAAGCCCATGCGGGGCATGCGACGACAAACCGTGTCTCGGGGCCTGCCCGGCGGATGTGTTCGATATGAGCAACGCCACCGATGGCCGCGCCGCCTATGACGTTCCGGCCTGTGTGACGCATATCGCCTCACCCAAGGGCGCGCCGTGTTTCAACGAAGGCTGCCTGGCGCGCCGCGCGTGTCCGGTGGGGGGGCATTACGTTTATGAGAGGCCCCAGGCGAATTTTCATATGGTTCGTTTTTTGAAAGCCCAGGGTTAAGGTCCGGGGTGGCGGATGCGCAAAACTGTTTACACACTGCCCGTCCGGAATTAAGTACAGCCCATCATGATGGATATTGCCGAACTCAAATTCACTAAAATGCACGGCCTGGGAAACGATTTCGTCGTCCTGGACGCCCGGACGCGCGAAATTTCCATGGACGTCAAGTTGGCGAGGGCTATCGCCGACCGCCGGCTCGGCATTGGTTGTGACCAAATTTTGATTATGGAGCCCGCCACCATTGAGGGCGCCGACTTGTTCATGCGCATTCTTAACGCCGACGGCGGAGAGGTTGATGCCTGCGGCAACGGGACACGCTGCGTCGCCTCGCTGGTAATGGCGGAAACCGGCGCGGATGAGGTGAACGTGCAGACCAACACCGGAATCCTCAAGGCCATGACCGGCGAGGAGGGCTACGTCGCCGTCAACATGGGGCCGGTCAATGTGGGCTGGCAGGACATTCCCCTGGCGGAAGAAGCGGATACCCTGACCCTGGACCTCAGCGTCGGAGACTTGTCCGATCCGGTGGCGGTCAATGTCGGCAATCCGCACGCTGTGTTCTTTGTTGAAAAGGCGGCCGACGTTGCGCTGGAGGAACTGGGCCCGGAAATCGAAAATCATCCCATGTTCCCCGAGCGCACCAACGTGGAAATCGCCCAGATGCTTCCCGACGGCAGTATCCGGCTCCGGGTCTGGGAACGCGGCGTCGGCATCACCCGGGCCTGTGGCACCGGCGCCTGTGCCACCCTTGTGGCGGCGCACCGGCGGGAATATTCCGGCCGCAACGCGATTGTTATCCTCGATGGCGGCGCGCTCGGCATCGAATGGCAGGACGACAACGATGTCATCCTGGTCGGACCGGTGGCGACCAGCTTCACCGGGACGCTTGACAAATCCCTGCTGGGATAGGGGAACGGTATGACCCAACCGCGTGTTATCACCCTGGGTTGCCGTCTCAACACCTTCGAATCCGAAGTCATGCGCGAACTGGCCCGGGGTGGGGGCCGGGATGCCGGACTGGATGACGCGATCATCATCAACACCTGCGCGGTAACGGCGGAAGCCGAACGCCAGGCGCGTCAGACCATTCGCCGCCTTGCCCGCGACAATCCGGACGCCCGGATCATCGTTACCGGCTGCGCCGCGCAGTTGAACCCGGACGCTTTTTCCGAAATGGAGGAAGTCCACCGGGTGCTCGGAAACGAGGAAAAACTCGACCCCGATCTTTTGGCCGGCGCCGGCCCCGACGTCCAGGTGGCCGATATCATGACGGTTCGCGAAACCGCACCGCACCTGATCAGCGGAATTGAGGGACGCACCCGCGCCTTCGTCCAGATCCAGCAGGGCTGCGATCATCGCTGCACGTATTGCATTATTCCTTTTGCCCGCGGGCCGAACCGAGCCGTCGCCGCCGACGCCGTCGTCGCCCAAGTCCAGACCCTGGTGGAAACCGGATATAAAGAGGTCGTGCTGACCGGCGTCGATATCTGTTCCTATGGCGGCGACGCAGCTGACGGGCAGGCGCTGTCGGATCTTGTCGGGCGCGTGCTAGCCGAGGCGCCGGAGCTTGAGCGGTTGCGTCTCAGCACGCTCGACCCGGCGGCCATTGACGATGGCTTGTTGCGCCTGTTCGCAGAACAGTCCCGGCTGATGCCGCATCTGCATCTCAGTCTGCAGGCGATGGACGATACCATCCTCAAGCGCATGAAACGTCGCCACAGCCGCGCCGATGCTTTTGAGACCGTTAGGCGTGCACGGGAGGCGCGTCCCGACGCCGTGTTCGGCGCCGACCTGATCGCGGGCTTCCCGACGGAAACGGATGAAATGTTCGACAATTCGCTCAGCGCCGTCGGTGACTTGGGCTTGGCGCATCTGCATGTGTTTCCCTACTCGCCCCGCCCCGGCACACCGGCTGCGAGAATGCCGGAAGTCTCCGGGGATATCCGCAAGGTCCGCGCGGCCAAACTGCGCACCGCAGGAGATAAAGAACTCAGGCGCTTTCTGGACAGCCGTGCCGGAACCACGGCGCAGGTCCTGGTGGAAAAGGACCGCCAGGGCCTAAGCCAGCACTATGCAACCGTCAAGCTGGACTTTGACGCCGATCCCGGCGTCATCGTCGAAGCCCGCGTGACGGCGGCCGGGGATGATTATCTGGTCGGGAGCCGTGTGGGGGGCAGGGCGGCATGACCGACGAAGAAAGTGACAAATCCGGGGGTTTCCTGCGCGGCCTGGGGCGCTCTTCGGCGAAGTTGACCAGCGGCATTACAAGCCTGTTCACCAAGCGCAAGCTCGACCGGGACATGCTGGACGAGCTGGAAGAGTTGCTGATTACCTGCGATTTAGGCGTCGGCGCCGCCGCCAGGGTAACCGAACAACTGGCCAAAAAACGCCTGGATAAGGATGCCACGCCGGACGAAATCAAGGGCTTCCTGGCCGATGAGATTGCTTCGGTGGTTGATCCTGTGGCCCGGCCTTTGGTCCTGGATCCGACCCGGCGCCCCTTCGTGATTCTGGTTTGCGGCGTCAACGGCAGCGGCAAGACCACGACCATCGCCAAGCTGGCCAACGGTTGGCGGGGTGAAGGCAAGTCGGTCATGCTGGTCGCCGGTGACACCTTCCGGGCCGCAGCTATCGAACAGCTACAGGTCTGGGGCGCGCGCACCGGGTGCCCCGTCATTGCCGGTGAAACCGGTGACGATCCGGCAGGGCTGGTGTTCGACGCGATGAAACAGGCCGATGCGGAACGGGCTGATATTTTGCTGGTGGACACCGCGGGCCGTCTACAGAACAAACAGGACTTGATGGCGGAACTGGAAAAAGTCGTCCGCGTCATGCGCAAGGTCGATGACACGGCCCCTCATGCGGTGTTGCTGGTGATGGACGCCACCGTCGGCCAGAACGCCCATTCCCAGGTGGAAATTTTTAAGGATGCCGTTGATGTCACGGGCATGGTCATTACCAAGCTGGACGGTTCGGCAAAAGGCGGCGTCGTCGTCGCGTTGGCGGAAAAATTTGGCATCCCCGTGCACGCCGTCGGCGTCGGCGAAGGCATGGACGACCTGCGCCCGTTTGAGGCCCGCGCCTTTGCCCGCGCCATGGTCGGCCTGCGCAGTTAAGGCCTATCCCGTCAATTGACACCGAAAAAGAGCCTTACCCTATCGGATCCTGTTTTTTGCTTATCCCCGATTACATATTTTAACCAGCGAAATAGCCTCTTCTCCGTGCACCCACCCCCATATCGTGGGAAATCCTCGAACCTCTGCTATCCCATTTGGCAGTAATGTCGTTTCCCAAATAAGCAAAGACCCTGCTGTTTCGGGCCCTATGCTGGATACACGAACGATTTCGTGCCGAATTGTTTTCATAAGTTTTTCGCCGGATTGGTCAAATTTCTCGTTCACGATGCATTCGGCAACCTTCAAAGGGTTTCCGGCAAAACGGGTGGAAAAGTCTGGATATCTCGTTCGGATCGACTCACGACTCGCGCACGCTGTTAGTACGGCGCAGTTCAGGGCAACGAAAACCACTAAGGATGGAATCCGCATAGCTAGAAACCTTTCATGTGGCTTAGGACCTCTTCCGTTTCCGCAACCAGAGTTTCCACCAGCTCGGCTGCCGGCAGGGATTTCGACAACGCCGCCGCCTGACCGGACCACAGCGACATGAAATCTTCCCGGCCCGCCTCCGCGCTGGCCTTGCGCAGTGGGCCGGTGAGCGTGTTGTTGATGGGAAAATCGGGGAACATGTCTTCGCGTCCCGCCATGTCGCGGATATAGCGGTTGTCCAGTCCGCGCGCCGGGCGGCCGGAAAAGGCGCTGGTGATGCGGGTGGCGTCGTCGCGGCCCGCTACCAAGGCCCGGCGGTAGACCTCATGGGCCGCCGATTCCGGACAGGTCAGGAACGCCGTACCCAGTTGCACCCCTTGAGCGCCCAAAGCCAGCGCAGCGGCGATCCCCCGTCCATCGGCGATGCCGCCCGACGCGATCACCGGCACGTCTACGGCATCGACGATCTGCGGCACCAGGGCGAGAGTCCCAACACAACCGGCCTCATAGGTGGCGGCGAAAGTTCCCCGGTGGCCGCCGGCCTCGAAACCCTGGGCGATCACCGCGTCGACGCCGGCGGCTTCGAGCTGTTTCGCCTCCTCGACGGTGGTGGCGGAACTGAGGACGATGGCCCCGGAGTCCTTGACGGCCCGCATCATCGCGGCGTCGGGAACCCCGAAATGAAAACTGACGATGGGCGGCGATGCCGCCAGTACGGCGTCCAGTTGCTCCCGGCCGAAGCTGGGGCTCGACGGTTTCGCATCGGGAACCTCGCCTAATCCCATTTCCTCGTAATAGGGCTGGAGCGCACCTCGCATGGCCTCGCCGCGCGTTTCGTCGCTCCCCGGCTCGTCGTGCGTAAAGAAGTTGACGTTGTAGGCGCCGTTGGTGGTCTGGCGCATGGCGGCGCACTGCTCGGCGAATTGTTCGCCATTCAGGAAGGCGCAGCCGAGCGAGCCCAGGCCGCCCGCGTTGGTGACGGCGGCGGCCAGTTCCGGCGTCGTCGATCCGGCCATGGGGGCCTGGATGATTGGGTAGCGGATGCCCAGAAGGTCGGTCAGCTTGTTGGATGTCCAGGACACGGCTAGGCTCCTTCTGGTTTAAAGGTGCTTGCTTATGGTGTGGGCGGGAAGTCTGTCACCGGCCGGCACGGTTTGCAACGAAGCGGAGAAATCGGCGTGGCCCTGCAATGGCACCTGATGGTTTTGGTTCTGCTGGCCGCCGTTCTGCACGCCAGTTGGAACGCCGTGGTCAAATCCTCCGGCGACCGCTTCCTGTCGTTCACCGCCATCCGCGCCACTGGCACCCTGATTGCCGCTGGGGCGGCATTTTTCGTGCCTGTGCCTGTGGTCGATGCCTGGCCCTACCTGCTGGCGGGGGTGTTCGTGCATAACTGTTATTACGTGGTGTTGTTGCAGGCCTACCGGTTCGGCGACCTCAGCCATGTTTATCCGCTGGCCAGGGGCATAGCCCCGGTCACGGTGGCGGTGCTGGCGGCGCTGTTCGCGGGTGAGGTTCCCAATGCCGGCGGCATGACGGGAATCCTTTTGGTGTCGGTGGGCATCATCAGCCTGATGTTCGCCGGGAGACAAGGCGAACAGACAAAGAGCAACAACCTGAAAGCGGTCCTGCTCGCCATCGCCACCGGGTTATTCATCGCGTCATACACGGTCGTCGACGGGCTCGGCATCCGCTTGGGCGAGACGGTGTTCGGCTATATCGTCTGGCTCAATGTCGGCGAGGGCATTCCCTTCATGATCGCCGCCGTCCTGATGCGCCCGAAAGAGCTCAGGCCGTTTCTGAAGGTTCACTGGCCACGCACCACCGGCACCGGGCTACTTGTGGTCGCAGCTTACGGGCTGGTGCTGTATGCGCTGAGCCAGGGGGCGATGGCCCATATTTCGGCGCTACGCGAAACGTCGGTGCTGTTCGCCGCCCTGATCGGGGTGGTGATGCTGCACGAGCCTTTGGGATGGCGGCGCATCGTGGCGGCCCTGATCATCGCTGCCGGCGTCATCCTGTTGCAAGTTTCCTAAAGGGGCGTTGACTTTCTTCTCCGACAGGCGAAATCATATAGAGTGGAGTCATGAGCCCCATTCATTTTTAAGGAATTAAAAATGAACACCTTCCAAGCCATCCGATCATGTGCCATTCCGCTCCTGTTTAGCGTTGGATTGCTGACGGGCTGCGCCGGATTTCCCTACAGCCAGTCCGGCGAAAGGACCGCTGAGCTGCCCGCAGGCAAGGGCGTGATCGTGTTCAAGTCTCCCGATTGGCAGGGTGCTCGGCGGCGCATCCAGTATGCGGACAACGACCAGCGGGTCGAATATGCCCTGTTTATGGGGAAGCAGGGGGGCGATGCGCGCGCGCGGGCCGAATTCGTTTACATGGATCGCCCGCCTATGACCCTCGTCGCGTTTGAGTTTCCGTTCAACGTCCGGGACAAGGTGGAGGCCTGGAATTTTTCCAAAGGCCAGGCCATAGAATGGCAAGAGGCGGTTTTAACAAGGACAGACCTGGGCGCGTTCTACCTCCGGCGTTACCGGCTTACGGCCCTGAACCGTCAGTGTTTCGGCCTGTTGGGGGAATGGGATGCCGCCGTGGACGACCCGATGCTGCGCAACACCCGGATTTTGTTCGGGTATTATTGCGCACCGCCGGGGGACTCACTGGACGACACGAAAACAGCCGCCTTGATCGGCGGCCTCGGGCTCCGTCAAATCACCCGGCGGCCAGTCGTCTGGGGCTTTCTTGTTTACGATCCCCTGACATCCGGAGAGATTTACCGTGACATCGACGCCCATGCCAGCGGCCAGGAGGACCAACTCCGGGCCATGAATTTGGCCCAAGGGAAAGATAAGGGACAAGGCGTCTCTCCGCCGGTGGGTATCCCAGATTTTCCGTTTCGTTATGCCAAGGACTACAACGTGAGCGGCGGTGACGAACTACAATGAGCCGAAGATTTAAATCGAGGGGCGTTTAGTGGTGCAGCCGGTTTCGCGTTCATAGGCGCGCGCCGTGCGATAGAGCGTCGCCTCGTCGAAGGGCCGCCCGACCAGTTGGATGGCGGCAGGCAGGCCGTTGTCCGTAAACCCGCAAGGCACGCTCAACCCCGGCAGGCCGAGATAGTTGAACGGCCGCGTCGCGTGGCCCATGGCGACGATGAATTCGGAAAATCCGGGGTTGGCGGCAAGGTCCGATTCTTCGATTGTCGGCACCGGCATCATCATCACCGGGGTCAGCAGAACGTCGGCCTTCTCAAACACGGCATCCATGAAATCTTCCAGAATTCCCTGGCGCAGGTTGAGCACGTCCAGATAGGTCGTCGCTGGTGTCAACGCGCCGGCGGCAAGCCGGCCCAGGGTTTGGCGGCCATAGTCGCCGGCGCGATCCCGCATCCAGGACGCGTGGAGTGTCGCCCCTTCGGTCGAGGTGATCAGGCTGGTCAGGCCGTTGGTGGCGGAAACGGACTCCGGCACGGTGACCGGCACCACGTCGGCCCCCAGATCGCTGAGCACATCGATGGCGGCGTCCATCAGGCGCCGCATTTCGTCGTTCAGGGGCTCGAAGAAATAGTTTTCGGCGATGGCCATGCGCAGGCCACGGACGCCGGCTTCCAGCCCGGACATGACATCGGGCGCATCCAGGGAACTGGAGGCGGCATCGCGCGTATCATGCCCGGCGACGGCCTGGAACATCAAAGCGTTGTCGGCGACGGTGCGGGTCAGGGGTCCGACGGTGTCGAGCGAATAGGACAGCGGCATAGCGCCATGCCGGCTGACCCGGCCATAGGTGGGCTTCAGGCCGACGACGCCGCAGCAACTGGCGGGAAAGCGGATCGAGCCGCCGGTGTCGGAGCCGAGGGCGCCGAACGCCAGCCCGGCGGCGACCGCCGCGCCGGAGCCGGAGGACGAGCCGCCGGTCATGTAGTTCGTATTCCACGGATTGCGCACGGGGCCGGTGATTTCGTTGTGGCCGGTAACGCCGATGGCGAATTCGACCATGTTGAGCCGCGCGATATCCAAAGCGCCTGCCGCGTCCAGGCGTTCCAGCGCGCCGGACGTATGATCGGGGATAAAGCCTTTGCGGATGTTCGACCCACAGGCGCTTTCCCGCCCGGCACGATAGAACATGTCCTTATGTGCCAGCGGTACGCCCGACAAAGGCCCAAGGGCTTCGCCATTTGCCATTTTTTCGTCGGCCTTGCGAGCGTCGGCGATGGCGGCGTCGGCATCGATTCCGGCGATGCAGTTGAGGGTTTCGCCAAGCGCCTCGATGCGCTCCAGACAGGCGCGGGTGGTTTCTTCCGACGACAGGTGTTTCCCGGCAATGGCGGCGGCGACGTCCGTCAGGCTGAGGCCAGTGATCTCGCCGCCGGGGCTTGAGGTGGAGGCTGTATCCGGTCCCTTGTCTGCGGGGCCGGTGCCGGGAGCAAGAGATTCCAGCCGCTCGAGGAATTTCGGCGGCTGGCGCTCGAAGGGCAGGGGCGAGGACAGTTCGCGCATTCTGCGCCCGACATTCCCCGCGGCGCGGGCCGGATCGATCAGTGCGGCTGCGTCCATATCCATGGCCTGGAATTCCCGCATCCAGGCTTGCATGGCATCGCTTAAGGGGGCTTTGTCGTCGTTGCTCATCCGGTCCTCCGGGCGGTTTTTCCGGCAGGACTTTGGCCTTTAACGCAGGCCCTGTCAAAGGGATGAAAAGCCGTTTAAGGCCGCAGGCTAGATCGTGATGTTGAGGTAAAAACCGCGCGGCGCGTTGTCGCGCAAGGGCTGATCCTGGCCGAGAATGCGGTTGAGCCGGGTCAGGCCGTCGCGTTCCTCATTGCTGGTTTTCTGCGGGATGGTTTGCGCGCGGGCGCGGACCTCGCGGATGGATTCCGACTGGTAACCGCTTGGCCGTTGGGCCAGTGGTGCCGTTTGTGAAGTGGTATTGCCAACCCCGTCCGTCATGGGAACTTAGCCTAGGGCGCAAAGGTTAACGGAATCTCAAAATCCGCCCGCCTCCGGATTAAAAAGAATAAAAAACGGGCCAAGAAAAATTTTGGTTTTCACGGGGCTTCAATGGTTGTTTCCAGACGCCGCCAGTGTTCGGGTCGGCCCGGCTGGCCGAAGCGGAGCCAGGATGGGTGCTGGGTGAAGGCACGGGTCCAGATACCGGTCCTGGCGAGATGATTGTGCAGGTTTCTGGCCCCCTCGGAGCGTGTCAGGACGAACAGGTCCGTGCCGCCTACGATTTCAAGACCGTGACCTTGGAGCAGGGTTTCCAACCGCAATCTTCCCGCCGCCAGGGACTTCCGGGTTGCCTCGATCCAGGTGGTGTCCTCGAGTGCACGCGTGCCGACTGTGCAAGCAGGGCCGGAGACCGCCCACGGCCCGAGCGCACGGTTCAGCCGGTCCGCCGTTTCCGGGTGGGTCAGGGCGAAGCCCAGCCGCACCCCGGCGAGACCGAAGAATTTCCCGAATGAGCGAAGCAGGATTAGGCCCTCCCGTTCACAATGAGCCGAGAGCCCGATCTCCGGCGTAACGTCGGCAAAGGCCTCGTCCACGATCAGCCAGCCGCCCAGAGACGCCAGGCGCCGTTCGATCTTTAGCAGGGTTTCTGGCGCATGGCAGATGCCGTCGGGATTGTTTGGGTTGACAGCGACAAGAACCTCGGTGTCATCGGGCATGTGTTCCGGGGATGGTATTTCGGTTACGTCATGTCCAGCCTCCCGCCAGGCATGAGCGTGTTCACCATAGGTGGGGCCGACAACGGCGACGCGGGACCGGCGGCGCAACTTTGGCAGCCACTGGATTAGGGCCTGGGTGCCCGGCGCACAGACGACGGCGTTCATGGAGGGCGCGCCGTAATACGCCTGTGCCGCCCGGCGGAGCGCCGTCTGGGCCGATGCGTCGGGCAAACGGGTAAAGGCATCGGAGTCGATGGTTCCCACGGGAAAGGGTGTGGGGTTGATGCCGGTGGACAAATCGATCCACCCTTCGGACGGTTGTCCATACAGGGCTTCGGCGGCGGCAAGGTCGCCGCCATGCGGCAGGGGAAGGTTTGACTCGGGTGGAACCGTGGTGTCGCCGTTTCTCATGCAACGGAGTTTGCCGCCTTGAAAACCCCGGGGCAAGAAAGACCGGCGTAGCCGGCCGGGTTAATCGGTAAGGATATGAATGTTTTTAGTATCCAGACCGAGCGCCACCTCGTCACCCTTGGCGAAGGCTTGACGCCCGGTGGTGTGGGGGTCATCGACAATGAGGGAATGCTCGCCGACTGTGACGTTATAGCGGATCAGGTTGCCCAGAAACTCCCGGTGCGCGACCCGCCCCTTGAGAAGGACGTCATCGGGACCGGCTTCACCGGGCAGCGGCTGGATGTCCATGTCCTGGGGGCGAAACATGGTGGTGTGGTTTTTGTCGGACTCGAACAGGGATGTGCCGTCTGCCGTTTCCAATGGACCGTCGATCAGGTTGGCGGTGCCCAGGAAGTCGGCGACGAAACGGTTGGCCGGCTCGTCATAAAGCTCGATGGGCGATCCGACCTGCTGGATGATGCCCTGATCCAGGACCGCGATACGGTCGGACGTGGTGTTGGCTTCTTCCTGGTCGTGGGTGACGAAAATGGTGGTCAGCTTCAACTCCTGTTGCAGCTCCAGGATATCGCGGCGCATCTGGATGCGCAGGTTGGCGTCCAGATTCGACAGCGGTTCGTCCAGCAACAGCACCCGTGGCTCAATGACGATGGTGCGCGCCAGCGCCACACGCTGCTGCTGGCCGCCGGACAGTTGCGACGGCCTGCGTTCGGCAAAATCCAACAGACCGACCAGCTTCAGCGCTTCATTCACCCGTTCGCGGATATCTTTGTTTGGAATCTTGCGTTCCTCAAGTCCAAAGGCGACGTTCTTGCGCACCGTCATGTGCGGCCACAGCGCGTAACTCTGGAACACCATGCCGACGTTGCGGGTCCAGGGCGGCAATTGGGTGACGTCGTCATCGCCGATCAGGATACGCCCGCCCGGCATCGGCCCGAACCCGGCAATGGCGCGCAGCAGGGTCGATTTCCCCGACCCCGACGGTCCCAGGAAGGTGAAGAACTCTCCCGGTTCGATGGTCAGGTTGATGCCTTTCAGGACTTCCGTCGGCCCGAAGGACAGGCTGAGGTCCTCGATGGTGACGCTGACGGCCTCGGATCTGATCTCGCTCATAGGGGGGCTGCTCCGGTTGTTGTCCCGATCGCAACCGGTGTTTGCTCGGCGATGACGGCGCCGGTTCCGGTACGTTGCATTTCGGTACGCTCGATGACGCGGTGGGAAATATAGGTGGCGAGGCCGACGATCAGCACGGCGACGATGCCAAGCGCCGCGCCCGGCCCGCGGCCCGCCGCGGACTGCATGAATTCATAAATGCCGTAGGCCAGCGGCGCATCGGACTCGACGTTGACCAGCATGATCGTCGCCGACAGCTCGACCGACGCGGTGGCGAAACTGGTGACGAACCCGGCCAAGATGCCGCCTGTCATCAACGGCACGACGACACGCCTGACCGTGCGCGACTTGGTTGCGCCCAGGTTTTCGGCGGCTTCCTCAAGCATCACGCTGACCTGTTGCAGGGCGGCCGTGCAGGCGCGTAGCGCATAGGGCAGGCGGCGGATGGCGAGCGCGATGACGATAATCACCCACCACGATGCCAGCGGCTTGTCGACAATGGGCACGTTGTATTCAACGAAGGTGCGCAGGTAGCCGATGCCGATCACGACGCCGGGCACGGCGACCGCGCCCATGGCGATGAAGTCCAGCCATTTGCGCCCCCGGATGCCGGTGCGCCATACCACATAGGCGATGGCGGTGCCGAGGATGACATCGATGGTCGCCGCCAGGCCGGCATAGAGAAGCGTGTTGGAGATGTACTGCCCGGCCATGCGGAACATGTTTTCGTAATGCGCTAAGGTGAAGGCGTCTGGCAGCACGCTGTACGACCACACGGTGCCGAACGACAGCATGGCCAGACCGACGTGCGGCGACAGCACCATCAGCAGGATCAGGATAATGACGGCGTAGCAGCCGATCTTTTCCCAGGTCCTGAGGTCCCGCTTCATCAGGCCGCCGCCGCCCTTCTGCACGGTGGAATAATCCTTGCCCTTCAGCGCCAGGAACGACACCCACAGGGAAAACAGCGAAAATGTCACCAGGATCACCGAAATGACGTAGCCCATGGGGTCGGAAATGCCGATCGACGTAATCCTGAGGTAAGCCTGCGGCGCCAGCATATTGTTGATGTTGAGCAGCAACGGCGTACCCAGGTCATCGAACACTTTCAGGAATACCAGCGACGCGCCGGCGACATAGCCCGGCATGGCGAGCGGAAAGACGATGCGCCGGAACAGCCGGGTGCCGCTGGCGCCCAGGTTCTGCGCCGATTCCTCCATAGCGCGGTCGATGTTCAGCAGCGCGGCGGACAGGTTGATCAGGATAAACGGAAAATAGTGAATGGATTCGACCAGGATAACGCCATTCAACCCTTCCATAAATGGAATGGTAAAGCCGAACCATTCGTCGAGCAGCAGGTTGACCGAGCCGTTTTCGCCAAACAGCAGAAGCATGGCAACGGCGCCGACGAACGGCGGCATGATCAACGGAACGATGCCCAGGGTCTGGATCAGCACGGCGCCGCCGAAATTGAACCGGGTCGTGAAATAGGACAGCGGAATGGCGATGATGGACGCCAGCAGCACCGACATGGAAGAGACGTAGATGGAATTCAGAAACGATTCCTGGAACAGCGAGGTGTTGAAGAAATCAATAAAATTGATCAGCGTCAGGGCCCCGGTCTGCGGGTCCTGAAAGGCGACGAAGATGACTTTGCCGACGGGGACCACCAGGAAGACAAGCAGAAACAGGCTGATGAAGATGGCTAGGGTGCTTACGCCCCAGTTGCTTCTCGAAAAGGAATTCAAGCAGACCTCCGCTCAGGCAGAGCTTTAAAAACAGGCGGGGTCCGGTGTGCCCCGAAGGACCGCCGGACCCCGCCGTTTCCTGGAAACGTCCTTACATGGACGCGGCTTTTTCCGCCAGGGCCTTGGCCTTGGCGTAGTTGGCCTTGACCTCGGTGTCCCAGGCCTGTTCGAACTCGGCCTGTCGGCCGGTAACTTTCACGCTCGCTTTCTTGCGCTTTTTCTTGAAGATCTTGTTGAAGTCCTTCTCGCTGGCCTTGGCTTCCTTGATCGGCAGCTTGGCGATCAGGGCGCGGGCTTCGGCAATCAGTTTCATGGCGGCGGCGTTGCCTTTCTGCTTGGCCTCCGCGACCTGGATCGCTTTGGTGGCGGCGCGCAGGTCACCCAGGCGATAGGTGATCATCACATCAAACAGCGAGTTGATGACGTTGTAGCGGCTTTTCGACAGTTGTAGGTCGAACTTCACCGCCGATCCGATGGACTTGTCCTTGAAAGGATTAGGGAAGCCCTTGGGCGCCTTGGCGTAGGTCGCCGGGTTCACCGGCAGGCGGCGGATTTTCGGATCAAGAAGGACCTCTTGCCCGGCCGGCGAAAGCAGATACTCGATAAAAGCAGCGGCGGCCTTCGGGTTCGGCGCGTTCTTGACGATGGCGATATTGGCCGGAACCAGCGTCGTCACCTTGGGATACAGGAAATCCACCGGGAAACCGGAGGCTTGCGACGACAGGCCGAAGAAGTCGATGACGATGCCGATGCCGAACTGACCGGAATTGACCCCGTCGGGCACGCCGAAGCTACGCTCGGTAACGGTCTTGAAGTTGCCGGCGATGCCTTTCATCAACTCCCATCCCTTTTCCCAGCCCATGCCCTGCAGCAGGGTTTCCACCGTCAGGTGGGTGGTGCCGGAGCGGGACGGCGCGCTCATGCCGACGTGGTTGTTGTAAACGGCCTTGGTCAGGTCGGCCCAGGAATTGGGAACCGGCAGCTTCTTGGCCTTCAGGTAGCGGGTGTTCCACATGAACCCGTATCCCGAGGCGGCGAAACCCTTGTAATAGCCGTCCGGATCGTTGATCGGGAATGCACCGACCTTTTCCGGAATGCCTTTGACCTTGACCTTGTATTTCTGCAGCAACCCGTCGCCCTTCAGCACTTCGAAGGCGTCGGGCGCCGAGGCCCAGAACATGTCGGACGTGTTGTTCTTTGCCGTTGATTGCAGGTACTTGATGCCGGCGGTGGTCTTTTTCTTCAGCATTTCGACTTTGATGCCGGTCGCCTTGGTGAACGCCTTGCCGACGGTGACGGTGGTGTCGGGCGGATAAGACGTGACGATGACCAGTTTGTCGGCCGCGATGGACTGCATCGGGGCAATTATGGCGGCGACTGCGAAAACCGCACCGGCCATGGCAAGACACGTGTTGAATTTTCTCATGGGTAAGGACCTCCCTCGGTTGAACCCTGAAAACAAAAACCTTCTTAAGGCCTCTTGTCCGATCTAGGGCGGATTTTGCAGGCCAAGTAATTTACGCTAACTGTTCGTAAAATCAGGGTCAACGGGCAAAATCCCCTGTCAGGATATTGTTTTTTTGGGCGGTTAAAGAAAATTATCCCAAAACCGCTAAGGGATGCTAAAGTCCCCCGTTATCGGCTTGCGGCTAAACGATAAATCCCAAATTAATCAATCGAATGCCGTTTCCCGGTGGGATACCCAGGGGCTCTATGAATAAAGACGAAAACCTCGATCACGACTTTCTCTCCCTTCGTGCGGAAGAGGCGGAAGACCGTACCTTCATGGGCGGCATGCGCCTTGGCGCGCGGGCCAGGCTGTTCGTTCTGACCGGCCTGTTTGCGCTTGGCGCGGCGGCGGGCCTGTTTGTGTTCGCCGATACCAGGCTGTCAGACGCGCTGGATAATGCCGATGGGGCGAGCCGCATGGCGGCGCTGGCGGGCCAGGTGGAACTGGGCGTTGCCAAGGCCCGGGGCACCGAAAAGGCATTTCTGCTGGCGAAGGATACCGCGCTGGCGGACGTCTTTCAGACGCATTTAACGTCCGTTTCCGTGGCTTTGGAACGCCTCGCGCGAATTCCGGCGGCGGCCCGCCAACGCAAGCATATGGATACCATCCGCGATGGCCTGGCGCAGTACGATGAGCAGTTCAAAAAACTGGTGACGTCCGAAAAGGAACTGGGACTGAAGGACGACTCGGGCCTCAGCCGCGAGCTGAGAAACGTTACCGAGGATCTACAGGCCAAGTTCTCCACTGCAGGCTACGGCAATCTGGCGGGCCAGATCAGCCGCATTAACCAGGAGGGCCAGGAAACCCTTCTGTCCGGCTATAAAAAAGGCGTCGAGGAAATCCAGAAGCGCTACAAGACGCTGATCATCTTTCTCAAGGAAACCAAGATACCGGCGAAACGCAAGGAAACCCTGCAGACCCTGTTGAAGCAGCATGAAACCTATCTGCTGGCGATGATCAACGCGCGCTTCAATCTGGCCGACGAAACCCGGCAGTTCGATGATCTGCTGTCCTATCTGGCGCCGTCCATTAACGCCATCGTCGGCTATTCGGACCGCCTCAGCCGCGGCGCGGCGAAGGATTTGATATTTATGCGGACGGTGTCGCGCGCTGCCATCGGCGGTGGCCTGGGCCGGGGTTTGTTGTTTTTGGTGGGGGGTGGGCTGGTGGTGTTCCCTTCCCTCGTTTCAACACCGCGGGGACCGGGCCCCCGGGCCGGCCGGGTTGTCCGAGGGCGCGCTTAGGCGGGCCCCCCCCGGGAGGGCCACACCGCGAGCACCCCCCCCCTCC
>JACNJX010000056.1:24391-64031 GCA_014382345.1 Alphaproteobacteria bacterium
ATGGAGCCAGTGCGGGAGCGGGCCGCCGTGGCCGGACGGTTTGCCGATGGCGATGCTAAGGCGAGCCCGCCGGGGATGGGCAACAGCGATGCCACCGGCACCATCGCCCGGGCTCTCGGTCACTGGCAGGAGGCTTTAAGCGACCTCGACCAGATGCGCCGGGAATTGAAAGAGACACGGGCGGACCTGCAAGAGGCCTTGTCGCGGGCGGAGGTTTCCGACATGGCGGCCTCGGACGCCGCACGCGCGGCGCTACTGGCGGATGAGACGGAGGAACCTGCGAAAGAGCCGGTTCCGGCCACCGCCGCCAAACCCCCCGCCCAGCCCATGCTCGGGCCAATGCCGGAAATCCTTGCCGATTTGCCCCCTGGTCTGGCGGGGACGGGTCCGATTTCGTCCGTCAGCCGTCAGCTTGCCAGCTTCAGCCAGTATGTCACCGCCGCCGCCGACGATGTGGAACGCACCGAAGCCCTGATCAGAGGCCTCGACGATGCGACCCGGCAGATGGAGGAAATGGGCTCGCTGGTGGTCGGGATCCGGGACCAAACGAACCTGCTGGCCTTCCGGTCCGGGCCAAGGGACACGTCCGGTCCCGACAACCTGGTGATCCTGTCCGGCGAGCACAAGGAGTCGGTCGATGACAAGACGTTTTCCGATATGAACATGTCCAAGCGTTTCGATATGATCCGTGAAACCACGGAACGGGCGGAACGGGTCACCGGAACGGTGCGTGCGACCATGGCCGAGGTGACGCGCATGGCGCGGGAAATTGCCGCCACGGCCTCGGAACAGGCGATCGAAGCGACGAGCAAGCTGCTGTCCCAGTCGGAATACCTCCAGAACATGCTGGACGACGTAATCTCCAAGGTGAGGCCTTCCGATGCGCCAAGCGGCAGGGCCGACACCCGTAACGGTGAGGCTGCCCCCGGCGAACAGCAAACGCCGCCGAAAAAGGCCTGAGTCCCAAGCCTTCAGCGCCGCTACGACTTAGGATTTGAGGGCGGCTACGCCGGGCAGTTCCTTGCCCTCCAGCCATTCCAGGAAAGCGCCACCCGCCGTCGAGACGTAGGAAAACTGTTCCTGCACCCCGGCGTTGGCTAGCGCCGCCACCGTGTCGCCGCCGCCGGCAACGCTGAGCAGGCTGCCCTCGGTGGTCAGTCTGGCGGCTTCCCTGGCCAGCGCATTGGTGGCGGTATCGAAGGGTTTGACCTCGAACGCGCCCAGCGGGCCGTTCCAGACCAGGGTCTTGCAGTCTTTCAGACGCGCCACCAGATCGGCGATGGAGGCCGGCCCGACATCCAGCATCATGGAATCGGACGGGATGGCGTCGAGCATTACGGTCTCCGACGCAGCCCCTTCGGCGAAGTCCCTGGCGACGACGGCGTCGATGGGCAGCACCACCTCGCATCCGGCGTTGACGGCCTTGTCCAGGATGTCCCTGGCGGCGTCGGCCATGTCGGCTTCGCACAAGGATTTGCCGACATCAATGCCTTGGGCATGTAGGAAGGTGTTGGCCATGCCGCCGCCGATAATCAGCACGTCGACCTGTTCGATCAGGTGGCCGAGGACCGTCATTTTAGAGGAAATCTTGGCCCCGCCGACCAGCGCGGCCACCGGGCGTTCCGGTTTTTCCAAGGCATTGGCGAGCGCTTCCAGTTCCGCCTGCATCAGCCGTCCGGCGGCGGACGGCAGGAGCCGGGCGATGGCTTCGGTCGAGGCATGGGCGCGGTGTGCGCAGGAAAACGCGTCGTTGACGTAAAGGTTGCCCAATCCGGCCAGCCTGCCGGCGAAGCCGGCGTCGTTGGCTTCTTCTTCGGCGTGGTAGCGCAGGTTTTCCAGTAACGCGACACCGCCAGGCGTTACCGCTTGGACCGCCCGTTCGGCGTCCGGCCCGATGCAGTCCTTGCCGAAGGCGACGTCCTGGCCCAAGGCCTCGCCCAAGGCGCGGGCGACCGGCTCCAGGGTCATTTCCGGCACGGCCTCGCCCTTCGGGCGGCCGAAGTGGGACAGGATAATGACGCTGGCGCCCCTGCCGGTCAGGTCCCGGATGGTCTGAAGGGAGCGGTCGATACGGGTGGAATCGGTGACACGCCCGTCTTTCATCGGCACGTTTAGATCGCAACGCACGAGAACGCGTTTGCCCTCCACGTCGAGGTCGTCGATGGTCTTGAAACTGCTCATAAGGCCCCCTTGATGATGTGGGTGTTTTATCCCCCGCCGGGCGGTTCGAACGCAAGACCTGTTTGGGGCGGTCTTTGCCACTCGAATGGGTGGGGGCTACAGGGCGACAATGCCTATCAGGCTGGCTGCCAGGAGAACGGCAAGGCCCGTACGCAACCACCCCGCCGGAGGAATGTCGGCCGGGGGCGCGTTCCCGTCTTGCGGTGGGAATCGGTCCGGATTGATTTTTCGCCCTGTCCACATGGCGCGGACAAGACTGTCCCGGGTCAACCAGGAAACGGCGAAAACGGCGCAAACGTGGAAAACGACCAGGGTCCACAAAAGCCCGTTCAGGCCTTCGTGGATTTCGCCCAGGGCATCGGCCAGTCCCGCGGAAACAAAAAGGGCGAAGGGGCCGAGTTCCTCGTCATCACCCGCGAACAGGCCCGTCGCGACCAACAGAATCAACACCACGAGCAGCAGGGCTATCATCCAGCCTCCCGGCGGAGTATGCCCGAGGGAGGGGGCCGGTGAAGGAGACAGCAATTTCCGGATATGGCTCCGGACATCCGGCCAAGAACGGATGAAGGCTGTAAACCGGGCGTGGCGGGTTCCGATAACGCCCCAGATCAAGCGAAAGGTAGCCAGACCCATGACCGCGTATCCGGCCCAAAGGTGGAGCCAGAACAAAGCACCATCGGCTTCGGATGTTATCCACGCCAGAATCGAAAACGCCACCAGCGACCAGTGGAAGACACGTGTCGGCAGATCCCAGACTTTAAGGGTCGGTGCGGCGTTACCGTGTTCGTCGGCCATAATCATTGGATTCTAGAATGTAACGGTGTTTTTCCAAGGCAGGACTTGGGGTGTTCAGGGATTTTTTTTGGCCAGCGCTTCGGCCCGTGCGCGGGCCTCCTTGGCCTTTTCCGTTTCGCCGAGAACCGCGTACGCCTTAGCCAGACGCTGCCAGCCGGCGAGATCGTCGGGATTCTCCTTCAGGCGGTCGGCGAGACGCTGCACCATGGTGCGGATCATCTGCTGGCGGTCGGCGGAAGACATCTGTTCCGCCGCCTTGACGTCATCGGTGCTCGGCCCCCTTGGTGCAGAGGGGCTTGATGTTGCAGGTGCGCGCATCCCCGGTACATCAGGAATAGCGGAAGGCGGCAACACCGGAGCGTCGCCGGCTTTGCCTAAGCCCTTGGTCATGGAGAGCGCCAGCGCCTTGCCTGTTGGCTTGAAGGATTCCGGGGTGACGCCCAGTTCCTTGGCGAGGCCTGCAACCTCGCGGCGGATGACCGCCATCCACGGCGCATCGGAATCCGAAAGCGCCGCCAGATCGACCCAGGCCTGGACCGCGCCCCTGAGGTCGCCGCCTTGGGCTTTTTCCAGGCCCAGGTAATAGCGCGCCTTGGGATCGAACGGATCGGCGGCGAGGATGTCGGAAAAGAGTTTCTTCGCGGGTGCAATGATGTTTCCGTTCTGGGCCAGGACCATGGCTTCGGCGTAATCGGAGGCTACGTCGGTGCGCCGTCCCGACAAGATCGTGGCGCGGCGGAAAGCTTCCATGGCGCCCCGGAAGTCATCCATGGTCATGTAGGTGCGGCCCAGCAACAGCCATCCCCGAAGGTCGCCCGGCCGCTTTTCCAGGGTCGCCAGCAGCTTCGATACCAGCTGCTTGACTTCGTTTCGCTGCAGGCGGCCTTCGCGTTGGGCGATTTCGGCGCTGATATTGCGTTTGGCGTAAGGCCGGTTGGGATTGTCGGGAGACCCCTTGTAGGCATAAAGCCCGAAGGCTCCGGCAGCGATAAAAAGCGCCAGCACACCGGCAACGGCGGGGCTTCGCGACGGTTTGGCCGCGGCCTCGCCGGACGTCTTTGCCGCGTCGGCGGCCTTCAGCATGCGCCGCTGGATTTCGATTTTCGCGGCGTCGGCCTCGGCTTCAGCCAGTAGCCCGCGTTCGAAATCGCGATCGATCTCGGTCAGCTGGTCCTTGTAGACGGTGATGTCGTAATCGGCGCGCTCCGCGTATCGGCGCGAAGCGGGACGGAGCAACGGCACCGCCACCGCGGCGATGGTGACGATGGTCATCAGGGCGGCGGACAGCCAGAACGCGGTCATGTTTTGTCGTCTTTCAGAAGATCTTCCATGCGGCGTTTTTCATCGTCGCTAAGCGGCTCGGGCGGTTTGGCGCTTGTTGGCGCGCCGTGTGGTCCGGCGGAAACCTCAAGGCGGCGACGGCGGAAAAAGAAGAACACCGCCAGCAGGCCGACGCCGGCAATTCCCACCGGCCCCAGCCAGAGCGCCAGGGTCGCCGGTTTGAACGGCGGTTTCAGCAGCACGAAGTCGCCGTAGCGCGCGACGACGAATTGAATCACCGCGTCGTTGCTGTCACCGGCACTCAGCCGTTCGCGCACCAGCACCCGCAGGTCCTTGGCCAGATCGGCATCGGAATCATCAATCGACTGGTTTTGGCAGACCAGACAGCGGAGCCCCTTGGAAATGTCCCGGGCGCGCTCCTCCAGCGCCGGATCGGAGAGCACCTCGTCCGGGTTAACGGCGAGCGCAGGAGAGAGCCACGTCACCGCCACTACCAGAAGAATACATGCGACCCCCCGGCTCATTGCCCATTTCCTTTGTCGAGCTTCTTGATAATGGGCAGGACTTCGCGTTCCAGCTTGTCCGCCGTCATCGGTCCGACGTGCTTGTAGCGGATGGTGCCGGTGTTATCGATGATGAAGGTTTCCGGCACCCCGTAGACGCCGAAGTCGATGGCGACGCGGCCCTTGGTGTCAGCGCCGTGGGCGGTGTAGGGGTCGCCCAGTTCGGCCAGCCACCTCAGGGCGTCTTTCGGTTTGTCCTTGTAGTTGAGGCCATAGACCTTCGCCACGTTCAACTCCGCCAGCCGGGCAATGAGCGGATGTTCGACCCGGCAGGGCACGCACCACGACGCGAACACGTTGACGATGGTGACGCCGTCTCCTTTGAGGTTGGCGGAGGAAAAGCCCTTGCCCGGCCCGCCTTCGATGGGCGGCAAGGCGAAGTCGGGCACCGGCTTGTCGATCAGCGCCGAGGGCAGGATTTTTGGATCCTTGGTCAGTCCGACGGCGAAATAGATCGCCATCACCAGAAATACGGCCAGCGGGACAAGATAGAAGAAACGTCTTTGCACGGGTTCTGTTCCTTCGTTCAGGTCTTGACCGTTTCGGGGGCCGTCCCGGCGACACGCCGCCCGGCGGGTGCGCCGATGCGGTGGCGGCGGTCGGTTAGGCTGGTGATACCGGCCCCGACCATGACCAGAACCCCGCCCCACATCCACGCGACCAGCGGATTGAAATAGATGCGGGTGACATAAGCCCCGGTGGCTTTGTCCTTGTCACCGACAACGGCATACAGGTCGCCCCAGAAGGTGGAGTGGATGGCGGCTTCGGTGGTCGGGCGCTTGGTTACGGTATAGACGCGCTTTTCCGGGTCCAGGGTGGCCACCGGCTGGCCGTTTTTGGTGACAAGGAAGGTGCCACGGACGATGGAATAATTAGGCCCCTGTCCGTCTTTGGCCCCGTCGAAGGTGAAGTCATACCCGGCGACGGTGACGGTTTCGCCCGGCTTCATAGCTTGTACGCTTTCCGTTTGCCAGGCCCCGGCTCCGGACATACCGGCGATGGTGATGGCGAGCCCGAGATGGCCCAGCGTCATGCCCCACGATGCCCGAGGCGTACGCGCCAGCCGTCGCAGACTTTCGCGCGCAGGGACCTTGAACAGGCGGATGCGCCCGGCCAATTCGACCAGCGTGCCGACAAATAACCATGCCGCCAGCCCAACACCGATGACACCCATAACCGGGCCGTCGGTGGCCCAGGCCCAGACGGCCAGCATGGCGAGAACAGCCGCTATCATCGCCGCCCATAGGCGGGCGAGAACGGGTTTCAGGTCGGCCCGCTTCCACGCCAGCATCGGGCCGATGGCCATGGCGGCAATCATCGGCAGCATCAATGGGATAAAGACGGAATTGAAGAACGGTGGGCCGACGGACACTTTGTCGCCGCCGACGGCGTCCAGCATCAAGGGATACAGTGTGCCCAGTAAAACCGCCGCCGCCGCCGTCGCCATGATCAGATTATTCAGCAACAGCGCGCCTTCGCGCGAAATCGGCTGGAACACGCCGGTGCTGACCAACGACGGCGCACGCCAGGCGTACAACGCCAGCGAGCCGCCGATGACGACGATCAGCAAAGCCAGGATAAAGACGCCGCGTGCCGGATCGGAGGCAAACGTATGGACACTCGTCAGCACACCGGACCGCACCAGGAAGGTTCCCAGCAGGCTGAGTGAAAAAGTGATGATGGCGAGCAGGATGGTCCAGCCCTTCAAGGTGTCGCGTTTCTCAACCACGGTTGAGGAATGCAGCAACGCCGTTCCCGCCAGCCACGGCATGAACGAGGCGTTTTCCACCGGGTCCCAGAACCACCAGCCGCCCCAACCGAGTTCGTAATAGGCCCACCACGAACCGAGCACGATGCCGCCGGTCAGGAAGCACCATGCCGCCAGAGTCCAGGGCCGCACCCAACGCGCCCAGGCGGCATCGACCCGGCCTTCGATCAAGGCGGCGATGGCGAACGAAAAGGCCATGGAAAACCCGACATAGCCGAGATACAGCATCGGCGGATGTATCGCGAGGCCGAAGTCCTGCAACAGTGGGTTCAAGTCCTGGCCGTTGATGGGCGGAACCTCGACCCGCTCGAACGGGTTCGAGGTCAGCAGCATAAACAGGTAAAAGCCGACGGCGATCATCGCCTGCACGCTCAACACGCGGGCCTTCAGGGCCGGCGGCAGGTTGGCGCCGAAGGCGGCGACGGCGGATCCGAACAGGGCCAGGATCAGTACCCACAACAACAAGGAACCTTCGTGGTTGGCCCAGACGCCGGCGATCTTGTAGATCATCGGCTTGGTGGTGTGGGAGTTCTGAATCACGTTGAGGACGGAAAAATCCGACGACAGGTACAACTGGGTCAGACACCCGAAGGAGATCGCCACCAGCCCGAACTGGGTCAGCGCCGCGGGTCGGGCTATGGCCATCCATTCGGCATTATCCCGGTGCGCGCCGACAAGCGGCACGACGGACTGCACGGCGGCAATCATCAGCGCCAGGATCAGCGCAAAATGTCCGATTTCGGCGGTCATTTTGCGCTCTCTTCCTTAGCCGGGGGGTTGCCCCCGGTATTCCACTGCCCGGATTTCTTCAGCGCGTCGGCGACTTCCGGCGGCATGTAGTTTTCGTCATGTTTGGCCAGCACGTCGCTGGCCATGAACACGCCGTCCTTCAGCTTGCCTTCGGCGACGACGCCCTGGCCTTCGCGGAACAGGTCCGGCAAAAGCCCGGTGAAGCTGACGGCGATGGTATTGCTGAGATCGGTGACCTCAAACAGGGTCACCGCACCTTCGCCCTTTTTGATGCTGCCTTCCTTGACCAGCCCGCCGATACGCACGTGACGGCCGTCGACGACGTTCTTTTCCGCCAATTCCGTCGGACTGTAGAAAAAGACGATACTATCTTCGAAGGCGCTCAGCACCAGGGCCGCAGCGGCGCCCAGCAGCAACAGGGCGATGGCGACGAAGGTCAGGCGTTTGTGTTTACGTTTCATCGTCGGTGTCTTCCGCCTTGCTGGGGGCGAGGGCGGCCAGTTCGGCTTCCGCCGATTTCAGGGAGCGGCGGCTCTCAACAAACAGGCCGATCAGCACCACGGCGACGACGCCATAGGCCGGCCATACGAAGTGGCCGTACCCGCCCATGTCCCAGAAGGCTTGGAGGCTTTCCATGATTACAGGTTCCCCTTGGCCATGATTATTGTTCCCCTCTCGACGCCTGGCGCATTTGCAGGGCCCGGACCTTGTTGGCGGTGACTTCCCGGCGGATGCGGATCAGCAGCACCCACAGGTAATAGGTGGTGAAGGCCACGCCCATTACCAATAGCGGCGACAGAATTGATGCATGAATGGCCGGGCCGCCCATTTTGACGACGCTGGCTGGCTGATGCAGGGTGTTCCACCAGTCGACGGAAAACTTGATGATCGGCACGTTGACGAAGCCGACGAGAGCGAGGATCGAGGATGCCTTGGAACCCCGTCCCGGATCATCGAAGGCGTTGTTCAGCGCCATGTAGCCGAGATACAGGAAAAATAGCACCAGCATCGACGTCAGCCGGGCATCCCACACCCACCAGGCGCCCCACATGGGCTTGCCCCACAACGAGCCGGTGACCAGGGCCAGAAACGTGAAGCTGGCGCCGACGGGGGCCGTCGCCTTGGCGGCCAGGTCTGCCAGCGGGTGTTTCCAGATCAGCGCCACGCCGCACGAGATAGCCATGCCGGTGTAACAAAACAGCGCCATCCAGGCCGAAGGCACATGCACATACATCATGCGCACGGTTTCGCCCTGTTGATAGTCCGCCGGTGACGCCAGCAGGCCGAGGTACAGGCCGACGGCGAACAGCAGCACCGTCAAACCGGCGATCCAGGGCTGGATGACGGCGGCAAAGCGCAAAAAGCGGGCGGGATTGGCGAAGCGGTGAAACATATTTGTCCTAGACTATAAACCCTGCGTCCTGTGTCCCATTGATCTATGTCAATTTTATGGAGGCCATAAAAAAATACCTTTCCCTTATTCGAGTCCTTGGCGCACCGCCGCGGCGCCCGCCCACGGGCACAACGGCAAGGCTCCGACAAGAAGCCCGGACAGGATCAGCAATTGCGGCTTGGCCGAAAATCCGCCGATCACGACATCGACGGCGCTGACCCCGAAAATCAGCACCGGAATATATAGCGGCAGCACCAGCAGGGAAAGCAGGATGCCGCCCCGCCGGGAGCCCAGAATTAAAGCCGCTCCGATGGCGCCGATCAGGCTCAGCGTCGGCGTGCCCAGCGTCAGCGCGATCATCAGCGGCATATAGCCGTCTTCGGGCAGGTTCATCAGCACACCCAACAGGGGTGCCGCGACGATCAGGGGCAGGCCGGTGGTCAGCCAGTGGACGGTGACTTTCGCCATCACCGTGATTTCCAGCGCCACCGGCTGTAACGCCAGCAGTTCCAGCGATCCATCTTCGTAATCGGTCTGGAACAGGCGTTCCAGAGACAACATGGAGGCCAGCAGCGCCGCCACCCAGATCACGCCGGGCGCGATGCGGGCCAGGGTATTGGGCTGCGGGCCGACGCCGAACGGGAACAGCACCACGGCGATGACGAAGAACGCCACCACCATCAGACTGTCCAGACCCTGGCGGAAGGCCAGACGCAGGTCGCGCCGGACAATGGCGAGGAAGCCGTTCATGGGGAGTCAGCCCGGAATTGGTTGATGTCTAATTCGCGGGCGTTCGCCAGGGAATTCTCGGCATGGGACGAAATCGCCACCATGCCGCCACCGGCCCGGTGGTCGGCGATGGCGTCTTTGAGGTTTTTCTCCGCCGCCCGGTCGAGCGCCGTCTGCGGTTCATCCAGCAACCACAGCGATGCCGGGGCGGCGAGGATGCGGGCCAGGTTGACGCGGCGTTTCTGCCCGGCGGACAGGAAGCGCCCCGGTACGTCGGCGAGATGACCGATGCCGAGCTTTTCCAGCGCCGAGGCGATGGCGTCCTCGCCGTTGCCAAAGCCCGGCCGCAGCGTGGCCCAGAAGCGGAGGTTTTCGGTCACCGTCAGCACCGGCTTCACCGGGTCGGCATGGCCGATGTAATGAAGCCGCGCGTTGTGGGCTTCCGGGTCGTTGGCGATGGACTCGTCGGACCAGGTGAGGGCGCCTTCCAGCGGTTGACCGAGGCCTGCCATCAGCCGCAGCAGGCTGGATTTCCCGGACCCGTTGGGGCCGCGCAGCATCAGCGCCTCGCCGGGGCTCAGGGCGAAGCCGAGCCCGGCGAAGACGGTGCGTCCGCCGCGAAAACAAACCAGATCGGTGCCGGTGAAAAGGCTCAAAGAGGACCCCAGGTGATGGTTCTGCAAGACAAGCTGGGCGAACGGTATATCAAATCCACGAAAAAAAGAAGAACGGCTTGGAAAAGCAGGGGGGAGTTTACAAAAGGGCACTTCCCGTCCATACAGAAAATACGGTTTTACAAGAGGAATACCCCATGGACCTGAAGACGAAGACGCCGGATGAACTGGCCGCCCTGGCCGGTGAATTCCAGGCCGCCTATGACGGCCTGCGCGGACGCAACCTGAGCATCGACATGACGCGCGGCAAGCCGTCGCCGGAACAGCTGGACCTCAGCGCCGGGCTGCTGACGGCGGTGTCCGATGACGACTTTCGTGGCGAGGACGGCACCGATTACCGCAATTACGGCATCCTGGACGGCATCCCGGAAGCCAAGCGCCTGTTCGCAGAATATATGGAGGTGACACCGGACGAGATCATCGTCGGCGGGAACGGCAGCCTGCCGATGATGTACGACGCGCTGGCCGGTGGCGTCCTGTTCGGCATGCCGGGAGGCGAAGGAGCCTGTGAGGCTCCGTGGAAAGACCAGACGCCGGTCAAATTCCTGTGCCCGGTGCCCGGCTACGACCGCCATTTCACGATTTGCGAGACGCTCGGTTTCGAGATGATCAACATCGCCATGGACGATGATGGCCCCGACATGGACGCGGTCGAGGCGGCGGTGAAGGACGACCCGTCGGTCAAGGGCATGTGGTGCGTGCCGAAATATTCCAACCCCACGGGCGTAACCTATTCGGACGCCGTGGTCGACCGGCTGGCCTCGATGCCGGTGGCGGCAGGGGATTTCCGGGTGATCTGGGACAACGCCTACGCCGCCCATCATTTGGGCAACGGCCCGGCGGTGGTGAAGAACCTGCTCCAGGCGTGTAAGGACGCAGGCAATCCTGACCGGGTGCTGATGTTCGGTTCGACTTCGAAGATGACCATGGCCGGCGCCGGAGTGGCCATGATGGCGGCATCGAAAACCAACATCGACGACGCGCTGAAAAAGCTGTTCGTCGCCACCATCGGACCGGACAAGATCAACCAGCTCCGCCATGTCCGCTTTTTCGGCGACATGGACGGCCTGTGCGCCCACATGGACAAGCAAGCCGCGATCATCGGGCCGAAGTTCGACGCCGTCGACGAAATTCTAGAACGCCGCCTCGCCGGCAAGGGCATTGCCACCTGGACCAAGCCGGACGGCGGCTATTTCGTCAGCGTCGACGTGCTGGACGGTTGTGCGGCCGACGTCATCCGGCTCAGCGGCGAAGCCGGCGTCAAGCTGGTGCCCGCCGGGGCGACCTTCCCCTACGGCAAGGACCCCAACGATCGCAACATCCGCATCGCCCCGACCATGCCCTCGGTCGACGACATCCGTAGCGCCATGGAGATTTTCTGCTCCGCCGTTGAACTGGCGGCGGCCAACAAGCTGAAAGAGTCCTAATCCTTCAAACAAAAAAAACGGCCGGACTCGATAAGTCCGGCCGTCTTAGGTCTCGGCATACAGGTGTGCCGATAAGGGGGCCAGAGAAAGGGGGGTTTCTCTGGTTTATAGACTAGGAGGTCTATGGTCTGCATTTAAGCGGCTAAATGTGGCGAGAATATGCTCGGAATGGGGAAAGATATGGGCGGCCCGCTGGGTTGGCGCCCCGGGCAGGGGACTCGAATTCCGCACACAAGGGAAGCCCCTTAACAATCTAAGGTTTATGCATATTCTTTTGACAGATTTTCTGAATTCCTGTTTAGTTTCTGCGGCCCAGGGGGGCTTGCGTAACGAAATCAGAACGGGGGGTTCCAATGCGTTATTTCACCATCGCGGTTGCACTCACGGTATTTTGCATCACCGGATTTACGCCTGACCGGGCGTCGGCCAATTGCCACGAAAAGATAGAAGCCGTTATGGCCAAGCTGGATAAAATTCCGGAGTCCAATCCCAAGCGCGAAAAAATCGCCGGACTCATCGCCAAGGCGAACAAGTTCAAGGACGACAAGAAAAAGAAAAAGAAGTGCGGCAATCTTGTTAAAAAAGCCAACAAGCAGCTGAAACAGGCGATGAAACAGGGTGGTGGCAGCGATTGCACGGCTCTGATTGAGCAGGCTGAGGCGGGCATATCGGGGTTTGCGCCAATGGGTCCAAAAGTAAGTAAAGTTAATGATGACCTTGTCGAGGCAAGGAATTTCTTGGCTGAGGGCAAACAAAAAGAATGCATCAAGGTAGCGAAAAGAGCCCTGAAAAAAATAAATTAAGGCGGGTCTTAGATCCGCCGGCGGGTGGATTGAATCCGGCCCTTGGCCTTGACCCTGCGTCCGCCCGGTATCTGCCCTGAAAATTCAGGAGAAGGCATTGAAAAAGAACATCTTTGGCATTGCCGCGCGTGCCGCCGTAACGGTGTTGGTCTTCCTGGCACCGGCTATAGCCGGTGCTGGTTCCGATTACGACCGCCCGCTTCCGGATGAAATCGACGCGTCCAAGCATTACGTGTTTTATCTGCACGGCGCGCGCATCGAAAATCAAGGGCCGAGCGACGAGAACAAGTTTTACGATATTCTCGAGGCCCTGGAGGCGAAAGGGTTCGTTGTCATCGGCGAGGTCCGGGAAGCCGTAAAATTGATGAAGTCGGCGAAAAAGGTGAATAAACAGGTCCGCCGCCTGCTTAATGCGGGCGTTCCTCCGGAGAATATTCTAGTCGCAGGCCACTCCCGGGGCGGAAAAATCGCCATGCGGGCCGCCAGCCTGCTTCGAAATCCGAAGGTCCGGTATGCGGTCCTCGCCTCCTGCGGGGTCATCCCAGGCCATACGTCCTATCGCAACTACAAGAAGTTCCTTGGCGGACGGGCCAAGAAAATGAAGGGCACTTTCCTGTCCATGTGGGAAAAAGACGATGACACCGTCGGCCCCTGCGACGCGGCGATGGAGAAGGCGGGGGTCGAAACCTTCGAGAACATGATGTTGACCGTCGGCGGCGGGCACCAACTGTTCTACAAGCCCCAGCCCTCGTGGGTCGACCCGCTGGTCGAATTCGCCTTGCGGAAATAGGAATACCTTAAATTTGACCGCAAAAGGCCCCGAGCCTTCGGCTTCGTCCTGAAACGACCTACTCCCGCCCCCGCGTATCCTCGATTACCAGCCCGTCGTTGGGCAGGCTGCCCGGCTCGACGATGTGGGTGTCGCCTCTGAGGTTACACAGGCTTTTCAGGGTTTCGCCGAGGGCGCTTGCCAGTTCCTCTCCGCCGCCGCCCGACTCGATATCGGCTTCCGCCTTCAGGGTCATGGCGTCGGTGCCGTCTTTGGTTTCGACGACGAGGCGCGCCTTGGCGATTTCCGGATGGCGTTTGAGAACGTCGGCGATCTGCTTCGGCGTCACGAACATGCCCCTGACCTTGGTCGACTGGTCGGCGCGGCCTTTCCAGCCGGTCAGGCGCATGCCGGTGCGCCCGCAGGGGCTAAGCCCCGTCATCACCGATGACAGGTCGCCGGTGGCGAAACGGATCAGCGGATAGTCGCGGTTGAGCGAGGTGACGATCACCTCGCCGATTTCCCCTTGCGCCACGGGATCGCCGGTGCCGGGGCGGACGATTTCGACAATGATGCGGTCATCGACGATGAGGCCGTCCATGGCCTTCGATTCATAGGCGATCAAGCCGAGGTCGGCGCTGGCGTAGGCCTGCAAACACTGGATGCCGTTGTCGCGGAATTCATCCCGGAGCGCTTGCGGCAGGGCCTCGCCGGAGACCAGGGCTTTGCTGATGCTGCCGACGTCGGCGCCCGCTTCGCGCGCCTTATCGAGGATGATCTTCAGGAACGACGGCGTCCCCGCATAGGCGCTGGGACGGATATGGGCAATGGCCTGGATTTGCTGTTCCGTTTGGCCGGTGCCGGCGGGAACCACGGCGCAGCCGATGGCGCGCGCGCCGGATTCGATCATCATGCCGGCAGGCGTCATGTGATAGGAAAAGGTATTGTGGACGATATCGCCGGGCCGCATGCCGGCGGCAAACAGCGCCCGGCCCATACGCCACCAGTCCTTGCCATCGGCTTCCGGCTCATAAGTCGGGCCGGGGGATTGGAAGAGGCGCAGATAATTGGCCGGCGCCACGGTCGTCATGCCGGCCAGCGGCGGGTCGTTTTTCTGCAGGTCGCCGAGATCGGATTTGCGCGTGATGGGGAGCGCCGCAAGATCATCACGGCCCTTGATCTCCATCGGGTTGATGTCTTTCAGGAGATTTTGGAAATAGGGTGTTTCCTCACGCACCGCGGCCAGATGCCGGGCCAGGGACTCGAACAACAGGATTTCCCGTTCATCCGGGTCCTGGATTTCCAGTTCGTCGTAGAATTCGGAGTCCAGCAAGGTGCTGCTCCCTATGACCTAAAGCCAGCGTTTGCGGCGGCGGTAATGTTTGACGTCCCGGAAGCTGCGCCGTCCGCCGGAGCTTAAGCCCAGATAGAACTCCTTGACGTCTTCGTTGTCGCTCAGGCTCGCGGCTTCGCCGTCCATGACGACACGGCCGTTTTCCAGGATATAGCCGTAATCGGAATATTTGAGCGCGATGGAGGTGTTCTGTTCGGCCAAAAGGAAACTGACGCCTTCCTTCTGGTTGAGATCGCGCACGATCTCGAAAATTTCCTCGACCAGCTGCGGGGCCAGTCCCATGGACGGCTCGTCCAGCAGAATCATTGTCGGGTTGGCCATCAGCGCGCGGCCGATGGCGGTCATTTGCTGTTCGCCGCCGGAGGTGTATCCGGCCTGGCTTGTGCGGCGCTCTTTCAGGCGCGGGAAATAGTGGTAGACTTTTTCGAGCGACGCCGCGACGTTGGCGCGTCCGTCTGTGCGTGTATAGGCCCCGGTCAGCAGGTTTTCTTCGACCGTCAGGTGTTCGAAACAATGCCGCCCTTCCATCACCTGGATAACGCCACGGCGCACCAGTTCGTTTGGGCTGAGCCGGTCGACGCGTTCGCCCATGCACTCGATGGAGCCCTTGGTGACTTCGCCCCGCTCGGCGTGTAACAGGTTGGAAATGGCTTTTAGCGTGGTTGTCTTGCCGGCGCCGTTGGCCCCGAGGAGGGCGACGATACCCCCCTCGGGAACCTCAAGCGACACCCCCTTCAACACCAGGATCACGTGATCGTAAATGACCTCGATGTTGTTGATGGTGAGCAGGGAGGCGGCGCCCGTTTGGACCCCTGCCTCCCCGCCGGTTTTTGCTTCAACGTTCGTCATTAGCACTTGCGAGGGGTGATTTTGTTTTCCTTCGCATAGTTGGCGGCGTCCTTTTCGATCATCGGACGCACGACGTCGCGCATCGGCGGCACCCAGATGGACGCGAACGACCACTTGGAACCGTCCCACTGTTGGAACATCACCGGGCCGCTGGTTTCGTGATCCGAGCAGGACACCTTAACCGGTTGGGTGAAGCCCTTCATGCCGAGTTCCGAAAGACGCGCCTCGTTGACGTTCAGGTTTTCAAGACCCCAACGCACCTGTGCGCCGGTCATGGACTTGTTGCCGTACTTTTTCATAGCCGTGCGGATGGCCTCGACCCCGAACATGGCGTTGACCATGCCGCGGTTGTACAGCACTTCGCCCATCTTGTTTTCCTGGGCCTTGGCTGCGTCGCCGCCGTAGATGTGCTTGACGATGTCCTCGTGCACGCCCCAGCCGGCGCCGGCGCCGTGGAAGGTCGCCGACTTATAGCCCTTGGAGCCTGCGCCTGCGGGAACCACATCGGCGTCGGACCCGGACCACCAGTTACCGACGAAGTGATCCATCGGATAGTTGATGCCGGCGGCTTCCTTGATCGCCACCTGGTTCATGACACCCCAACCGGACATGAAGATCCAGTGCGGTTTCTTGCGGCGGATCTGCAGCCACTGGGCTTTTTGTTCCTGGCCGGGATGGTCGACGGCGATCAGGGTCAGTTTGAAGCCGTACTTCTTGGCCAGGGTTTCCAGCGTCGGGTTGGCTTCCTTGCCGTAAGCCGAGTTGTGATAGAGATGGACAATCTTCTTGCCCTTAAGATTGGCCATACCGCCTTCCTGGCGGCCGACGTACTTGACGAAGGCGGACGCCTGGCTCCAGTACGTCGCCGGGAAGTTGAAGACCCACTTGAAGACGCGGCCATCGGCAGCCGACGTGCGGCCATAGCCCATGGACAGGATCGGAACGCCGTCCACCGCGGATTTCGGGATCAACTGATAGGTGATGCCCGTGGAATACGGGTTGACCAGGGACGCGCCCGTCGGGCCCTTGTTTTTGAGCTTTTCGTAGCATTCGACGCCTTGTTTGGTGTTGTATTTGGTCTCGCATTCCTCGAACACGATTTTGACGCCGTTGATGCCGCCGTCGCGCTTGTTGACCAGCGTATAATAATCCCGGAACCCGTTGGCCACCGGAATGCCGGACGGCGCATAGGGGCCGGTGCGGTACACCAGCATGGGAATGAATTGTTCGGCCGAATAGGCGGCCTTGGAAACGGCTACCCCGGTGACGCAAACGACCGCCCCCAGCGCACCCAATAACAGTGAACGGAATTTCATTTCGAAGTCTCCCTTTGGTTAAACAGGCCGTTTTCGGCTTTTTGTTCAATTCGTCAAAAACGACACTAACACGCGTTTCTTCCCCTCGCCAACGCGCAAGACGTGGTTTTGCCGACCCTTCTTTAATACGGGAAAGGCCAGCGTCTTAATTTCTCCTTGCCGATCTGCCACAGCCGGGCAAATCCGTGCGGCTCGGCGATCAGGAAAAACACGATCATGCCGCCGAAGATGATTTCCTCGATATGCTTTTGCAGGTCGGTGGCCATGTGAATGCCGATCATGGGCGGGAAGTTGGTCAGGAAAATGGGCATCACCGTGATGAACGCAGCGCCCATGATTGAGCCGATGATGCTGCCCAGACCGCCGATGATAATCATGAACAGGACCGGGAAGGACACCTGCAACAGGTCGAATGCCTCCGTCTCTGCGCTGCCCAGCCAGCAGAAGATATACAGCGCACCGGCGACTCCGCAGTAGAAGGACGACACGGCGAACGCCATTAGCTTGGTCTGCAACGGGCGGATGCCGATGATCTCGGCGGCGATGTCCATGTCGCGGATCGCCATCCAGGATCGCCCGAGGCGTCCGCGCACCAGGTTCTTGGCGACGACGGCGCCGATCACCAGGAAGGTCAGCGACACGAAGTAGCGCGCCTCCGCCGTCGCCCGGGGGCCGGTAATGGTAACGCCGAAAAGTTCCCGGGGCGGGGCGGTGATCGTGCCCGACGGGTTGTCGTTGTAAAACCATCCGACCTTGTTGAACAGCCAGAGCACGAAGAACTGCGCCGCCAGCGTGGCGACGGCCAGATAAAAGCCCTTGATGCGCAGGCTGGGGATACCGAAGACGATGCCGACGGCGGCGGCCATCAGTCCGGAAATCAGGAACGCGACGACGATATTGAGGTCGGGGATGTTGGTGGTCAGTTTGTAACACGCATACGCCCCGATCGCCATGAAGGCCCCGGTGCCCAGGCTGACCTGTCCCGCGTATCCGGTCAGGATGTTGAGCCCGATGGCGGCCAGCGCCAGGATCAGGAACGGAATAATCACCGCTTGCAGCCAGTATTCGTCGGCAACGAAGGGGACGACGAAATAGGCCGCGAGTATTACGGCGACGATGAACCAGCGGTCCTGCATGATGGGAAAGACCGCCTGATCCTTGTCGTAGCTGGTTTTAAACTGTCCGGCTTCGCGGTAGAACATGCCTTACACCTACACCCTCTCAATAATTTTTTCGCCAAACAGGCCCTGCGGGCGGAACAGCAAAAAGGCCAACGCCAGCATATAGGCGAACCAGCTTTCAATAGCGCCGCCGAAGACTGGTCCCCAGTAGACCTCTGCTACCTTTTCACCGACGCCGATGATCAGTCCGCCGACGATGGCGCCGGGCACCGACGTGAATCCGCCGAGGATCAGCACCGGCAGCGCTTTTAACGCGATCAGCACGAGCGAGAACTGCACGCCCGCCTTGGCCCCCCACATGATGCCGGCAACCAGCGCCACGGCGCCGGCCACAGACCAGACGATGACCCAGATGGTTTTTAACGGAATGCCGACGCTTAACGCAGCCTGATGGTCGTCGGCGACAGCGCGCAACGCGCGCCCCGTCGGCGTGTACTGAAAAAACAGCGCCAGCGACGTCACCATGACCGCCCCGATAAAGGTCGCCGACAGATCGAAGGTGTTGAGCAAGATGCCCTTCCACTCGAACGATTTGTCCGGCAGTCCGACATCAAGCCGTTTGACGTCAGAGCCGAAGGCGATCTGGCCGACGCCTTCGAGAACGAAGTTCAGCCCGATGGTCGCCATGAACAGGATAATGCCTTCCTGGTTGACCAGTTTCCGGAGCATAAAACGCTCGATCGCGTAGGCCAGCGCCACCATCACGCCGAGCGTCACCAGCAGGCCCAGCCACAAGGGCGCGCCATGTTCCATCAGGCCGACCAGGGTCAGCGCCGCGAACAGCACCATGGCGCCTTGTGCGTAGTTGAAGACACCGGACGCCTTGAAGATCAGCACAAACCCCAGCGCCACCAGCGAATACATGACGCCGGACATCAGTCCACCGATGACCACCTCGGCGAAGAAGACCGGGCTGTCGGCGATGTCCAGGAAGGGCGCCACGAAAACGGCGTTCAGGAATTCCATGTCCTATTCGTCTCCGTTGCCGTTTTCATCGTGGCTGACGCCCAGGTAGGCGTCGATAACGTCCTGGTTGGCGCGCACCTCGTCCGGCGTGCCGTCGGCCAGCTTCTTGCCGTAATCCAGCACCACGACGCGGTCGGAAATATCCATCACCACGCTCATATCGTGTTCGATGAGCACGATGGTGGTGCCGAATTCGTCGTTGACGTCGAGGATGTAGCGGCACATGTCCTCCTTTTCTTCGTGGTTCATGCCGGCCATGGGCTCGTCGAGCAGCAGCAGGTCCGGCTCAGCCGCCAGCGCCCGGCCTAGCTCGACCCGCTTTTGCAGCCCATAGGGCAGCTTGCCGACGGGGGTTTTACGGATCGCCTCGATTTCCAAAAAGTCGATGATTTCCTCGGCCTTGGCGCGGTGTTCCAGTTCTTCCTTCAGGGCCGGGCCGAAATACAGCGCCTGCCAGAGGAAGTTCTTTTTCATCTTCAGGCTTCGCCCGGTCATGATGTTATCGAGCGTCGACATGCCCTTGAACAGGGCTATGTTCTGGAACGTCCGGGCGATGCCCTGGCTGGCGGCTTCGTGGGTCTGCATTTGGTGGTGTGGGCTGCCCTTGAAGGTGATGGTGCCTTCCTGAGGATGGTAAAAGCCGTTGATGCAGTTCAGCATCGAGCTCTTGCCCGCACCGTTGGGGCCGATGATGGCGAGGACTTCGTGTTCGCGCACGTTGAAGCTGACGCCGTCCAGCGCCTTGACGCCGCCGAACGATATGCTGATGCCGTCTACGTCGAGCAGCACGTCGCCGAACATTCGTTCTGCAGTCATCGTATCTTTCGTGGTTTCGTTCATGGGTTCGGGCATGCCGCCGCTATCCTATTCCGCCGCTTCGGCATGGCTGCCGGCGCTGCCAATGCGCGCCGCTTCCATGATCCTCAGGTCGGCGTTGATGATGTCTGTACGGCCGTCCTCGAAGGTCACCTCGGCCTCGATGCGGCAATGGTCGGTGTCCGAATAGAGGGCGGTAATCAGGTCGGCGTATTTTTCGGAAACGTGCTTGCGCCGGACCTTGCGGGTGCGGGTCAGTTCCCCGTCGTCGGCGTCCAGTTCCTTGTGCAGGATCAGGAACCGCTTGATTTGCGAGCCGTGCAGTTTCTCGTCCTCGCTCAAATCGCGGTTGACCTGGGCGACGCATTCGGAAATCAGCTCGTACACGGGGTCCTGACCGGCCAGGTCCGTATATCCCATATAGGCCATGTTGCGCCGTTCCGCCCAGTTTCCGACCGATTCCAGGTCGATGTTGATGAAGCATGCTACGTAATCGCGCTCATGGCCGAAGGTGACGGCTTCGCGGATATGCGGGAAGAACTTGAGCTTGTTTTCGATGAACTTGGGCGCGAACAGAGTGCCGTCGTTGAGTTTGCCGACGTCTTTGGATCGGTCAATGATGTGCAGGTGCCCGCCCTTGTCCAAGTAGCCGGCGTCCCCGGTATGCACCCAGCCGTCTTCGGTCTTGGTCGCCTTGGTTTCTTCCTCGTTCTTGTAATAGGCCTGGAACACGCCGGGACTGCGGAACATGACTTCGCCCTCGTCGGTCACTTTAAGTTCGACGTCGATGGCGGGTGTGCCAGAGCTTTCGGGGTGCACCTCGCCGTCGGGTTGGATGGTGATGAAAACGCTGGCCTCGGTCGAGGCGTACATCTGTTTGAGGTTCAGCCCCAGCGAACGGTAGAAGGTAAAAATGTCGGGGCCGATGGCTTCCCCCGCCGTGTAGGCGACGCGAACATTGGACAGGCCAAGCACGTTCTTCAGCGGCGCATAGACCAGGATATTTCCGAGCCAGTAGCGCAACCGGTCGGCGGTCGTTACCGGTTTGCCGTCCAGGATGTCCATGCCTACGCGCCTGGCCACATCCATGAAGTAACGGAACATACGCTGTTTGATTTTGGCCGCGTCCTCGATGCGGATCATCACCGTCGTCAGCAGGTTTTCATAAATCCGCGGCGGCGCGAAAAAATAGGTCGGGCCGATCTCGCGCAGGTCTTCCAGCACCGTTTCCGAACTTTCCGGGCAGCTAACGCAGAAGCCGGTGGTATAGGCCTGGGCAACGGAAAAAATGTTGTCGCCGATCCAAGCCATCGGAAGGTAGGCGAGCATGTCTTCGTCTTCACGCAGTCCCTCGCGGATGGCGCCATTGCGCCCGGTGATGATCAGATTATCGAAGCTCAGCATCACGCCTTTGGGCTTCCCCGTGGTGCCCGACGTATAGAGCATGATGGCGATATCGGAGCCTTTGGTTTTGCCGACGCTGGTCTCGTAAAATCCGGGGTTTTTCGCATCGAACGCCCGGCCTTGCTCCTGCACGTCTGCCAGCAGATGCAGGAAGGGCTGATTGTAATGGCGCATGCCGCGCGGGAATTTGTAGATGATGTGTTTAAGGATCGGTGTGCGGTCCAAGATCTCCAACAGCTTGTCGACCTGTTCCTGGTTTTCGACAATGGCGTATTTGGCTTCCGCGTGTTCGTAGATGAACTGCATCTCTTCGGGTACGGAATCCTGGTACACCGGCACCGGAATGGCGCCCAAGGTCTGCACCGCCGTCATCGACCAGTACAGGTGCGGGCGGTTGTCGCCGCAAATGGCGACCTTGTCGCCTTGCTTGATGCCCAGAGCCGCGAACCCGCAGGCCATCGCCCGGATTTCTTCGGCGACCTCTGCCCAGGTCCAAGACTGCCAGATGCCGTAATCCTTCTCGCGGCTGGCCGGTTTTTCGCGGCGCGCACGCACGTTTTCGGCAAGCAGCTTCGGAAAAGTGTCAAGGGCCCCAGTTTTCGGCGTGTCGCCGGACATATATCCTCCCACGGGCGGTTATGATTTTTGTTCTTGTTCTTGTTTTTGGACGCTGTGCGCCGAAGGTTATTAGAAACCGTGCGCGTTTTCCCCTGCGTCTGTCGCAATACTGAGCCACATCACGTAGTCTTTCTCAAGGCGAAAAACCCGGCTTCTCCGTTTTTCACCAACCTGTGATCTTTCGGTGCCCTAATGGACAGTCCTCTGCAATGACTGGACAAAACGCGCGCCTATGACTAAACGAAGAGACCTTGTAACCGAGAACCGCTCGCGGATAAAAAAGTGGCAAAAAGAAACATCCTGATTATCGATGACGAAGAACTGGTCGGTGATTTTCTTGCCGCCCTGCTCAAGCATCAGGGTTATCAGTCGACCATTTCCCAAAGCGCCGAGGATGCCCTGGTCGGGTTTGCCGACATTGGCTACGACCTGGTGCTGACGGACATTTTCATGGACGGCATGGGCGGGATCGAGGGCATCAAAAAAATGCGGGCCCTTAAACCCGACCTTCCCATTATCGCCATGTCGGCGGGGTACGGGGACATGGGACCGGAAACGGCGCTCCAGGCGGCGGAAAAGATCGGCGCCGACGGGGCGCTGGCGAAACCGATCTCGCCGGAAGACCTGATTTCGGTGCTGGAAGAACACCTCGGCGGCGCCTGAATGCTTGCAAGCCTCTCCGTACGCGCCAAGATATAGACAAACCGAGGAAAGTATGATGACTTCTGCTTTCCCCTCCATACAATTTATCAAAGAGGAGACGCGCCTTGCCTGTCACCGGCCACGATACATTGAAAACCCGCCGGACCCTGAACGTCGGCGACCGGGAATACGACTATTTCAGCCTTGAGGCGGCAGCCGACGCCGGCCTCGGCGATGTGTCGCGGTTGCCCTATTCGCTGAAGGTCCTGCTGGAAAATCTGTTGCGCTATGAAGACGGGCGCACCGTCACCGTGGACGATGCCAAGGCGCTGGCCGGGTGGCTGGAAAAACGCTCCTCGACCCATGAGATCGCCTTCCGTCCGGCGCGTGTGCTGATGCAGGACTTCACCGGCGTCCCGGCCGTGGTGGATCTGGCCGCCATGCGCCAGGCCATGTCCGGCATGGGCGGCGATCCGGACCGCATCAATCCGCTCAGCACCTGCAATCTGGTCATCGACCATTCGGTGATGATCGATTTCTCCGGCACGCCCGACGCCATCGATAAAAACATCAAGCGCGAATTCGAACGCAACGGCGAGCGCTATGAATTCCTGAAATGGGGACAGGGGGCGTTTTCCAACTTTACCGTGGTGCCGCCGGGCACCGGTATCTGCCATCAGGTCAATCTTGAGTTCCTGGCCAAGACCGTGTGGACGGAAGATGAAGACGGCCGCACCATCGCCATGCCCGACACCCTGGTCGGCACCGACAGCCACACGACCATGGTCAACGGGCTTTCCGTCCTGGGCTGGGGCGTCGGCGGCATCGAGGCCGAGGCCGCCATGCTGGGCCAGCCGGTGACCATGCTGATCCCCGAAGTCGTTGGCTTCAAGTTGACCGGCCGCCTGCCCGAAGGCGCCGTGGCGACCGATCTGGTGCTGCGCGTGGTGGAGATGCTGCGCGAAAAAGGCGTGGTCGGAAAATTCGTCGAATTCTACGGTCCCGGCCTGGATGACCTGAGTCTCGCCGACAAGGCGACGATGGCCAACATGGCGCCCGAATACGGCGCCACCTGCGGCTTTTTCCCGGTCGATGCGGAGACGCTCCGCTACCTGGACCTGACCGGGCGCGACAAGGCCACCATCGAACTGGTCGAGGCCTATGCCAAGGCCCAGGGACTGTGGCGGGATGGAAATTCCCCGGACCCGGATTTCACCGACACCATCGAACTCGACATGACAAGCGTGGTTCCGGCCATTGCCGGGCCGAAACGCCCGCAGGATCGGATCGACCTGACCGGCTCCGCGCCGGCTTTCGCGGAAACCCTGAAAGACATGGGCGGCGTGGATGAGCCCCGGCGCATAGGCGTGGACGATGCCGATTATTCCCTGTGCGACGGTGACGTGGTCATCGCCGCCATCACGTCGTGCACCAACACGTCCAATCCGTCGGTGCTGGTCGCCGCCGGGCTGCTGGCGCGCAATGCCGTGGCGCTGGGCCTGAAGTCCAAACCCTGGGTGAAAACGTCACTGGCGCCGGGCAGCCAGGTGGTCGCCGATTACCTGGAAAAGGCCGGCCTTCAGGAAAGCCTGGACAAACTCGGCTTCGCCATCGCCGCCTTCGGCTGCACCAGTTGCATCGGTAATTCCGGCCCGCTGGCCGATCCTATCGCCAAGGCCATCGACGAGGGTGATCTGGTGGCCTCCGCCGTGCTGTCGGGCAACCGCAACTTTGAAGGCCGCATCAACCCATGGGTCAAGGCCAACTACCTGGCCTCGCCGCCCCTGGTGGTGGCCTATGCGCTGGCCGGTTCGATGACGCGGGATTTGTACAACGATCCGCTGGGCAAGGGCGCCGACGGCGCGCCGGTGTACCTGAAGGATGTCTGGCCGTCGAACCAGGAGGTCGCGGAAACCGTGGCCGCGTGTCTTGACCGTTCCATGTTCGAGGAACGCTACGGCAATGTTTATGAAGGGCCGAAAGAATGGCGCGCCATCGGCGGCGCAGGCAGCGGCCTGTACGACTGGCCGGATGGCTCCACCTACGTCAAATACCCACCCTATTTCGAAAATATGGAACCCGAACCATTACCGCCGGAAGACGTCACCGGCGCACGGCCGCTGCTGATTTTGGGCGATTCGGTGACCACGGACCACATCAGCCCCGCCGGCGCCATCCAGAAAGACGGCCCGGCCGGCGAATACCTGCTGGAATACCAGGTGCGGCCCGAGGACTTCAATTCCTACGGCGCCCGGCGCGGCAACCATGAAGTGATGATGCGCGGCACCTTCGCGAACATCCGCATCCGCAACGAAATGGTGCCGGAGACGGAAGGCGGCTATTCCAAGCATTATCCTTCCGGCGACGAAGACTCCGTTTATGCGGTGGCCATGCGCTACCGCGACGAAGGCGTGCCGTTGGTGATTGTCGGCGGCAAGCTGTACGGCACCGGCTCAAGCCGCGACTGGGCGGCCAAGGGCTCGGCGCTGTTGGGCGTCAAGGCCGTGATCGTCGAAAGCCTGGAGCGCATCCACCGTTCCAACCTGATCGGCATGGGCGTGTTGCCGTTGCAGTTCAAGGACGGCCAGGACCGCACGTCGCTGAAGCTCGACGGCACGGAAATCTGGGATCTGACGGGGTTGGTGGACGGCATCACGGCGGGCATGGACGTGGCCGCCAAAATCACCCGCGCCGACGGCTCGAGCGAAGACATCACGCTGCTCTGCCGTATCGATACCCTGGACGAGGTCGATTATTACCTGCACGGCGGGATTCTTCAGTACGTGCTGAGAAGGATGATGAAAGAGACCGGGTAAAGCGTCTCTCCTCACTTCTATGTGATTGGCCGTTATCCGATGTGATTAGCGGGGGGTAGTCGTTTCCCCTAGGCTGCGCATCATGAACACGCATATCAAAACCCTGGTCCTTGCGGCGACCCTCGCCGTTGGCATTCCCTTTTCCACCCCTTTTTCCGCTCAAGCCGGGAATGCCCCCCTGATCCTGGCCGAACTGTTCACGTCGCAGGGCTGTTCGTCGTGTCCGCCGGCAGACGCCTTTCTCGGCGAACTGGCCAAGCGTGACGACGTGCTGGCGTTGTCGGTGCACGTGGATTACTGGGACTACATCGGCTGGAAAGATCCCTTCGCCAGCCCGGAAAACACCAGGCGCCAACGCCAGTATGGGAAGTTCCTGGGCCTTCGCTATATCTACACGCCGCAACTGGTGATTGATGGCGCGGACCATGTCACCGGCTCGGACCGCGCGAGGGTTCTGGAAAAAATCACCAAGGCGGCGAAATCGAAACGGTTGGCGGTCGGCATCAAACGCGACGGGGAGGGCCTTCGGGTTAATATCCCCGCGGGCGGCCCGGGGGACGTAAAAGACAGGGCCGCCGTGTGGGTGGTTCTGTTCGATGATCGTCACGACACGGAAATCAAGCGGGGCGAGAATTCCGGCCGGACGCTTAGCTATTACAATGTGGTTCAGGCCATGACCCGCATCGGAACGTGGACGGGCAAGGCTATGGAAATCCGCGCCGGCCTGTCCGAGCTTCCTGCAAAGAAGGCGGACAACGGGGCCGTAATCCTGCAATCCCTGAATACGGGCCGCATTCTCGGCGTCGCCCGGGTCGCTCTCAAGAAGAGTTAAGGCCTGTTTGATCCAGACTGGCCTCTTCAAAAGCCAGAACGGCGCGTTTGCGCAGCGTGCCCCAGCGGTAGTTGTGGATGACCCCGGATTTCAGAATTACCCGGTGACAGGGAATCAGCAGGGCAATGGGGTTGCTGCCGACGGCGCGGCCAATGGCGCGCACGGCGCCGGGCTGCCCGATGGCGCGGGCGATGTCCTGGTAGCTGACGACATGCCCCCGGGGAATTCGTATCAGCGCCTCCCAGACCTTGATCTGAAAATTCGTGCCCATGACGAAGACTTCGGGCGTTTCACACCCCGGAGTTTGCCCGAGAAAAAACCGGAAGGCCTTCTCGGTGACCGGCGATATTGCGCGGTCGTCGCGGGTTAATTCAGCGGCTGGCCAGTCATCGCGGAGCGCGCGGACGGCATCCTCCTCGCTGTCCATGACGAAGCCCATCCGGATAATCCCCCGGTCGGTCACCCCGGTCAGGACGCGCCCAAAGGGGCTGTCATGAAATCCGTAACGGATGACCAGGCCCTGGCCGCGGCGTTTGACGTCGCCGGGCGTCACCGCCTCGCAGGCGACGAACAGATCATGCAGCCGCCCCGGACCGGACAGGCCTGTATCATACGACGCGTCGAGGACACTGGCGCGGTCCTCCAGCCGGTTCCTGGCGTGACCCAGGGTGACGTATTGCAGGAACCGTTTTGGGCTGACCCCGGTCCAGGTCTTGAAGGTGCGCTGGAAGTGATGCGGGCTGAGACCGGCGGCCCGGGCCACGTCGTCCAGGGAAGGCTGGTCGGCGTAGTTCCGAACCAGATACTCGATGGCCTGGGCGACCTCCGCATGGCGGGGCGTTTCGGTCTTTTGGGGTATCGGTTCAGCCATGGCGGGATCGCTGTTCAATGAAGACGTCCATCTTCCTACGCCCTCCCGGTTCCGCCCGCCACCCGTTTCTTGTCGTGACGTCAATCACAGCCGGTCCTGGCGTCGGAACCGTCCTGAACGGAACCTTTAGACCTTCAATCCGCTTTCCATCACCGCCGACAGCCTGCGTGAAAAGGCCTGTGGGTCGCCGACCGGTTCGCCTTCGATGATGCGGGCCTGATCGAGCAACAGATACGCCGCGTCGGCGATCAGGCTGTCCTGCCCATCGCCCGTCTTGGCGCGTGCGTTCAGGCCCTTGATCAGGGCGTGACCCGGATTGATCTCCAGCACACGGGGCGTCAGGTCCGGCCCGCCCGCCGGACGGTTCTGTTTCAGCATTTTTTCCAAACGCGCATCCATGTCGCCTTCGCCGGTGACCAGGCAGACCGGGCTTTCGGTCAGCCGTTCGGATGCCCGCACGTCCTTGACCGCATCGCCCAGCGCCACCTTGAACTGCGCCAGAAGGGGCTCGATTTCGCCCGCCGCCTTGCTCTTGTCCGTGTCCTTGGCGTCGTCTTTCTTTTTGTCCTTCTTGCCATCCTTGCCGATTTTGTCCAGGTCGGCGCCGGCGCGGGTGGCGGACTTGAATTCCTTTCCCTCATACTCGCCGACGGACGGAATCCAGAAATCATCGACCGGGTCGGTCATCAACAGGACTTCGACCCCCTTGGACTTGAAACCCTCCAGATGGGCGCTGGCCTGCATCGCCTCGACGCTGTCACCGGTCATGTAATAGATCACGTCCTGGCCTGTCTTCATGCGCGAGACATAGTCCTCCAGGCTGCTCAGGCCTTCCTGGGTGGTGCTTTTGAAGCGGGTCAGGGCGAGAATGCGCTCGCGGTTTTCGGGCTCCTCGTAAAGGCCTTCCTTGAGCACGGAGCCGAAGTTTTCCCAGAATTCGGCGTATTCGTCGGGTTTCTTTTCCGCCTTTTTCTTCAGTTCGCCCATGATGCGCTTGGCCAGCCCGGAACGGATCTTGGCCAGCAGCGGGTTGTGCTGGAACATCTCGCGGCTGATGTTGAGCGGTAGGTCTTCGGAATCGACGATGCCGCGCATGAAGCGCAGGTATGGCGGCATCAGCCCTTCGCAGTCATCGGTGATGAACACCCGTTTGACGTACAGCTTGACCTGCGCCTTGCGGTCGGGGTGGAACAGATCGAATGGCTGCGCGGACGGGATGAACAGCAGGCTGGTGTAGGACACCATGCCCTCGACGCTGTTATGCAGCGTCAGCCACGGCTCATCGAAGGCATGGCTGACGTGGCTGTAGAATTCCTTGTACTGCTCGGCGCTGATGTCCTTTTTCGGACGCGTCCACAGTGCCGACGCCGTGTTGAGGGTGCGGTCTTCTTCCCCATCCTCTCCGCTGCCCTTTAAAACGATGGGGATGGAAATATGGTCGGAGTGCTGTTTGACGATGGTCTCGAGGCGCAGCGGCTCGAGATATTCCTCTTCCTTCTTGGAAAGGTGAATAATGACGTCGGTGCCGCGCCCGTCGCGTTCGGCCTCGTCGATGGTGAATTCGCCGCGGCCGTCTGATGACCACAGCCACGCCTTGTCCTCGCCGGCCTTGCGGGTCCGCACGTCGACCTTATCGGCGACCATGAAGGCGGAATAGAAGCCGACGCCGAACTGGCCGATCAGGGACATGTCCGCATCTTTATCTTTTCCCTTACCCTTGCCCTTGCCTTTTTTGTCCTTGGTTGCCTCCGCTTCCGCCGCGATCTGTTCGGCGAAGGCCTGGGTGCCGGAGCGCGCGATGGTGCCCAGTAGGTCGGTCAGATCGTCATGCCCCATGCCGGTCCCGTTGTCGGACACCGTCAGGGTCTTGGCTTTCTTGTCGATGGAAAGGGTGACGCGGAATTCGCTGTCGCCGTCAATCAGCTTCGGTTCCGTCAGCGCCGCGTAGCGCAGCTTGTCGCAGGCGTCGGATGCGTTGGAAATCAATTCGCGCAGGAAGATCTCCTTCTGGCTGTAAAGCGAGTGGGCGACGATATCCAGAAGCTTGCTGACTTCCGCCTGGAAGGTGAATTTTTCTTGTGCCATTGCGTTCTCTCGTTTGGATGCCCCGTAGGGCGAATGTCCGATAGGGTTTCGGCCCCTGATATGGATGGATGGGGCGTTTGATGCAACCCCCCCCGTTTGGTGCACGGCTTGACGGAGGCGTCCGGGCGGCGCAACTCTAGTCTTATGGGATTGTTCGGTAACGATGAGAAAATCCGGGAAAGGGCGCGCGCGCGCCTGCTTGCGGAAATCGAGGCCAACGCCAGGGAAACCGCCAACTGGACCGGGCGGGAGCGGTTTTCCGACGCCGTCATGGCGGCTATGGCGAAGGTGGCGCGCCATGAATTCGTGCGCCCCGAAGACACTTCGGCCGCTTACGCCAACCGGCCCCAGGCCATCGGACACGGCCAGACCATTTCCCAGCCCTATATCGTCGCCCTGATGAGCGACCTTCTGGACATTCGCCATGGCGACCGGGTGCTGGAAATCGGCACCGGTTCCGGTTACCAGACGGCGGTGCTGGCGGAATTGGGGGCAGACGTGTTCTCCATGGAATGCGTCGATGCCCTGGCCGGTCCGGCGCGCGCCCGGCTCAAGCGGCTGGGCTATGGCAACGTTCACATTATCGCCGGCGACGGCTTCGAGGGCTGGCCGGACGAGGCCCCCTTTGACGCCATCATCGTCACGGCGGCGCCGGAAACAACTCCGCCAGCCCTGATCGAACAACTGGCCCCCGGCGGACGCATGGTGATCCCGCTGGGCCGTGTCCATGAAACCCAGTTTCTGACGCTTGTCACCAAGGACGTCGCCGGAAACATAACCGAGCAGGGCATGCTGCCGGTGGCCTTCGTGCCGATGGTGCCCCGGGGCATAGACGGCGCCGGCGGCTGAGGCTTGCCAACCGGGCTGAATTTTTGAGACTCTATAGCTATGCAGATCGACACCACGCTCGACCGTCCGCGCATCGTCGCCGTGCTGGGTCCGACCAACACCGGCAAGACCCACCTGGCCATGGAGCGCATGCTGGGCCATGCCAGCGGCATCATCGGGTTTCCGCTGCGCCTGCTGGCGCGGGAAAATTACGACCGCGCGGTGGCGATCAAGGGCCGGAGCCGGGTGGCGCTGATTACGGGCGAGGAAAAAATTATTCCGCCCGGCGCGCAATACTTTCTGTGCACGGTGGAATCCATGCCGCTCGACCACGCGGTGGCCTTCGTCGGCATCGATGAAATCCAGATGTGCGCCGATCCGGACCGGGGGCACATTTTCACCGACCGCCTGCTCTATGCCCGTGGCCGCCATGAGACCATGTTCATGGGCGCCGACACCATCCGGCCGTTGCTGCGCCGTCTGGTGGACAATATTGAGTTCGAAAGCCGCCCCCGGCTTTCCACCCTGACCTACAGCGGGGCCGGCAAAACGGCGCGTTTGAAACCGCGCTCCGCCGTCGTCGCCTTTAATGCGTCGGAGGTCTACGCCCTGGCCGAACAGTTGCGCCGCCATCGCGGCGGCGCCGCCGTGGTGCTCGGCGCGCTCAGCCCGCGCACCCGCAACGCGCAGGTGGCCATGTATCAGGACGGCGAGGTCGATTACCTGGTTGCCACCGACGCCATCGGCATGGGGCTGAACATGGATGTCGGCCACGTCGCCTTCGCCGCCACGCGCAAATTCGACGGCCGCAGGCGCCGCCCCCTGTCCGCGGCGGAATTGGCGCAGACGGCGGGCCGCGCCGGGCGTTACATGAACGACGGTACCTTCGGCGTGACGGGCAATGCAGCGCCGCTGGATGCGGACGTGGTGGAACGCATCGAAAACCATCGTTTCGATGCGCTGGAATTCCTCTTCTGGCGCAATCCGGAACTGGATTTTTCGTCCCTTGAACGCCTCCAGCGCAGCCTCGCCGAACCCGCGCGCATTCAGGGCCTGGTGCGCGGGCGGGAGGCCGATGACGAACTGGCGTTGCGGCATCTGGCCGAGGCTGCGGACATCGCCCGGCTGGCGGCGACGCCCGTGGGGCTTCGGCTGTTGTGGGATGTCTGCCGTATCCCCGATTTCGGACAGATTCGCAGCGAAGCGCACGCCGGACTGTTGGCCGATATCTACCGCCACCTGATGGGGCCTGACGGGGGTGGCGACAGCTATCTCCCGACCGACTGGCTGGCGGCGCGGGTCAACCGCCTGGACAACACGAGCGGCGATATCGAAACCCTGGCCGGGCGCATCGCCGGTATCCGCATCTGGACCTACGTCGCCTATCAGCCGGGCTGGCTCCGCGACGCCGCCCATTGGCAGGATACGACGCGCATCATCGAGGACAAACTGTCCGATGCCCTGCACCGGGGACTGACACAGCGCTTCGTGGACAAGCGTACCGCCGTCCTGGTCAGCCGCATCAAGGAACGCGAGGACCTGCTGGCCGCCGTCAAGAGTGATGGCGAGGTCGTCGTCGAGGGCCACTACATGGGCCGGCTGGATGGCTTCCGTTTCCAGCCCGACGACGCCGTTCTCGACGACAGGACGGCGGCGAAAAAAGTTGCCAATGCCGCCGTGCGCGCGCTTCGCGGTGAAGCGGCGGCCCGACTCCGGCGGCTGGTCTTGGACGGCGACGATAATTTCCGGTTGTCCGTTGAGGGCGATGGAGAGTCCCGGATTCTCTGGCGGGACCAGGCGGTGGCCGGACTCAAGGCCGGATCGTCCCTGTTGAAGCCCGCCGTCGAACCGTTGCCGGGGAATTTGTTGGAAACGGCCTCGCGCGAACAGTTGCGCCGCCGTCTTCAGGTTTGGCTGGACGGATATGTGGAGTCGGTTTTCGCCTCTCTGACGGTGGCGCTCTCCGGACCCGCGCTTACTGGGCCGGCAAGGGGGCTGGTGTTTCAACTCGGCGAGAACCTGGGTTCCATCCCCCGCGACTTGGTGGCCGGGCAGGTCGACGGGCTCGGCCGCGCCGGGCGCAAAATCCTGAAATCCCTCGGCGTCCGTATCGGCCGCCACTGGCTGTATCTGCCGGTCTTGCTGAAGCCCCGCGCCGTTGAACTGCGGGCTTTGTTATGGGGCCTGTGGAACGGGGCCGGTATCCCTCCGCCTCCACCGGGCCGGGTGTCGGTGGCGGTGGATGACGCCGTGCCCGGAGAATTTTACGCCTCCATGGGCTATGCCCGGTTCGCGCGCCTGGCGGTGCGTTGCGACATGGTCGAACGGCTGGCCTCAGCGGCCTGGACCCTGGCGCGCAAGGGGCCGTTTGCGCTTTCCGAAGACGCCGGCGCCGGGCTGATGTCGCTGGCTGGGTGCGGGGCGGACGAGATGGCTGGTATTCTGGCCGGGCTCGGCTATCGCGGGTGCGCCGGTAAGGACGGCGTATTGCGGTTCGGTCATGCTAAAACACCGGTTAAAAAACCGGCCAACAAATCGAAACGGGTCGCTTCCGATGGGAAAAAACGGCGCAAGGCCAATCCGGATTCCCCCTTCGCCGCGCTTCAGAACCTGACGGTGGAGCGCTGACTTTGGAAAGCCGCCGTCTCGACAAATGGCTATGGTATGCGCGGTTTTTTAAAAGCCGCTCGCTGGCGACGAAGTTCTGCGCCTCGGGCAAGCTGCGGGTCAACGAAACTGTGGTGAAAAAAGCGCACCACGCGCTGCATATAGGCGACGTGCTGACGTTCCCCAAAGGTCCGCATATCCGCGTCGTCCGGGTGGCGGAACTGGGCGAACGCCGTGGCCCGGCGGTCGAGGCGCAGACACTGTATGAAGACCTGGACCCGCCCAAGCCGCGTTCGAAATCAGATCCGAGGCCACATAAACCGGCCCGCCGCGAGCCGGGAAGTGGCCGCCCGACCAAGCGCGAACGGCGCGATACTGAAATTTTTACAGGAAAAAGCGATCCGGAAAGGGAGTGATCTCCCTGAATCGCGCCAGGAGACTCACGACCCCAACAGGTGCGCCGGTGGGGCGTTCTCGCCGCTGTCTTCCTTCGTGCCGCAGGTGGCTTCCAGCTTGTCGAGAATCCCGTCGACCATATCCGGGGCGGCGCCGAGGATGAAATCCCCCGGCACCAGTTTCACCGTCGGCCCCTTATGGCATTGCCCGAAGCAGACAAACCGTTCGACCTCGATATCGATGTTGCGATCCTTAACGCCGTTCTCAAGGGCCTCGGCGATGGCGAAGCTGCCGCGCGCGGCGCAGGACGGTTCGTCATGCTTGAAACGGCGGTTGACGCAGATCAGGATTTTGTTCGGGCGTTGGTCCAATTTTCTCACTCCTGGGCCGCCGCGCCGGTAGCCGAAACGAATCCCGAAGGAACGGGACCCGACGAAAAGGCTGGTGCGGAACGGGATCGGGTTTGGTTGTTATGTTGGGTGGGTGTCGGTGCGTTTCAACAGGTCAAGGGAGGCTCGCTTATAGCAAACACAAAACGCGCATCAAGTCTTAATCCGTCCCGGAATGGTTTTGAACGGAAGTTCTGAATCGCCCACGGGATTTCTAATTCTGAAACGGCAATCGCGAATGCTCTGCCGCCATCATTTTCACCTGGCGTTGACCATAGTCAAGGTAACCGAGCCGAGCAGTGGGTATCTTTTTAAACAAAATAGGTGAAAATTCTGGGATGCGAACCTCATGGAAGATCAAGCCAATCAACTTCTCAAGCAGGATGCCCTTCGCATGCACGCCCGTGGACGGCCGGGCAAGGTGGAGATTCACGCCACCAAGCCGTTAACCACCCAGCGCGATCTGACTCTGGCCTATTCGCCGGGCGTCGCCGCGCCCTGCCTTGAGATCAACCGCGATCCCGACCTGGCCTATAAATACACGGCCATGGGCAATAGCGTGGCGGTGATTTCCAACGGCACCGCCGTCCTCGGCCTCGGCAATATCGGCGCGCTCGCGGCGAAGCCGGTGATGGAAGGTAAGGCGGTCCTGTTCAAGCGGTTCTCCGATATCGACGGCGTCAACCTGGAGATCCATACCGAGGACGTGGATGAATTCGTCAATTGCGTTCGGTATCTGGGCAACAGCTTCGGCGGCATAAATCTGGAAGCCATCAAGGCGCCCGATTGCTTTATCATCGAGCAGAGCCTGCGCGAACTCCTGGACGTGCCGGTGTTTCATGATGACCAGCATGGCACTGCCGTTATCACCACCGCCGGCCTGATCAATGCCCTCGACCTCACCGGCCGGGACATCCGCAAAACCAGGATGGTGGTCAACGGCGCCGGCGCCGCATCCATTGCCTGTGTGGAATTGTTCAAGGCCTTTGGCCTGCCGGGCAAGAACGTTGTCATGTGCGATTCCAAGGGGGTGATTTTTGAGGACCGCAAGGAAGGCATGAACCAGTGGAAATCGGCGCACGCCGCCAAAACAAAAGCACGGACCCTGGCCGAAGCGGTCGAGGGTGCGGATTGCTTTATCGGGCTGTCGGTGAAAGGCGCCATGACTGGAGACATGGTCCGCTCCATGGCGGATCATCCGTTGATTTTCGCCATGGCCAACCCTGATCCGGAGATCCTGCCGGAGGAAATCAAGGCGGTGCGCGATGACGCCATCATCGCCACCGGACGATCCGATTATCCGAACCAGATCAATAATGTGCTGGGCTTTCCCTATATCTTCCGGGGCGCCCTTGATGTGCGGGCCAGCACCATCAACGACGACATGAAGATCGCCGCCGCCAAGGCCCTGGCCGAACTTGCCCGCGAAGATGTTCCGGACGAGGTCGCCGCCGCCTATTCGGGAGAGCACCTGAAATATGGCCCCGAATACCTGATTCCCACACCGTTCGATCCGCGACTGATTACCGCCGTTCCCATGGCCGTAGCGCAAGCCGCCATGGAGTCCGGCGTCGCCCGCAATCCCATTGTCGATATGGATCAATATAAGGCCGAACTTTCGGCCCGTCTGAATCCAACGGCCGGCAGCCTGCAGGCGATCTTCGATGAGGTCCGCGCAAACCCGCGCCGCGTCGTCTTTGCCGAAGGTGAGGAGAAGAAGAGTATCCGCGCCGCCTACGCATTCCTTAATTCCGGCTACGGCACGCCGATCCTGATCGGCCGCGAGGCGCGAGTGCGCCAGGCCATGGAAGAGCTTGGCCTGGGCAACGCCGAGGGCATTGAGATCACCAACGCCAGGCTGACCTCGTCGCTCGATGCCTACACCGATTTCCTCTACCGGCGCGTCCAGCGCAAGGGACATCTACAGCGCGATTGCCAACGCCTGGTCAAACGCGACCGTAATATCTTCGCCGCCTGCATGGTGGCCAACGGTGACGCGGACGCCATGGTGACCGGCCTGACCCGCGACTACCATATGGCGCTGGCTCAGATCTCCCAGGTTCTCGACCCCGATCCCGGCGGCATCGTCTTCGGGCTGTCCCTGGTGCTTGCCCGCGACCGAACATTCTTCGTCGCCGATACGGCCGTGCATGAACTTCCGTCTCCGGTTGAGTTGGCCGATATTGCCCAACAGGCGGCCGCCTTCGCCCGCGAGATGGGCCACGAGCCCCGGGTGGCCTTGCTGTCTTTCGCCAATTTCGGACAACCTGAATTAACGCGCACGAAAATCGTCCGCCAGGCGGTTGAGGCGCTTGATGCCCGCAGCGTCGATTTCGAATACGACGGCGAAATGGCCGTCGATGTCGCCCTCAATACGGAGCTTATGGCCAATTATCCGTTTTGCCGGCTGACCGGGCCGGCCAATATCCTGATCATGCCGGGCCTTCATACAGCGCAAATCTCATCGAAACTTCTCCATGAACTCGGCGGCAGCACCGTCGTCGGACCGCTCTTGATCGGTCTTTCGAAGCCGGCGCAGATCGTACCCATGGGGGCGAACACCTCGGACATGGTCAATATGGCGGCCCTTGCCGCCCACGGGGCCCGCTAACGGGTAAAACCTGACACAGGGCGCGCCCTAAGTTTTCTTTTTGGCCCTAAGTTTTCTTTTTGGATAGACCGCTGGGGTAATTAGCCGTTTCAGTTCCGAACTGGCGGCGGAGAACGGACAAGCTCTGATCATTGAATCCCATAGAGTAAATTTTATCTACAGTACGTTTATCGGAACTCAACGGCAGGCGCAGAAATTCATATTGCAGATCCTCCCCTTGATCGGTAATGCCTTTGTTAACAAAGTGAACCGGCACCCTTTGCTCCACCACTATAGAAAGTTCACGATAAACCTTTTCACCAAGCTCGGGAGGTCTCAAATCACGCACGGAATGCCCCGTCCAATCTCGTCCCTCCACGCGCGCGCGGGCCGTTCCATGAAAACGATAAACGAAGTCAAGCGGGTCGGCGATGACGTCAACGACGACAGACAGAGGAACGGACTGCGGATCCAGTTCATCGAGATGGAATTCTTCCCACGCGGGCGCAAAATGGTCACCGCGTTTGCTCTCCCAGTAAGCGAAAATTTCGGCAAGCCTTTTGGAGAGCGACGCAGGATCAAGGTCCTGGATAGCTGTTTCAAATTTCATGAATTTTAAAGATAGTAATTACTGTTACCCCATACAATTCAAATAGATTTAACGTCCAGAAAGTGTGAACCAAGCGCTTCTTTTCAATATCCGCTTCTGGCTAAAGGCGGGCACCTGTCCATCCGAAACCAGGGACCAACCGTTACTAAAAAGCCGAATGGGCAAGACCTCATTTGTGGACGGACAACCGGGATTGATAAAAGTTAAGGCCGCAGTTGGTGGAACGTGCGACTCCGTTTAAAGGGTTCCGGCCGTTGCCGGGCCTGTGGTTGCAGGAAAGGGAGGCGGCATGAAAATCACCGACGCATTATATGGCGAGCATGGCCTGTTTTACGTCCAAATGGGTTACCTGGATTCAGTACTGGGTGAAAGCGGCGAACTATCCCTGGACGCCCTTAAGGCGTTGACGGACGGATTCGAGCGCATGGTCGTGAGCCACGCGGCGATCGAGGAAGAAGGCCTGTTCGCCGCCCTCGACGCGTCTCTGGGCGGCATGGGGCCGCTGGAGGTCATGCGCGGCGAGCACCGGGAAATCGACCGCCTTTTGGCCGCCGCCCGGGATGCGGACACGGTGGGCGTCTGCGCCAGCTGCTTGCGCGATCTGCTGACCCTGCTGCGCCAGCACTTTACCAAGGAAGAACGGGTGTTGTTCGTTCTCGCCCAGCAGCACCTGGACGAAGACACCCTCAACACTCTCGGCGATACCTGGGCCGAAACCCGCGCCGTCGCCGTGCGCGGCCCCGAGGACGCGCCGGGATGTCATTGAGGGAGGTCAATTTTGACGGTTGAAAATCACCGTCAGGTTATTGGCCGGCATATCGACGGTTTCGACCAACGCCAAGCCGCATCCCTGGGCGACATCGGTAACATGGTCGAGATTGCGGATGCCCCAGGCCGGGTTTTGGCTTTTAAGACTGGCGTCGAATTGGGCGTTTGACGGCGCCGTATGTTCACCGCCTCGCATGAACGGCCCGTAAAGGACAAGCAGGCCGTTTTCCTTAAGAATGCGTCCCGCGCCGGCCATCAGGCCGAGACAGCATTCCCAGGGCGCGATGTGGATCATGTTGGCGGAATAAATAACGTCCGAAGTTTCAAGGGACCAAACGTCTTTTGTCACATCCAAATCCAGCGGCGGGCGCAGGTTAGGGGTGTTTGTGTCTTCTACCCAGGCGGCGACGGAAGCGCGGTTTATCGGATCGGGTTCCGTCGGTTGCCAGGTCAGGCCGGGGAAACGGGGCGCGAAATAGGCTGCGTGCTGGCCGCTGCCGGCGCCGATCTCGAGCAGAAATCCGGTTTCTGGCAGCACGCGTTTGAGGACCGCCAGAATAGGCTCGCGGTTGCGTTCGGTGGCGGGGAAGTGCTGGCGCCTGTCTGCAATGGAGTCACCCGTGGAGTCCGTGCCGGCATCATTGGCGGAAGGTGCATCGTTCATGTCCTGAAAGGTAGGCAGCTTGCCCATGCCGGACAAGGGCAATTCCCCAACCAGCAAAGGGTTGCCGGTGGCCGAATGGGTATGGTAGGCAAGGCCCATGATTGATCGAATTAAGGCCCTTATCCTGGGCGGCGGCAGCGATGACGGCGGCACAGGCGGTTCGGACACAGGCGCCAATGATTTGCGGGTGGCTTCGGTTGCCCTGTTGATTGAGGCGGCGGTTATGGACGGTGATTTTGATGACGCGGAACGCCAAGTCATTGCCGGGCTGATCGCGGAGCGTTTCGATCTCGAAGGCAGCGCCATCGAGGATCTGATAGCGGCCGGCGAGGAAGCGGTGGAAGATTCGCATCAGCTCTATGGCTTCACCCGTGTCATCAAACAGGGTTTCGATGTGGAGGACCGGGTCGAAATGATCGAGATGCTGTGGGACGTGGCCTGCGCCGACGGCGTGGTCCACGATTATGAGGCCAATCTGGTGCGCCGGGTGGCCGGGCTGATCCATGTGCCCGATCGTGATAGCGGCGCCGCGCGCAAACGGGCCATGATGCGACACAATCTTGAACGCTGATTTTTTTAGAGCGCCCTGCTTCTAGGGCTTGCAACGCCGGAAAAAAGTTCTTTAATCGGGGATAGGCCCGCAACGGAGAAAACCATGACCTACGTCGTTATTGAAAGCTGCATCAAGTGCAAACTGATGGACTGTGTTGAAGTCTGCCCCGTAGACTGTTTCTACGAAGGCGAAAACATGCTGGTCATTCATCCCGATGAATGCATCGATTGCGGTGTCTGCGAGCCGGAGTGCCCGGTCGAGGCCATCGTGCCCGACACCGAGCCCGACATAAACAAATGGCTCGAGATCAATACCGAATATGCGGACAAATGGCCGAACATCAACCGTAAGGGCGAACCCCCGGCGGACTCCGATGAGTGGCGCGACAAGCCCGGCAAAGCTGAAATGTTCAGCGAAAAACCCGGTAAAGGCAGCTGATAAGGCGGTAAAGCGGTTTTTTACGGTTAAATCCGGCAGGTTTTGTCCGGATTTATGCGTTTTCTGTGTTGTCGTCGGTGTTTCGGACGTTTCAGGCAAAGGTTTTTTTTGCCGTAAAATTGTGTTATAGTAGCCATTGGCGGCGATTTTAGGCCTTTTTTTTGTGGCTGAAGTGGATGAAACCGGCCTTTTGTTGTTTTATTTAACGCTGAATAGAGTTGTTGCGGCGCAAAATTTTCAAAAATTCTGGATTGATGGCGGTTTCCGTTCCCATGGCGGCGGTTGGCTGTGGAAAACGGTTTTCCGCTCCCTTTTCCGCCCCCGGGCATGACGCTTAAAGGAGAAGCTAGGCAAATGGCTAAAAGTACGGCTAAAAGTAAGAAAAGTACGACCAAGAGCAAACCTCAGGCTGCCAAAAAGGCTGCCAATAAGGCTGCCAATAAGGCTGCTAAAAAGCCCGCCAGCAAGGCCGCCAGCAAGGCCGCCAGTAAAACCCCGGCTAAGACCACATCTAAGGCCCCGGCCAAAAGCAACGCCCCGGCCCCAAAGCCGGCTGATGCTGTCGCCAAGAGCGCGCCGAAAAGCAGGGCCAAGAGTTCGGCGAAGAAGAAGCTGTTGTTCGGCCCCGGCGATTACGTCGTCTATCCGACCCACGGCGTCGGCCAGGTGACCAGCGTCGAGATTCAGGAAATCGCCGGCCACAAGCTGAAACTGTTCGTGATTTCCTTCGAACAGGACCGAATGACGCTGCACGTCCCGATCACCAAGGCCGACACGTCCGGCCTGCGCAAGCTGAGCTCGCGCAAGATGATGGACACCGCCATGGAAACCCTCAAAGGAAGGGCACGGGTCAAGCGCACCATGTGGAGCCGCCGCGCCCAGGAATACGAAGCCAAGATCAATTCCGGCGATCC
>JACNJX010000103.1 GCA_014382345.1 Alphaproteobacteria bacterium
GAGGCCCCCGGAGACGCCGCAGTGGCACACACTCGCGTCGGCGTTGCGTGGTTTTCCGGGGGTGGTGCGGGAGGCCGTCGGAGGCGATAAGGAGCAGAGGACGGCCGAGGAACATCGCCCCGCCGGACGTGCGCCGGTCCCGCCTCATCGTTTTTTCCGATCTCGACCAGACGCTGCTCGATGGCCGGGATTACTCTCATGCCAAGGCCATGCCGGGGCTCGCGTTGCTTGAAGAGCAAAACATTCCGCTGGTGTTGTGCTCGTCCAAGACCCGACCAGAGGTGGAATTTTACCGAAGACGCCTCAATAACCGTCACCCCTTCGTGGTCGAGAACGGCGGCGCCGTCCATATTCCAACCGACTATTTCAGGTTCGACTTTGATTATGATCGCCGGACGGCCGAGGGCTTCGTTCTTGAACTGGGAACGCCCTACCGGGCACTGGTCAGGGCGCTTACCGAACTCAAGAAAAAAACCGGTTGCCCGTTGCGCGGTTTTTCCGACATGACGATCAAGGAGATCGCGTCGCGTTGCCGCCTTTCCCTTCGTCAGGCGGCGTGGGCGAAACAGCGGGAGTATGACGAACCCTTCCTGATCCCGATGCCGGAAACGGTGGGCTCCGTCATCGCCGCCGCCGACATGCCAATCACCCAAGGCGGCCGTTTCTTTCACCTCGCGGCCAGCGACAAGGGACGGGCCGTAAAGAGCCTGATGGGGCTTTTCAGGCGTATCCACCCCGGCGCCGTCAGTATAGGCATCGGCGATGCGTTTAACGATCTGGCGCTGCTCGAAGCCGTCGACAATCCGGTCCTGGTTCAGGACACCGGCGGTGGCTATGACCCGAGGGTAGATTTTCCGGGACTTCGATACGCCGATGGCATCGGCCCCGCCGGCTGGAACGCCGCCATCGGGAGCCTCGTCGATGGTGCGTCCACCGGGTTGACCCGGTAAGGAGGAAGCAATGGACAATCTGGAAAAACTCAAGGCTGCGATGCGGGGAAAGAGGATTCATCTGTTCGGCCCTCCGGGTTGTGGAAAGGGCAACCGGTCCAAGGATCTTGCTGCACTGGGGTTGGTCCACGTCGCCTCCGGGATCGCGCTCCGCACCAAGGTCCGCGACGATCCGGACTCCGAGTTGTCCAAGAAGGCCCAGGCCTGCATGGAAAGTGGCGCCCTGGTTCCCGACGAGATCGTCGTTCCGGTCGTCATGGAGCACCTGGCCCGCGAGGAGTGCCGGGAGAACGGCTTCGTCCTCGACGGCTTCCCGCGCACCAAGGCGCAGGCGGATCTTCTGTTCGAGGAGGTCGATCTCGACCTCGTCCTGCATCTCGACGTGCCCAGGAACTTCCTCGTCTATGGCGTCGTCGAGGGCAACCGCCGGGCCTGCGCCAAGTGCGCCGCCGGTTACAGCGATTTCGATCCGCCCAGGACCGAAGGCATCTGCGACCGCTGCGGCGGTGAGATTATCCTGCGCGCCGACGACAATGCCGAGACCATCAAGAAGCGACTAGACGGCTACGACACCGAAACGCGGGCTTTTCTGCCCGACCTGGAGGCCAGAGGCATCGTTGAGGTGCTACCGATCATCGTCGCCGACGACGAGGACATCGACGAAAAGTACCTGAAGACACTGCGGGGCGAGGTCTATCGCGTCGATACGGGCGACGGAACGACGGCGCGAATGCTGAACCTCGACGGCATGAGGGGAAGACTCCACCGGTTCCTGACCGAGAAGTTCACTTAAAGGATCACCGCCATGACCGCGAGGCCGCTCAACATCTTACTCGAGAAGCTCGGGATCGGTTACGTCCTCCGTCGTCTGCACGGGGCCTATTGCAACTTGCGCCATCCGGAATACGACCTCTTCAACGCGCTCGCGCTGAAGAGCGGTCTGCCGGGCAGCGCGGTTTTCAAGTTCACCACCGACGGCCAGGAGGTAACGCTGTTCCCCATGGGCCAACACCTCGATCAGCACGGGGATGACGATATTGTCGACCTGCACTCGCTCAAGTGGGACTTCGAGAAACCGGACGGAAAGATCCCCTGGATCACCAAGTTTCGCCTCTACGAGGGGACGTATCTTTCGGAGTTCGTGGTCGAAGGCCCGGTCAGGATGCACTACCTGCCGGGGGCCAAACGCCTCGCCGTCGGCGGCGGGCGGAACAGGATGCTGGCCTTGATGCGGGTGGGATACAGAAACGCGGCTCAGTTCAAAGAGGCCGAGTGGGACGAGGAAAACCAGAAATACGTCAACGGCGACATCGCCCTCAACACGCCCGGCAAGCCGGTTTGGGACGATATCCCGCCGGATACTTCGCGCCAGGGCTGGGTCGACAAAACCAAACGATGGGAGGATGCCTGGCGGCAGGGACTGAAGCTTACCCTCGGCGAGGTATATGCGGCGGTTTTCGAGTGATGGCTCCTAGCGTCGAATGAGCGGTTTCAGTTCGGCGATGACCCGCGTCCTGACGATCGGCGGGATGGATTGTTAGGTTTGGGAGACAGTGAAGGTGTTCTGGATACACAGTTTTTCCGTATACCCCCGGCGTTTCGACTCCCGCTTTTAGACAGAGGTCCCCCTCATAACGCGCCATGTCCGCTTTGGGGCATAAACAGACATTTCGCGACTATCCTCCGAATGTCCGTTTTCAGGGGTGAAGCGGACCTAAATCACCCGGTCCCCCAATGCCCGATAATAGCCAATTCCGGAAGTCCCGTATTTTTCTCCATTCCCGGTCGCCTGGACTCAGCAAATAGTCTGTGACCAAAATTTGTCTATTCAGTAAAGTTCTTTTTTGACGTATCGGTGGTTGAATTCATCGAATGCGCTTCCTTTTGGAATCTATCGAGCCGACACAGTTTGAAAATTATAAATCGGAGTCTGATTTTGGTTGAAGAAATCAAACATATTCACAGCTATTACTCGCCGAGTGATTTGTATAACCAGATCATCGAAGGACTTAATAAACTTGGTACGGATTTGTCGAAAGTTACACTGGATGACCTGCAGCCCGTGGATGAATTTCATATCCGAGGTGACACCGCAACCAAAGAGCTGATTAAGCTTTCCGGTTTCACACCAGGCCTTCATATTCTGGATGTTGGTTGTGGTATCGGCGGTTCCACACGTCGTTTGTCATATGAAACAGGATGTCGTGTAACCGGTATAGATTTGAGCGACGAATACATTGATACCGCACAACGATTGACACGATTACTCAACATGCAGGAACGGGTAAAGTTCCATGCGGCCAGTGCACTGGAATTGCCGTTTGATGACAATTCCTTTGACGGCGTCTGGTCGCTGCAGATGAACATGAATGTCGAAGATAAGCTTTCGTGGCTAACGGAAACCTATCGTGTTCTCAAACACGGTGGCCGTGCTGTTTTGTATGAAGTATGTGGCGGAAAAAACACACCATTGTATTTTCCGGTGCCGTGGGCGCAAGACAGTTCCATGAGTTTTCTGGTGCCACCGGAATCATTCCGCGATGTCATAACATCCGCCGGTTTTGATATTACTGTCTGGAATGACAAGACAGATCTCGCACAGCAGGCCTTTTCACAAGTGCAGGAACCCGTGGGTGAGCCAAATTTACCGGTACTGGGTGTGTATCTGCTGGTTGGTAACGACATCGGTACCAAGGCCTATAATCTGCATCGCAATCTTGATGAGGAACGTGTCAGCCTGATCGAGACTGTCGCAGTAAAACCTGATTGTTAATGCTGCTACGCAAAGCGGTCATTTCCGAGTGAACGGATCCTAATGTCCGCTTTCGGGGTTAAAGCAGACCTGGACCCTGATCGACGTATCCGTAAATCCGGTGGTTCTGTTGTGAAAAGAAAGGGATCGCCGAAGCGATCCCCCTCCCTCAAGAACTCCCTGGGAAACGGGGGCTCTCTAAAGGCGTTTTCCACGCCCTTTTCCTTATTAAATTGCCGCAATCAGGAGGCGTATTCAACGCCCTTTTCATCGAACAATTTCTGCAATTCGCCGCTTTCGTGCATTTCGCGGACGATATCGCAACCGCCGACGAACTCGCCCTTCACGTAGAGCTGCGGAATGGTCGGCCAGGACGAGAACTCCTTGATGCTTTGGCGGATTTCGTCGTCGGCGAGCACGTCGACGCCCTTGAACTTGACTTCCATCACGGTCAGCGCCTGGGCCACGGCGGCGGAAAAGCCGCACTGCGGGAACATCGGGTTGCCCTTCATGAACAGGACGACGGAGTTAGCGTCGATTTCTTCTTTGATACGGTCGAATGCGGGGTTATCGCTCATGGTATGTCCTTCAATAGCCGTCTTAATTGGTTTCAGGCGCGCTGGTCTGCAATTGCAGCGCATGCAGTTCGTTTCCCATGCGGCCCTGCAGGGCCTGATACACCAGCTGGTGTTGCTGGACGCGGGATTTGCCGGCGAATTCCGTCGACACCACCTGCGCCGAATAATGATCGCCGTCGCCGCGCAGGTCCTGAATCGTGACCTCCGCGCCGGGCAGGCCTTCCTTGATCAGGCGTTCGATTTCAGCCGCTTCCATGGCCATGGGTGTAATCCTTTAAAAAATCAGCAAACGGGTGAAAAGGTTTTAACAACAGGGGATATGGGACGTCCAGGGCTTCGCGTCAACCCCCGGAAATATAGGGGCATTTGTGGGTTTTGAGAGGCCCGTTCCCTAGGTGTCCCTCACGCTTCACCCATATACTCCGGCAGCCAGCCTTCGTTGATGTCGGAGAGGGTCTTGAGCGCGGTTTCGCCAGCCCCGCCCAGAAGGGACAGGCCGGCGCCGCCGGTGATGCCGATCTGCATCGCCGGAACGCCGGCTTTTTCCGCCGCTTCCAGCAGGCCGCCGGCGTCCTTCGTCGTGACCACGTAGCGCGCCTGGTCTTCGCCGAACAGCCAGGCGTGGGCGGGGGTGTCGTTGTCGGGCACCTGGATCGTCGCGCCGATGTTGCCCTTCATCGCCATTTCGGCGACGCAGACCAGAAGCCCGCCGTCGGAGATGTCGTGGCACGCCGTTACGTCGTCGGAACGGATCAGGCCGCGCACGAAGTCGCCGTTGCGTTTTTCCGCAGCCAAATCGACCGGCGGCGGCGGTCCGTCCTCGCGGCCTTCGATCTCGCGCAGATAGAGCGATTGTCCGAGGTGCCCACGGGTCTCGCCAATCAGAACAAGGGCTTCGCCGTCGGCCTTGAAATCCATGCTGGCCGAAAGCATCAGATTATCGATCAGCCCGACGCCGCCGATCGCCGGCGTCGGCAGTACGCCGGCGCCCTGTGTTTCGTTATAGAGCGACACGTTGCCCGAGACGACCGGGAATTCCAGCGTCCGGCAGGCCTCGCCCATGCCCTCGATGCAGCCGACGAACTGGCCCATGATGTCGGGCTTTTCCGGGTTGCCGAAGTTCAGGCAGTCGGTCGTCGCCAGCGGTTTCGCGCCGACGGCGGTCAGGTTGCGCCAGGCCTCGGCGACGGCCTGTTTGCCGCCTTCGACCGGGTCGGCCTTGCAATAGCGCGGCGTACAGTCGGAGGTGATGGCGAGCGCCTTCTTGGTGCCGTGCACGCGGACCACAGCCGCGCCGCCGCCGGGGCGGCCGAAGCCCAGGGTGTCGGCCATGACCATGTGATCGTACTGTTCCCAGATCCAGCGTTTGGACGCCAGGTCGGGACACCCCATCAGGGTTTCCAGCGCCGCCATCGGATCGTTCGGGGCGGGCACATCGTCGGCGGAAAGCGGCTCCGGTTTCGGCGTCGGCGTCCACGGGCGCTCGGTTTCATCGTATTCGGGCGAGGCCAGCGCCAGCGGGTCGATCGGCAGGTCGGCGACGACTTCTCCTTTATGCGTCAGCACCATGTGGCCGCTATCGGTCAGCGTGCCGACAATGGCGAAATCCAGTTCCCATTTCTCGAAAATGGCGCGCGCTTCGTCTTCCGAACCGGGCCGCAGCACCATCAGCATGCGTTCCTGGGATTCCGACAGCATCATCTCATAGGCCGTCATGTTTTCTTCGCGTTGCGGCACGTGGTCGAGATCCAGTTCCACGCCCATGCCGCCCTTCGACGCCATCTCGAAGCTGCTGGACGTCAGCCCAGCGGCGCCCATGTCCTGAATGGCGACGATGCAGTCGGTCGCCATCAGCTCCAGGCAGGCCTCGATGAGGAGCTTTTCGGTGAACGGGTCGCCGACCTGAACGGTCGGGCGCTTGGCTTCGGAATCTTCGGAAAATTCGGTCGACGCCATGGTCGCGCCGTGGATGCCGTCGCGGCCTGTTTTCGAGCCGACGTAGACGATCGGGTTGCCGACGCCGCTGGCCGCCGAGTAGAAAATATTATCCGCGTCGGCCAGCCCGACGGTCATGGCGTTGACCAGGATGTTGCCGTCGTAGGCCTCGTGGAAGGTGCATTCGCCGCCCACCGTCGGCACGCCGACGCAATTGCCGTAGCCGCCGATACCGGCGACGACGCCGGACACCAGATGCCGGGTCTTGGGGTGCTCGGGCCGCCCGAAGCGCAGCGAGTTCAGGTTGGCGATGGGGCGTGCGCCCATGGTGAAGACGTCGCGCAGGATGCCGCCGACGCCGGTCGCCGCCCCCTGGTAGGGCTCGATGAAGCTCGGGTGGTTGTGGCTTTCCATCTTGAAGATGACGGCCTGGTTGTCGCCGATGTCGATGATGCCGGCGTTTTCGCCCGGCCCGCAAATCACCCACGGCGCCTCGGTCGGCAGCGTCTTCAGCCATTTTTTCGATGATTTGTAGGAGCAATGCTCCGACCACATGACGGAAAAAATACCGAGTTCGGTGATGTTGGGCGCGCGCCCCAGAATCTCCAAAACCTTGTCGTATTCCGACGGACTAAGCCCGTGGCTTTCGACCATGTCAGGGGTGATAGGGGCGGTATCGGCGGACACGTCGTTCATGGCCCCTTTTTAGCAGATGGCCAAGGTTTGGCAATGGGATTGGCAATGGGTGGCGGCAATGGCGTTTGCGCCTTATGGGGCCTTGCGCCGGGGTCCTTTTCGGACCAGATAAACCATATAGGCTTGAAGGAGCCTGTCATGGCCGAGGTCGCGCCCCTGAATTATGAACGCTGGGCGCTCATCGTCAGTCCGATGGTGACGCAGGGCGGCTTGGGTGTGCCGCCCGGCTACGAAGCCCGCCACACGGAACAGCTTGTCCAGATCAGCCCGTCGCTCGGCCGCCTCGATTCTCGGGCACGGGAAAGCCTGGTCGAGCAAACGCTAAAACCCCCGGAATCGCATCGAAAAGCCAAAGGTCTTGAACGCAAACGGCCGGCCCCGCCGCTAACGTCCCATCCGGCGGGTTTGGTCCTGCGCCAGCCGCTGCCGAGGGAGATTTTCACCTCCGCCGGGAACCTGCCGGTGCCGCTTCCGCAAACCGTGGCGGAGCTCTACACGCCGCCCGAAACCCCGCACCACGCCAGCGTGGATGTGACCGGTTGATAGGCTAATACCAAGGAGTCAGCCCCCCTCGTCTGCGGTATCGTCTGCGCCGTCGTCCAGGCCCTTCAGATAGGTGGAGAATTTATCCAGCACGTCGTCCATCTCGGCGTCGCCGAGGAGGACCGGTTCGCCGACCTGCAGGGCGATGCAGTACTGCCGGGCCAGGGTTTCGACCTCAATGGCGCGTTTCAGGACGCCGGACAGGCTGCCGGCCACGCAGAGCAGGCCGTGGTTGGCGAGCAGGCAGGCGGTGCGCCCGTCCATCGCCTCGATGGCCGTGCGCGACAGGTCTTCGGTGCCGAAGTTGGCGTAGCCCGAGCACCGGATGTCCTTGCCCCCGGCGATGGCGACCATGGAGTGAAAGGCCGGGATCGGCCGCCTGAGACAGGCCAGCGCGGTCGCGAACGGCGGGTGGGCATGCAGCACCGCCCCGGCGTTCGGCCGGATGGTCAACAGGTCGCGGTGCATGCGCCATTCGGACGATGGTTTGCGCGGGAGCTTTTGCGGTCCTTCCGGAACGCCGTCCATGGACATGCGAACGACATCGTCCGGCGTGCAGGCGTCATAGTCGATGCCCGACGGCGTAATCAGGAAGTCATCACCGATTCGGGCGCTGATGTTGCCCGACGTGCCCTGGTTGATGCCATGGGCGTTCATGGCCCGGGCGGTTTCAAGGATTTCAGCTCTGAGGTCGTGGTCCGTCATGGCGTACATTCTACGACGAATTAACGACGGGGTGTTACCTTCATGCCGCCAGGTTGGGCAGCGTCACCGTGACGGTGGTGCCGTGTCCGAGTTGGCTTTGGATGTTCAGGTGTCCGTCGTGCAGTTCAATCAGGGACTTGGTGATGGCCAGACCCAGGCCCCAGCCTTCCACCGCCTGATAGGGTTCCTGTTCGATACGGGTGAAGGGGTTGGTCAAATCCTTGAGTTGATCTTCGGGAATGCCCCGGCCGGTGTCGGCTATTTCGAAAACGGTGTGTTCCGGCAACGCTTCCGCCGTGACGGTGACGTCTCCGCCGTCGGGTGTAAACTTGATGGCGTTGGACAGAAGGTTGAGCAGGATTTGGCGGACGGCGCGCCGGTCGGCTAACAGCGGTGCGCCGGTGCCGGTCAACTGTGTGGTCAGTTTGATGTCCTTCTCTTTGGCTTTTTGGGCGACGATGCCGATGCTTTCCTGGACCACCTCGCCGACCCCGAGGTTTTCCTTGAAAAGAGACTGACGGCCGGCCTCGATGGTGGAAATGTCCAGAAGGTCGTTGACCAGGGATAGCAGATGTTCGCCGCTGGAATGAATGTCGGCGGCGTATTCGGAGTATTTGTCCAGGTCCATGGGCCCGAGGTACTGGTGCTTGAGGATTTCGGCGAAGCCCAGAATGGCGTTCAAGGGGGTGCGCAGCTCGTGGCTGATGGAGGCCAGGAAATCCGACTTGGCCCGGTTCGCCTGCTCCGCCTCGCCCTTGGCGGCAAGCAGGTCATCCTGAGCCTTCTTGCGCTCCGTTACGTCGTGCAGGATGACGGTGAAGATTTTCTCATTTCCGTATTGCAGCTTGGACACAGACGCCGTGGCGGGGAATTCCGTGCCGTCCTTGCGCCAGCCGGAGACTTCTTCGCGCTTGTCCATGGGGCGGTAGGTGTCGGATGACTTGTCGAAGCCGTCCACATGGGCCTGATGGGTGGGGCGGAATCGTTCCGGAATGAGAACCTCGAACGATTTCCCGAGAATCTCATCGGCGCGGTAACCGAAGGTTCGTTCCGCGCCCTTGTTGAAGATGGCGATTTTCATGGCGCTGTCGATGACGACGATGGCCTCGGGCGCGATGTCGAGGATTTCCGAAAACCGGGCCTGGGATTCGCGGGCCTGTTCCTCGGCCTTTTTCAGGTCTTTTTCCCGCACTTCGATGGTGTGGGCCATGTCGTTGAAGGACCGCGCCAGAAGACCCAACTCATCGTCCGACTGGAACTCCCGGAGTCCCTTGAAATCCCTTCTCGCCATTGCCTCGACGCCCTGCATGAGGGCCGAGATGGGGCGGGTTATCATGCGGCGGATGGCGAAAGCGCCGATGGGGAACAGGATGACGGCGAAAACCAGGAACGCCCACAAGACCGACTGCCCGAAGGTCTCGATCCCGGACAGCAGTTGTTTTTTATCGATGCCGATGAAAAAGGGCGCCGCCACACCGCCTTCTCGGCCGGCAATGCTCGCGCCACCCGCGAAGTACCGCTGCATGGGAATGTTTAGATAAGCGCCGGGGGTTTTGAAAAGGTCGGGCAAACGTCCGTGCTCGGCAAATGCCTTATCCTTGGCGGCGTCGGGGTCGGCAAACACGGGTTTAAACAAGGCGACCTTGTTTCCGGTCAGATTGGCCATGTCGGTGAGGAATTGACCGCTCAGGATATCGGCCAGGACAAGAACCCCGACAACCCGGTCTTCGCCACCCAGGCGTTTTCGGATGATGGGGGTGGCGGTGATGTAATGGAGTTCGCCGTTGAGGGAATGGAAATAGGCTTGTGTCCGGTCCGGGATTTTTTCGGCGTAATGTTCGAGCAAGGTGTTAGGCAGGCGTTCCAGGGGGCTGTAATCCCTCTCGCCGAAGTTCGCCGTCAACAAAACCGGACGGCCGTCATTGTAGCTGGCGATGCCGATTTTGTTGTATTCCGCGCCATCGTGCAGATGAAAGGTGGCGAGATTTCGTTTGGCGTCGTAGATGGCCATGTAGTGATGGTCGCCGATGCCCTGCAACGTACCCAGCCGGGCCGCCAATTCCCGTTTTTCGACGTCGAAAATCAATGAATCGTAATTGCGGATGTCCTGATAACGGCTCAGAAGATTGGTGATGCTGATGAGCGCTTTCCCCTGGACAACCGAACCCGCAATGTCCCGAAGAGTTTCGTCGCGGCGTTGCAATTGCACGGAGACTTTCTCGAAAGACAATTTGAGCGAATCCATGGCGACCTGCTCGTGGTAGCGCTCGAGCGAAACCGTGAAAAACCCCCACACCAACGCCAGCGAGGCGGCGATGGATATCCCCCACAGAAACAGGAATTTATGGGACAGTTTACCGAAGGGTTTCATGAACGGAATCGCTCCAGGCGGCGCATGTGCGGGCCGCCGTCAGAAATTGGTCGGTATGGTGTGAACATTGTCCGGTGTCACCATGATGGATGGCACTTCGATCTTGCGCGGCACGGATTGTCCACGGAGCAGCCTGACGGCGGCCTGGGCCCCTTCCTTGCCGCAGGTCGGATAGGTGAAGCTGGCGATCTGTTCGCCGCCCATGATGGCGGTGCGCGCCTCGGGGATATAATCGATGCCGATGATGGGAATGCGTTTCGTATCCCGCCCCGCCGCTTTCAGCGCCAGCCGGGCGCCGGCGGCCATGCCGTCGCTTTGCGCATAAATGGCGTCGAATTCAAGTCCCTCTTCGATGGCTTCGTCGACGACCTTGATGGCGTTGGCGCGCAGATAACTGGCGGGCCGGATGGCGGCAATGGTTATTCCGGGGAAGTCCTTCATGGCGGCCAGAAAACCCTTGGTCCGGTGGACTGCGGTGGTCGCCGTCGGCACGCCTTGCAGGACAAGAATCCGGCCTTTACCGCCCATTTTTCCGGCCAGGTACTTGGCCGCCTGGTGGGCGATGGCGGAATCGTCGGCTGAAATGAAGGTGGTGTAGCCTTCGCCGGATACCTGCCGGGTGAGCAGGATCACCGGGATGCCGCGTTTATGTAATGCGGCGATGACCGGCGACATGGCGTCCCGATTGCGCGGGCTGATGATCAGCAGATCCAGCCCCTGGTCGACCATGTCTTCCAGGTCCTGGATGTTCTTGGCCGTCTGTCCTTGGGCGTCGGAGTGGATAAAACGGATGTTGGGATGTTTGGCCAGTTCCTTCTGGACGTCCCAGACCTGGGCCGCGCGCCATTCGTTGGCCATGTTGTCCTGCGGGAAGCCGACGACGAAGGTCTTCTCCGCGGCGGGCGCGCCAAACCATGCGCCCGCCCCCGTCAGGACAAGCATGAGGCCGGCAAGAAACAGGAAACGAAAATAAAAAAAGGGCTTAAAAAGCATCATGCGGTTCCTAGGTTGCCCAAAACGGTCCTGGGGTTGTAAAAAAATAATAACCACACTTTTAAAATGTATTTTTTCTCTAGTGGCATAATATCCCTAAAACCGGAGGATGGCAGAGTTTTTATGTCAGCTTTAAACTATATATAAATCAATAAGTTAAGTGCAGTAATATTGTATCACATACTAAGGTAGGGCGGTATTCCCCGTTTCAGGACCGCTCCGGGCGCGGCCATGCCTTATTGAAAAAAAGGGCTGGCGAAGGGATTTATCCGCAAACGGCGGAGAGCAAATCCCGGCGGTCGCTGGCGTCGGCGATGGACACATCAACGAGCATGACAATCTGGCTGACGGTTTTTCCGTCATCGGACAGGGGCAGACGCAGTGTGCAATGCTTGTGGAAGATGCCGCTATGACGCTCGAAGGTATAGATGCTGCTGCCCCAGGTGCGTTTTTTGATGATTTCCTCGTGGCTTTTTCGGATAGCTCGGGCTAATTCCGCGGGTTCCAGCTCATAAGGCGACTTTCCGGTCATGTCGCGGCCATGGATGCGGGTCATGATGGTGCCCCAGAACCGGTAAACGTTGTTATCCATATCCGGGTGGATGTCGAGGACCATGGTCGACGGGATCAGCTTCGCCGGGACTTCGAACAGGTCGAACCGTTTCCAGTCGCAGGCCAGGTCTTCGCCGCCTAGGGAACGCCAGTATTCCAATGCCGCCATAAGGCTATCGGTCAGTACAGGTGTGGGAAGGGCGTTGGGGGGCATACAACGGATGGCATGGTTGTGGTTCAAAGAACGTTGGATAACATTGTATGCGTCAAAAAGACCGTCTGCAATCAACGGTTCTTTTAATGATTTTCAGGATTAGCCCGCCGTCCAGCCGCCGTCGATCAGCAGCGCCGAGCCGGTGACCAGCGACGACGCGTCGGACGCCAGGTAGACGATGGCCCCCATTACGTCCTCGACTTCGCCCAGCCGACCCAGCTTGATCTTCGACTTGATCCATTTTACCCGTTCCGGATCGGCCAGCGTCGATTCCGTCAAGGGCGTGCGGATAAACGTCGGACAGATGGTGTTGACGCGGATGCCGTGCGGCGCCAGTTCCACCGCCATCGCCTTGGACAGCCCCTCAATGGCGTGCTTGGAGGACGCATAGACCGTGCGGTCGATGCCGCCGACGTGGCCCATCTGCGAAGACGTGTGGATGATGGTTCCGCCGGTGCCGGCCTCCATCATGCCCTTTGCCACGGCCTGGGCGACGAAATAGGCGGCCTTGACGTTGACGTCCATGACGGCGTCGAAATCGTCTTCTGTCATGTCCGTCATCGGGCCGGGGCGGTTGATGCCGGCATTGTTGAACAGGATATCGAACGGCTCGCCGGCGTTAAGGATGGATTTAACGGCCTCGGTGTCGGAGACGTCCAGTTCCAGCGCCTCCGCCGAGCCGCCGGCATCCTTGATGGCTTTGGCCGCGTCTTCCAGGTCATTGAGAGACCGTGCCGCCAGCACCACGTGCGCGCCGGCATCCGCCAGAGCCGCGGCGCCTGCCAGTCCGATGCCACGCGACGCGCCGGTGACCAGCGCGCGGCGACCGTCGAGCCGGAAAGAAGGGGTTTTCGGGAGTTGCATGGTGTTTTCGCCTTATCCTTGAGAGTGGTTTTTTACGTCCAGGGGCCTTTAGGCCGCCTTCCGAAGGGTCTGCGGCCGGTGTTTCCGGAATTGGGAATGCGTGAGCGCCTAAGTCGGAACCGGGGCCGTAGCAAATCTTCCGGTGCTTTTTTGACACTGAACTTGAGTTCGAATTTCTTTTTATCGCGGTCGAACAGGGGCACGCCCTTGCGCCGCATCGGGAAAATCAGGGCGACCCCGGCGATAAAACCGCCGATGTGGGCCCACCAGGCGACGCCACCCGCACCGCCGGGGTCCATGGAGGCGTTTAGAAATTGCAATCCGATCCATACCCCCAACACCACCCAGGTCGGCAGCCAGACCAGAAAAAACGATACCAGCACCTTGATCCGGGCTTTCGGGTGCAGCACCAGGTAGGCCCCGATGACACCCGAAATGGCCCCCGACGCGCCGATCATCGGCACTTTCGAGCCCGGATCGGTCAGCCCGTGGGCCAGCGCTGCGGCGATGCCGGCGATCAGGTAGAAGGCGATGAAGCGTTTGTGGCCGAGCGCGTCTTCGACGTTGTCGCCCAACACCCACAAAAACAGCATGTTGCCGGCCAGATGCATGAAGCCGCCGTGCAGGAACATGGACGTCATCAGCGACAGGGCCGCCGGAATTTGGGCCAGCTCTTTTGGCAGGGTGGCGTTGCCGAAGACCACCGCGGGGATGGCGCCGAAGCTGAAGACAAAAACCTGCCCGCCTTCGTCGTCGAGGGACATTTGATACAGAAAAACGGCGACGCAGAGCGCCACGAAAAACACCGTAATATACTGAAAACGAATGTTTTTTAGCGGGTTGTCGTCATGCAGGGGGAGGAACATCAGTTGGCTCCGCCGGGGCCGCCGGGCTAACCCAGCGCCGCCACCAGCCCGTCGAACATGGGCCGCCCGTCGTTGCCGCCCAGCGTCGGGTCGCTCAATCGTTCCGGGTGTGGCATCAGGCCAAGCACGGTGCGGCCTTCGTTCATCACACCGGCGATGTCGTCGAGCGAACCGTTTGGGTTTGCGCCGTTTCTCCCCTCATTGCCGGTCTGGCCGTCGGCGTTGACGTAACGAAAGGCGATGCGGTTTTCGTCCCGCAAGCGCTTGAGCGTGTCGTCGTCGGCGAAATAGTTGCCGTCATGGTGGGCGACGGGAATGCGGATGACCTGATCTTGTTCATAACCGCTGGTGAACGGCGTGTCGGTAGCCTCTGTGCGCAGGTAGACGTCCTTGCAGACGAATTTGAGATTGGCGTTGCGCATCAGCACGCCGGGCAGCAGGCCGCATTCGGTCAGCACCTGAAAACCGTTGCAGATGCCCAGCACCGGCACGCCACGGTTCGCCTTGGCGACGATGTCGCGCATCACCGGCGATTGCGCCGCCATGGCGCCGGAGCGCAGATAATCGCCGTAGGAAAAGCCGCCGGGAACCACGATCAGGTCGACATCGGGCACGCTGGCGTCGCCGTGCCAGACCATCAGGGGTTCGGTGCCCATGGATTGCCTGAGCGCGACCTGTACGTCGCGGTCGCAGTTGGAACCGGGAAAGACGATGACGGCGGTTTTCATGTGCTCCGGGCTACCCTTCCAGAATATCGACGCGGTAATCCTCGATCACCATGTTGGCGAGCAGTTTTTGGCACATCGCCTCGACTTCCGTTTCCGCCTTTTTCGGGTCGGTCTCGGTCAGTTCCAGCTCGATGAACTTGCCCTGGCGGACGTCATTGACGCCGTCGAAGCCGAGCGCCGCCAGCGCGTGCTGCACGGCCTTGCCTTGCGGGTCGAGAACGCCTTGTTTCAGGGTGACGTGGACTTTTGCTTTCACCGTTCGATTTCCTTACTGAATAGCTTCTGGAGCCGGCATGTCGCTTGGGCCGCCTTCGGGCAGGATGCCCAGACGCCGGGCGACTTCTTGGTATGCTTCCTCGACACGGCCGAGGTCCTGGCGGAAGCGGTCCTTATCCATTTTCTCGTTGGTCTTGAGATCCCACAGGCGGCAATTGTCAGGGCTGATTTCATCGGCCAGCACGATGCGCGGTTGCTCGTTTTCCCACAAGCGTCCGAATTCGAGCCTGACGTCGACCAGCCGGAGCCCGATGCCGTGGAACAGGCCGGACAGGAAATCATTGACGCGCAACGCCATCGGCACGATCTCGTCCATGTCGTGCGGCGATGCCCAACCGAAGGCGGTGATGTGTTCTTCCGTGACCAGCGGCGAGGGGACGTCCTTCGCCTTGTAATAGTATTCGACGATGGAGCGCGGCAGCGGCGTGCCGTCGGCGAGGCCGAAGCGTTCCGCCAGCGAGCCCGCGGCCAGATTGCGCACGACCACCTGGACGGGGATGATTTCAACCTCGCGGATAAGCTGCTCGCGCATGTTGAGGCGGCGCATGAAGTGGGTCGGCACACCGATTTCGCCCAGCCGGCTCATCAGGTGTTCGGATATCCGGTTGTTCAGCACGCCCTTGCCGGTAATCACGCCGGCCCGCATGTTGTGCGTGGTGTCGTCCTTGAAGTACTGAACGAGGGTTCCGGGCTCGGGGCCTTCGAAAAGAACCTTCCCCGTGCCTTCGTAAATCCGTCTGCGTCTGCCCATGGTTTTCGTATCCGTTGGGGGGTGTTGCGGGATGCCAAAAAACCCCTGGAATGTAGGCCTGATATAGCAGGTGTCTGCGTTCAAAACAACGCCACCCGCTTTTAGGTTTCGACGGCCTCGTAGTCCGCTGCATCGGGGCGTCCGGGTGCGAACAGCCATCTCGGTTTGACCCCGAAACGCTCCGGCGCGGGAAGCGCCAGCAGGGACGACGACACCGTGCCGAAACCGCCTTTCGTGACGATGGTCATGCCGTCTTTTTCCTCGTGTTCGGCGTCTTCCTGGCGGTCGGCCAGAAGGGTCCGCCACTCAGTCCAGTCGCCGTTCTCCACATCCGGCGGGGACGCCGCCTCGAACAGCGGTTTGTAGTGCCGGATGCGGCGCGATGTGGTGTCGTTGAGGTCATGGGCGGTAATAATGGACAAGCCCTCACCAATGGCTTGTGAGCGCACGGGCGCGCCGTTCCCAAGCGAGCACAGCCAAAACGCTTGAGCGGCGTCGGCGATAACCATGTTGAAAGACCGGTAGCTTGCGGGGTCGATGGCGGCGAGCGCGTCCGCGGCGACGGCGGCCTCGGCATGGTCGAGCGCTTCCAGCGGCAGTTCGCCCCGGCTGCGTTTGTCCGGGTCGGGGCCGAGCGAGCCCGGCCGGTTGAGCACGGCGGCGATGACGCCCCAGTCGTTCAGGCCCAGCCAGGTGCCGTCGGCTTCTTCGTCCAGCCCGGCGGTAATTTCGGCCCGGTCCGGCCAGTGGCGGCCCGGCGCCCGCCACGCACGATCCGCCATTTCGTCACGGTTGGCGGCCAGGATCAGCGGCCAGTCATGGCCGGGGCGGCGGAGAATAACGACGGTACACATGGCGGATGCTCTTAAATTGATTGTGCAGGGTAGTTGCTATGGGGCGTCAACGGCTATACATAACTTTAAAGCACTGCCAACAAGAGGACGAGGCCATGTCTGACGCATTTAAGGATCGGGAACGGGGTGAAGAACTCCGTTATGAAATGGGCCAGGAGCTTCAATTCAAGGCCGAAGCCCGGCGCAACCGCCTGCTCGGCGAGTGGCTGGCCCACAAGTTCGGGCTGACGACGGACGAGACCGAGGCCTACGTCAAGGCGGTCATCGCGTCGGACCTGGACGAGCCGGGTATCGAGGACGTCATCCGCAAGGTGATGAAGGACATCGAGGACCGGGGCGCCGGCATCAGCGAGGCCGAGGTGCGCTCCGAAATGGACCGCCTGTTCGCCATCGCCGCCGAACAGGTCAAAGAAGGCTTCAAGCCGGGTACCGTCTAGACGGCTGGCCCGGTTTTCAGGCCTTCCCGAAAACCCGCTCAAAAATCGTGTCGGCGTGTCTGGTGTGGAACGCCGTCGATCCCCCGTCGAACAGCTCCGACAGCCCGTCCTTGCCCAGCGCCTGGGCGACGTCTTCGTCGCGGGCGAGGTAGAACACGAAACGGCTTTCCTGTGCGGCGGCTTCCAGGTCTTCGGGCTCCTGCTCCACGGCGCCATCCGGGTCGTCCGGGTCGATGCCGTAGCTGCGCCACACCTTCATGGCGTTGCGCTGGACGATGCGGTAGGCGTCTTCGCGGCTGACGCCGTTCTGGGTCAGGGTCAGCAGCACGCGCTGGGAATCATGCAGGCCGCCGAACTGTTGCAGGTTTTCCATTATCGCCTGCG
>JACNJX010000004.1 GCA_014382345.1 Alphaproteobacteria bacterium
CGGGTGCAAGGGTTTCGAGGGGTGGGCGCGGGCGGATGGGGAAAGGGCGGCGCCGGGAGAGGAAGAGAGGCACTCCCGCCAGCCCGGTACGGGCAAGCTCAAGCCCCTATGCGACGCGCCTGGAGAATACGTTCAGGTCAGGTCGGAATAGCTTAACCTCTCCCGATCCACCTTTTTCGGTACCCGCCCACGAACCCAGCGCCGGGCGGATACGTGCACGCGAAGGCGGAACGGTCCCACGCCCACCGATTACAGTGAGGCCATGGCTATATCGAAAATCATGTAGATCGCGATCATGCAGACGACCGAGAACGCCAGCCAAATAACCAGCCCTGCGGATTTCCGTTTGTTTTTGGGATCAAGCAAATCCTTTGAGTTTTGCAATCCATCCATGCTCACCTCATTTCCGAAAAACGGCCACAAAGATATTGTCGAAAGACGATTATGCCGCTGGCTTAGCTGAGCAGAATTCCCGCGACAACGAGAAGGGCAAACGCGCTCAAGAGCCAGACCACGGGAGGTAGTTTTTTCAGGGTATCCATAATATTTTTCCTTTTTTTCTATGCGTTGTAATTTTCAGGGATAGAGAATTGCGGTTGTTTCAAACCGCTACCGGTGCATTCCTGAAATCGTTGGGAACGCAACCGCCGCACTCCGAACGGAAAGCCAGGAAGAACAACCGGGAGGTCATATTGACTAACTGATGGGAAGGGAAGCGGCAGAAACCGGAGGGTCTGGCTCCGGTTCAGTTCGAACCGCAATCGATATCCACAGGAAGGGAACCGGCGATACTGGCTTTAGGCGCTGGGCGGGCCTGTCGCGCGGGGTTCCAGGATTGAGCTTTGCTTGCTGAAAACAACGCTAGCAATAACCCAATAAAAATTTTCCGGAACCGATTTGTTAGCGGTGACCGACAAGACATCATCGAAAAATTCTTCGCTGTCTACTCCGCCGGAAGTAACCGTCGCTGCTTCGGAAAGAATCAGATAGCCATCGTAAAATAAGCCGCTGCCCTGGCTCGCCAGTTGACCACAGATGACCATGGCCAACAATAAACGGAGCAATAGGGGAAAGCGTCTGATATTCACAAATTCATCCAAACCGGAAAGGCCCCGACCAATATTGCCGGGCTCAGCCAATGAAAACACTCCGGATATCCTGCGTCAAGCAATAGGCCTATATAAATAGAATATCGGGCGGAGCGCTTAGGGCGCGGACAACCGCCTTAAACTACACAGAATATCATCTGATAGAAATTCCGGCCGCAGGGGGCGAAACTCCGTCGCCCGTTTAGTCTTGCCGAAAGGCTTCCAGCAGTTCGACCGCCGCGCCATGCGGGTCGATGTCGCCGTTCCGGACCCGGTCCATCAGCGCCGCCAGGGCCGCGCCCCGGCCCTTGAAGTCACTGCGCAGGATGTCTTCGGCGATCTTAAGGACGCGGGTTTCCAGAATCTTGCGGCGGCGTTGCTCCATGCCTCCCGTTTCGGTCAGGTGGGCGCGGTGGCCGTCGATGGCGCCGAGCAGGTCTTCGATACCAGACGCGGGCTCGGCGCTGGTCACCAGCACCGGCACCGCCCACGGTTCGCCTTGATCCCCGGAACCGGGCATAGCCGTGCGGTCTGTTCGCTGCGTCAGCGTCAGCATGCCCCGAAGATGGCCCGCGGTGGCCCCGGCATCGGGCCGGTCGCCCTTGGAGACGACGTGGATGTCGGCGATTTCCAGCACGCCGGATTTGATCGCCTGGATATCGTCGCCGAGGCCGGGGGCGGAAACCACCAATACGCTGTGCGCCGCCTGCACGATATCGACCTCGTCCTGGCCGACGCCGACGGTCTCGATCAGGATGACGTCGAAGCCCGCCGCGTCCAGCACATCAACGGCGTCGAGACACGCCTTGGCCAGCCCGCCCAGGGAGCCCCGCGTCGCCATGGAGCGAATGAACACGCCGTCATCGCTGGTCAGTCCCGTCATCCGCACCCGGTCGCCCAGGATAGCACCGCCGGAAAACGGACTCGACGGATCAATGGCAACGATACCCACCGTGCGCCCCGAGGCGCGCACAGCCTTCGTCAGTTCCCGCACCAGCGACGACTTGCCGCTGCCGGGGACGCCGGTCAGCCCGACCACATGGGCGTGTCCGGTGTGCTTGAAAATATCGGCCAAGAGCGCGCGGCTTTCCGGCTTGCCGGCTTCGGCCAGCGAAATCATGCGGGCAATGGCGCGCACGTTGCGATCAAGGACACCCTGAATACTGGTTTCCGCCATCGTCTTCCCTCAACCGCTTCTGTTTGACCCCGGGCGGACTTCGGCCCGGACCAGGGCCACGCAGTCGGCCTCTTTCGCCAACGCAACCACCGCCATATCGCCCGCGCCTTCCATCTCCAGAACCTGTTCCAGGCCCGCCCCATCACCAATCACGCAGATCACATCCACGTCTTCCTGGATGGCCGCACGGACAAGATTTTCGGGCCGGGGACGAACCCCCGTAAAAACAACGTCCATGCCGGAATCGCGGAGCCTGTTGGCAAAAGTCCGGGCCTCTTGGTCAAAGTCCCCTTCTCCGGTCCAGCCCAGAAGCACCCGGATGACGCCGCCCTCACCTGTCATGGCCGCCATTCCCTATTTCAAATCCTATTCCACGCCGCCGATACCGGCCTCGATGTATTCCTTGGCCATGTCGCTGTAGGCTTGGGGAATGCGCTCGATCATCGTCTTCTCCTGCTCGCCGCATTCGCGCACGAAGCGGGCCGGCGTCCCGGCCCAAAGCTGTCCCGCCTTGACGATCTTGCCCGGCGGCACCAGCGCACCGGCAGCAACCATGGCGCCGGTTTCCACCACCGCGCCATCCATGACACAGGCCTGCATACCGACAAACGAGCCCGGCTCCAGCGTACAGGCGTGGATGATCGCCGAATGGCCGATGGTGACACCGTCACCGATGGTGGTGCCGTAGGTGATCGAATCCACATGCACGACGGTCAGATCCTGTATGTTGACGCCACGCCCAATGCGGATGGAATTCATGTCGCCCCGCACCAGACAGCCGAACCAGATGTTGGTATCCGCGCCGATCTCCACGTCGCCGATGACGGTCGCCGTCGGCGCCAGAAAAACGCTTTTGTCGATTCTCGGCAAGATGCCGCGAAAAGGCAGGATGTTGTCAGCCAAAATTTTCTCCTTCAGGTTTGAAGCCAATAGCGCATCACGGCGCTAACGGCACGGGGCTTTTCCATCGGGGCCAGGTGGCCGCAATCCTCGATCACGACCAGCCGGGCATTGGGAATGGCCTGTGCCATTTCCTCATGCCCGGCCAAGGGCGTCAAGGCGTCCTCGCGCCCGCACAGCACCAGCGTCGGGCAGGTGATTTTTTTCAAGGATTTACGCCC
>JACNJX010000033.1 GCA_014382345.1 Alphaproteobacteria bacterium
TTTGAGCCGGCCCTGCCGAGCCATTTCAAAATCGATGTGGACAGTACGGAATCCCTGATCATTGAAGGCGGGAAGGGGCTTTTGGGCAGCGACGGGGTGCTGTCCGTATATATTGAAATGGAAGGCTCTCTGGACCGCGACCGCAACCGGAAAATCATCAGCCAGATGGAAAATTTGGGGTACAGGGCACAACCGATGCTTTTCGAAGAACAACGGAATCTGGAATTCCGCAAAAATTAAAACGTCTGGCGGCAAAATTTGAGGGTGGCGTCGATTTCGTCATCAAGATTGCCGCCCGGCGTAAAGCCGGTGCCGAGCAGGCGGTCGATACGGTAATCCAGCCGGAGGGCTTTTTCGCCGGAGTCCGCTTCCTTGCGGCGAATGTTGGGACGACTCCCGAACATCGCCGCGGTTCGCCCGGCGATCCGTTCCGCCATATCCAGGATGGTCATGCTTCCGCCGCCAATATTGAACACACGGTCCGCCACGGCGTCTCCGTCAAGGGATTGGAAATGTTCGATGGCGCGGCAAACGTCCTTCAGGGCCACGAAGTCTCGAACGTCCAGTCCGTCACCACGAAGCACCAGATCGTTGCCCGTCGCCGCCCGTCTGCAAAGATCGTTGGCCGCCAGCAGCCAGCAATCGGCTTCCTTGTCCGCGGGGACACCGACCGCGTTGGACAGACGGAGAACGATACCCATTGGGCCATTCCCGCCCAGGACAATGTCCTCGGCGGCGAGATGGGTTTCGGCATACACGTGCGCTGGGCGGGGAGGAGTATTTTCGTCCAGGACACCTTCAAGCGGGGCACCATAGACATGGGCCGTCGATACATAAATAAACCGTCCCACGCCCGCCCTTGCAGCGGCATCGAACAGGTTTTCGGTGCCTGTGACATTGACGCGCACAGCCAGTTCCGGGTCGTTGGCGCACTGTGCGGCATTCAGCGCCGCCAAATGAACGACGGTATCAACCCCCAGGCAAAGGGCGCTGAAGTCCTTTTCGGCGGCAAAATCGGCGCCGGCCACCTCCATCCCCGCAGCCCAGGGCGGAACGGCTTCGGAATTTCGGCGGGTGGTCAGACGGAGTTCAAATTCCGGGTCGTGGCCCTGTTCGGAAAGATGGAGGGCAATCCGTCCACCCAGATAGCCCAATCCGCCGGTGACCAGGACGGTTTTGGTCATCCGTTTTCGGCCCAATCGTAAGGAATAGAAGAATCCGAAAGGTCTTTTATTTCCGATTCATCCGGAACGTGTGAGATCGAAGCACAATTGGCAATAAGAACAGGAGCTTCGCCATTGCGGGCAAACCCGTACCAGATCATTGTCGGCAGGGTCAGCAGGACGTAATTATCCTCACCCAGCGTCACGTCCTGGACCTCGCCCCGGGTGGGGCTGTCTTCGCGGTCGTCAAAGAGGACGAATTTGGCATTGCCCATGGGCACGGCAAAGTTCTGAACCATCCGTTTGTGTCGCTTCCAGCCTTTAACAACGCCAGGATTGACGGTGGAAAAATAGACTTCGCCAAAATCCTCAAAGACATCCCACTCCCGCCGCAACATGTGCAGGACCATTCCACGCTCGTCTTCGAATCGATTCAGGGGCGTGATGACAACACCGTCAATCACCGGCGCTGTCCTCATAGGCATGGATTTGCGCGCGGCTGACGTCCCAGGCGGTCTTGCCGCCGATCACCTTCTTGTACCAGTCGATACTTTCACCGATGGCGCGCTCGGAATGCCATTTCGGATGCCAATCCAATTCCAGCTTCACCTTGTCGATATTTAGCTGCAAAAGCCGGTGCTCAAACAAAGCGCCCTCTGGCCGATCCACTTCGACAGTGCCGCCGCCCCAGAGTTTCGCCGCCCGTTGTCCCAGGTCGCCCACGGTTAGGCCTGCGCCGACTTCGGGGCCAAAATTCCAGGAACCGCTGAAATCCTCAGGTTTGTCCGCCAGCGCGGCCGCCAACGTCAGGTAGCCATTCAACGGATCCAGGACATGCTGCCAGGGCCGGGTAGCGTCCGGGTTACGCAGCTTGATTGGGTTTCCTGCCTCCAGGGCACGGATGCAGTCAGGGATGATGCGGTCCTCGGCCCAGTCGCCTCCGCCGATAACGTTTCCGGCGCGCACGCTGGCTGCGCCAAACGCTTCGCGGTCCTGAAAAAAAGAATGTTGATAAGCGGCGAAGGCCATCTCCGCGCCCGCCTTAGAGGCGCTGTAGGGATCATGTCCGCCAAGTTCGTCGTTTTCCCTATACCCCCAGACCCATTCTTTGTTCAGGTAACATTTATCGGACGTGACGAAGATAAGAGCCCGAATATCGGCGTGGTTCCGGATTTCTTCAAGCACATTGGACGCGCCCAGAACGTTCGTGGAAAACGTCGTCAAGGGATCGTCATAAGACCGCCGGACAAGGGCTTGGGCCGCCAGATGAAAGACAAATTCCGGCTTCGCTTCGTCGAAAGCACGCCCAAGGGCTTCGGTGTCGCGAATATCTGCCTCAATATGGCGGATGTGCTTTTCCAGCCCAAGAAGTTCGAAATGGGAGCGCTCGTATTCCGGCGCCAATGCATAGCCGGTAACCTCCGCACCCAGTTCGTTGAGCCATAGCGCCAGCCATGATCCCTTGAATCCGGGGTGTCCGGTGACCAGAACCCGCCGCCCTTTGAAGCTATCCTGAAGTGAAGGCATGACCATTATTCCTGAATTTTCCAGGGAGCCTGACCGCTGGCCCACAAATCGTTCAGCAGATGGTGATCCCGGGCCGTATCCATGCATTGCCAGAATTCATCGTGCTCAAAAACCATCATTTCACCGTCGGCAACCAGCTTGCGTATAGGGTCCTGTTCAAACACAAGGTCTTCACGATCATCCAGGACGTCGAACAGTTCCGGGCGGCAGACGAGGAACCCGCCGGATATCCGACCGCCCGTAGCCTGCGGCTTTTCATTGAATTCAACTATTTGGCCTTTATCGTCGCATTCAATTTCGCCAAATCGGCCGGGCGGGCGAACGCCTGTGACGGTCAAAATTTTGCCGTGGGACTCGTGGAAATCCTGAAGCGCGCCGAGGTCCAGGTCTGACAGTCCGTCGCCGTAGGTAAGCATGAAGTTTTCCTCGCCGGCCACGTATTGCTGGATGCGCTTGATCCGGGCACCGGTCTGGGCCGCGTCCCCCGTATCGGCGAGCGTTACCCGCCAACCCTCCACGCCATTGGCATCATGAAACTCGATCTCTCTGTTTCTGCCGAGGTTGATGGTGAAATCGCCTGTAAAGGCTTCGAAATTCAGGAAGAAGTCCTTAATCACGTGGCCCAGATGCCCAAGGCACAGGACGAAATCCGTGTGCCCGGCAGCGGCATATGTCTTCATGATATGCCACAGGATCGGATACGGCCCTATGGGGATCATCGGCTTGGGGATGTTATCGGAAACATCGCGAATTCGCGTTCCTTGTCCGCCGCAAAGTATGACTACCTTCATATCGGTTCCTTTGCTGAAGGGAAAAGTTCGTGATCCAGGGAATACAAAAAGCCCTCGGTCATTCGTTTATGACTTTCAAAAAGCACTATCATGTCTACTCAAAGGGCATGCACAGAATGTTATAAAAAAATGGCTGCCTAAAGGGGGTTTTAAAGGCCAGATAGCTTTCCCAATCGGTTTCGATTAACCCATGTTCGATCAGGATGCCGACGACTCGGTAACCAAGGGGCGCCAGGGTGTCGTGGATGATTTGGCGATGTTCAGGAGTTTCCTGCCAATGCCCGGCCTCGAAAACGATCGCTGGTTGGAACCTTTCTATGGCACAGGCGCCCCCTTGAATGACGGCGGCTTCGTGGCTTTCGACATCAATTTTAATAAAATCCAACCTGTCGATATTTTCCTCTTTGCAAAAGGCATCAAGGGTCGTCGTGGCGACGGTCGTCTGATGACCTCCCTCTAGATCAATCCCCAAGCCGGAACACCGGACGTTGAGGAGATCGCCTTCCTTTTGGGCTATGGTGAAAGCCGCTTCACCGATTGAATCGCTCAGGGCCTTCAGGCTCACCACGGAGGAGGAAAACCCATTGATCTGGAATGTCTTGGCAAGAGCATCGGCCATGTAAGGCACCGGCTCGAAAGCAATGACCCGCCCCGTGGCACCGACGGCCTTTGCCATGGGCAGGGCCCAATCCCCCATATTGGCGCCAACGTCCATTACCGTACCGCCGGGGGGGCAGACCTTGGCAATGATCGGTTCTGGTGCCGGCTCATGGGTGAGCCTCTCGAGGGTGGTGATGTCGAGTTCCTTTGGGATGTAAATGAAATCCTTATCATCGGTTAGGATATATCCCCCGGTCCATTCATTTTCGGCCCGCTTTGTCAGGGCTTTCTGACGCGATGGGAATAGCAACTTCAGGGGTGTCCGCTCACGCTTTCGCGCCCGCAGATTGCGAAGCTGGAGAAGGGAACGAAACAGTTTTATCAAACTGTGAAGCGGGTCGAACTTTGACATCTATATTCCAAAATAACGGGTTCTAAACAGGCAGGGGACACCTTAATGCACCGGGGCTAATACAATTGCAGCACCAGTTTTAAGGTCGGGGCGAAGATGTTCTTGATGTCCCAGGAATAGGTCATGAAGCGCCCGCCCAGGCGCTTGTTTTTAGTCACCGACGTTGCGTTGTGAGAAATGACCTTGGCGTCCGTAAACACCCGGATTTTCCCGGACCAGTCCAGCCCGAGATCACGCATTTCCTTTTTCGCCGCGGTCTTCAACGACTTGGTGGAAATGGTGATCTGCCGGGTATTTTTGTTGTAGCGGATACCAATGATATATTCGCTGGTGGAATTGAAGAAACTGACGGACTTGCTTTTGAGCAGATCGCCGTTGCGGTGCCAGTTCACCTTGAAGTGGCCCATTTTGTAGTATTTGAATTCCTTGACCGACGGGTCGCGTCCGAAATCGGTTTTGATAATTTCGATCTGCTTCTTTTCCTGCGCCCGGTCGATCTTGCCTTCCTTAAGGCCTTTGTAGAGTTCCACCTTGGCCATGTAGCCGTCGAATTTCATGTCGAAGGAGCCCGTGCGGTGCATTTCGATCTCGGCGTCGAAGCGGATCGGGATGTAGCAGCCGCTTAACAAAACGGATAACAAAACGGGGAGGGCGATCCCCTTGAGGGCGGACAGTTTCATCATGGCCGGTATCTTATCACTCTTCGCGCTTGGCTTGCGTCCAATAAATATCCAGAACGTCTTCGACCGCCATGGCGTCGAAACCGTTATTGTCGGCGGCCATCAGCGATTCCATACGGCGGAAACGACGCTCGAATTTTAAATTGCCGCCGCGAAGGGCGGTTTCCGGGTCGATCTCCAGTTTTCGGGCAAGATTGACGCAGCAAAACAGCAGGTCGCCCACTTCGTCTTCCAGCCGCTCAAAATCGCCGGAGCGGATTTCGGCCTCTACCTCTTCCAACTCTTCACGCACCTTACCGACGACGGGGACAACGGTTTTCCAGTCAAATCCAACCCGGGCGGCGCGTTTTTGCAGTTTATGGGCGCGGGACAGGGCGGGAAGGGCATGAATGACGCCATCCAGGGCGCTTTCCATGTTGTCCACATTGCCCCCGGAGCCGCCATTGCCGTTTTCCTTTTCGGCTCTTTCCTGGCGCTTGGTTTCCTCCCAGGCATTCAACCGTTCATCCGGATTGTCATAAACCGCATCGGCAAACACATGCGGATGACGGCGCACCATTTTCTTGGAAATCCCGGCGACGATATCGTGAAAGTCGAAGGCGCCTTCCTCCTTGGCCATTTGCGCGTAGAAAACGACCTGAAACAGAAGATCGCCCAATTCGTCCTTCAGCGAGTCCATATCCTTGTTTTCGATGGCATCGGCAACTTCATAGGCTTCTTCGATAGTATGGGGAACGATGGTGGCGAAGGTCTGCTCGACATCCCACGGGCATCCGCCGTCCGGGTCGCGCAACTTGGCCATGATTTCGAGGAGCCCATCGATGGCGCCGGAATTATTCTTTTGATCGCTCATATATTGGAACCTCTGATTCCGATTTTAATAGATTTTTCATTTGCCAAAAACACCTCCGAAACCATCTCCGATTTTGGCCTTTTCAGGGGTGGGGACCCATATGCCAGAAATTCCGGATATTTCTATTTGTCGCATAATGTATATTATGGCAAATTATTATGTTATTTTTTCTTTCAAAGAGTTAGCGTTGGTTATCGTTGTTTTTTCAAGCTTTTGATTTTCAGAAGGTAGACAGCAAAATGGCGCGCACGCGTCACTTCCCCGCCGCACAAATACCGGCCGGAAATTTCCCGAAAAAGCCGCCGGAGAAATCCAACAGGGGCAGATTAAATTTCGATTTCCATTCCGTCATAGGCGGCCTCTACCCCGTCGGGTAAATCATCGTTTAATTTTGCATAATCGATGGTCGGTCCCAGGTGCGTCAAAATCGCCCGTTCGGGTTTGATCCGATCGATCCATTCCAGGGCCTGATCGACATGGGTATGGGTCATATGCGGCTGGATGGAAAATACGCCGATGATCCATGTCCCGACGCCCTCCAGAACCGCGAAGGATTCCTCGGGCAAATGCAAAAGATCGGTGGTAAAGGCAAAATCCCCGAAACGGAAGCCCAGAGTCCGCGAGAACCCGTGATCCTGATCGAACGCCCGGATATCCAGTTCGCCGATCTGGAAACGGTCTCCAGGCGAAACTTCATGAAGGTTCAGGACCGGCTTGTAATAAATATCGACGCCGGGCGCCAAAGGCGTAACCGTATAATCGAAACGCTGGTTGATGATGTCGATGGTCGTCGCATCCGCATAGACCGGCAATTCGGCGTTCATCGCCTTGTTGACGCCCCTGAGATCATCAATCCCGTGCAAATGATCGGCGTGTCCATGGGTATACAGCACCGCGTCCAGCCGCCGGATGCCGGCATTCAGCAATTGCTGGCGTAAATCCGGCGAGGTATCTACCAGCACAATGGTATCCCCGCTTTCCACCAGGATGGATGGCCTGAGACGCCGGTTTTTCGGGTTTTCCGGATCGCAATCGCCCCAGCCCTCGTGGATGGCCGGAATGCCGCTGGATGGACCGCTGCCCAGGATCGTTACCTTCATGAAGGAGGTGCTCCGGCTTTGGAAAACAGGCGAAAGAAGTTGTCCGTCGTCGCTTTATCAAAGGCGGCCCGGTCCATGCCCCGGACTTCGGCGAGGCGGGCGGCGGTAAAGGCGGTAAAGGCCGGCTCGTTGCGTTTGCCGCGTTTCGGAACCGGCGCCAGGTACGGGGCGTCGGTTTCGACCAGAATGCGGTCCAGCGGAAGGCTTTCGGCGACGGCGCGGATTTCATCGGCTTTGTTGAACGTCACGATCCCGGAGAAGGACACGTAGAATCCGATTTCCATAACGGTTTCAGCAAGTTCCGCACCACTGCTAAAACAGTGAATCAGCCCCGAAAAGGCCCCTTTCGCGTATTCGTCCCGTAAAATCCTGGCCATATCGTCATCGGCGTCACGGGTATGCACGATCACCGGCAGCCCGGCTTCCCTGGCGGCCCCGATATGGGCGCGAAAAAACCGTTCCTGCAGGTCCCTCGGGCTGTGCTCGTAATAGAAATCCAGCCCGGTTTCGCCGAAGCCGATGACCTTCGGGTGGTCGGCCAATTCCACAAGCTGCTCCGCCGTCACGTCCGGTTCGCTTTCGGCGTTGTGGGGATGGACGCCGACGGAGCAGAAAATGTTGTCGTACTTTTCCGCAATCGCCCGGACTGGCTCGAATTTGCTGACGTGCGTGCAGATGGTCAGCATATGACCGACTCCAGCCTCCCCGGCCCCGGCAATGATGGCGTCCAGGCCTTCGGCAAAGTCGGGAAAATCAAGATGACAGTGGCTATCGACGAGCATTTCGCGACATTCGGCAGGTATCCTATTTTTCGCGAGACACTATGCACATGATAACGCCCGCTCCGGATGGCAAGAATACAGCCACAAAAGGGGGTCCGGCAACACACGGGATAATTCCGCTCCAACCGCCTCCGAATGTGACGGATATCACAGTGGGTTTTCATAAAATACCATATAAATCGCATCTTCCTGGTTGAGATTTTACCCTTTGCCCGCCGAAATAATTGGCTGTTAAACGAAACCTATTAGAATGCCGAAAGATCAAATGATCGAAAATCTTGTAATCACTTCCGATACTTTACCAACTCACTCAGAAAATTTCGCCCTTTCCGCCGAACCGGCGGACCTTATGGCCATGTTCGACACGCCCGGTTCGGGACTGATCGATTCTGTCCGAAAGGCCCCAAGTCACAAGACTTTGGAGCGAATTTTGAGCACCATCATCCAATCCCTGTTCGCCGGGCCCGACGAGGCCCTGACACGGGACGGCTATCTCGCCATTGCCGGTGAAGCGACGAAGGTAACCCAGGGGGGAACGCCGGAAGGCCTTGATAAATCCCGCGAAGCCACCGTTGTCCTGGTGCAGCACCTGCGCCGGAAATATGCGGGGAAAACACTCTCCCCAGCCCTTAAAAAGACTCCCGAAGAGGCCCTATCCGATGGCGCCCTCCCTTCAGAACAGGGAGCCGGGGATTCATCCGAAACTTCAAAGGATATCCTTCTCCGGATTTTCTCCCGCTCGGTCAAAAGGCCTTTCGACGCCCTTTCCGCCAAACCGCCGGCAGAACCCATCGGTGCTTCCGGCAAGCTCCCGTTTTTGCTGTCCCCGGTATTCGCCGAACATTTTATCGGCATTCTGGAAAAAGAATTTTTCACCCTTCTATTGCAGTATTTTCGCGGCGTCATGGTTCAAGCCGATAACCTTCCCGCAGACCAGCGCGAAGAATTTATTTTGTCCAAACTGGAAGGCCGCAAGCAGCAGACCTTCCTAAAGGAAAGCTGGCAGGGTGCCTGGAAAGACCTAATGGACATTAAGAAACTACCAAAAAAGCCGGAAGCCTCGACCGGGGGCATGCTGAAGAAAATGATCAAAAAAATCGACAGCCGTCAGTCCACCGGGGCACGGGAACTTACGCCCGAGCAATGGGAAACCAAAAAAACCGAAATCGAAGCGGGCAACAAGAAGGCGAAGAAAATCTGGAAGGAAATCTGCAGGGAGTCCGATGATTACCTACCGCCCGAAGATACCGACAAAACCCTGCTCAGAGACATGTTCGGACGCTCCCCCTCTGGCCTGGAAAAGCAGATCACGGCCCTGCATCAGATTGTTACACAGGGCGGTAGCGTACCGGCCTTTGAAATTTACATCAAAAGCCGAAACGTGGACCTGGCCTTTCTGGCGGCTACCTTCCGCCATCCGGACTTATTCCTGAAAGCCCCGAAAGTGAACGAGGATAACGAGACTGGAGATGACGGCGATGACATCCCCAAGATTTCGTTTATCAAGAACGTTCTCAAGGGCTACGACGATACCCTGCGCCGCCAGTCCTTCCCCCTGCTCTATCGCTACGTCTTGTCGGGCTTGAGTTAAGCCTCCCGGATATTTCTGCAGCCCGTTTGTCAGGCTTCTTTTTCCGGCTCCTGATAGCGTGGGAAAACGCCTTCGGGTTTGGGCAGCGCCGTGCCGGGCTCAAGCGCATGATTGGCTCCGAGAAACTCGAACGTGCGGGCATCTTCGGGAACCGCCAGCTGGTCGAGAATCCTGGCCGAGGCATCGGGCATGTAGGCTTGAGTCAACAGGGCCAGATGACGGATGGTTTCCGCCAGAACGTACAGCACCGTCGCCATACGCTCCTGGTCCTCCTTAGCCAGCTTCCAGGGCGCCTGGGCATCGACATAGCCGTTGGCGGCGCGGATAACCGTCCAGATCGCTTCCAGAGCGGTGTGAAAGGCCTGAACATCCATGGCCTCGCGGACCGTATCGATCAAGCCATACGCGGCGTTGAGAAGCGCATCGTCGGCCCCCGTAAAAGACCCTGGCTTGGGCACCGCGCCATCGCAGTTCTTGGCCGTCATCGACAGCACACGCTGCGCCAGATTGCCGTAATCGTTGGCCAGTTCGCCATTCATGCGGTTGATCATGGCCTGATGGGCAAAATCGCCGTCGTTGCCGAACGGCACTTCGCGGAGCAGGAAATACCGCACCTGATCGAGGCCGAATGTCTCAACCAGCTCAAGCGGATCGATGACATTGCCCAGCGATTTGGAAATCTTTTCGCCTTCGTTGGTCCACCAGCCGTGGGCAAAGACCCGTTTCGGCGGTTCCAGGCCCGCCGCCATCAGGAACGCCGGCCAGTAAACCGCATGAAAGCGCAGGATATCCTTGCCGACCATGTGCAGGTTCGCCGGCCAGAACTCGGCAAATTCACCGGTTTCGATTTCGGGAAAGCCGACGCCGGTGATGTAGTTGGTCAGCGCATCCAGCCAAACGTACATGATGTGTGCATCGTCACCGGGCACAGGCACGCCCCATTTGAATGTGGTGCGGGACACCGACAGATCCTGCAATCCGCCGGACACGAAGCTTAAAACCTCATTGCGCCGGGTTTTCGGCAGGATGAAATCCGGATGGTCCTCGTAAAACTTCTCCAACCGGTCCTGCCAGGCCGACAGCCGGAAGAAATAGCTGGGTTCTTCCACCCATTCCACTTCAGCGCCGCTGGGCGCTGTTTTTGTCCCGTCCGGGCCGGTCGTCAGTTCGCCTTCCGTATAGAAAGCCTCGTCGCGGACCGCATACCAGCCGGAATAGGAATCCAGGTAGATTTCCCCGCGCTCTACCAGACGTTTCCAAATTTCCTGCGCCGCCAGTTTGTGGCGGTCTTCCGTGGTGCGGACGAAATCGTCATGGCTGAAGTTCATCGTCTCGGCGAGATCGCGGAAATTCTGGGAGACTTTGTCGGTAAAGGCTTTCGGATCGATACCTGCGGCGGCGGCGGACTTTTCCACTTTCTGGCCGTGTTCGTCGGTGCCGGTCAGAAACTTGACGATAAATCCGTCCAGACGCTTGAAGCGGGCCAGCACATCGCACGCCAGCGTGGTATACGCATGGCCGATATGCGGCGCGTCGTTGACGTAATAGATCGGCGTCGTCAGGTAATAGCGATTGCTCATCGGCGGCCTTCGGTTGAAGCCTTATCGGAGGCGAATTCGGCGGGCCGAAAGATCACGACCTGACGGCATCCTCGAGGGTTAAAAAGACATTCAGAACCACCTGCTTGCGGTCCAGGTTGACTTGATCGGCCCTGCTCAGCAGGTGGTTGATCTTTTCCCACACCTCAAACCATCTATCAAGGTTAACCACGGCGCATAAGCGGTCCATCAAGGCCTGTTCCGCGCTGCCCGCTTGCGTCATCCGCCCACCGCCGGCCTGGGTCTCCCGCCCTCCGCCCGTGGCGGCGTTCAGGATCATTCGCGCCAGCCACCACCGAAGCAGACCGGAAGCCGTATGAAAGGCCTCATCGGCGCCGGATTTCGCCAAACGTCCGCCGAAGGCATGCAGGGCCGGGACATCCAGCCGGGGCAGGGTTTCCAGCAAAGCCAGCATATCCCTGTACAGCTCCAAACCCCCTTCTCCGGCGAGGGCCAGGGCGCGCCCGGGGCTGCCGTCGGCCAGGGCCGCCAGCGACCGGGTGTCCTGGACGTCCAGTTCCGGGCGCCAGTGTCCGAGCAAAGCGGCCACGCTATCAACGCCTAGGGGCTGCAACGCCAGTTTCCGGCAGCGCGAACGGATAGTAGGCAGCAAACGCCCCGGATTGTGGCTAACAAGAAGCAGCAAGGCTTTTGCCGGCGGTTCTTCCAGAACCTTCAGCACCGCATTGGCGGCGTTGACGTTCATCTCGTCGGCGCAATCAATGACAACAACCCGCCAGCCACCCTCGCCAGCGGTGTGATGGAAGAAATTTCCGACCAGACGAATATCATCGACGACGATCTCTGTTCTCAGTTTGCCGGTCTTTTCATTGACGGTGCGCTCGACGCTCATCAGATCGGAATGGCCGCCACTGGCAACCCGCTTGAACACCGGATGGTGGGGCGGAACGTACAACGGCCCCTGCTCTTCCTGACTGTCCGGGATATCCGCCGGCAACAGGTCATCACCGAAAAGGCCGGCGCCAGCAGACGCCTCTGCTTCCGGCGCCGCATTGCCGCCTGACAGCACATAGCGGGCAAAGCGGTAGGCCAAGGTCGCCTTGCCGATACCTTCCGGGCCGGAAATCAGCCAGGCGTGGGCCAGACGTCCGGCGTCAAACGAGTCCCGGAGCAGATGTTCGGCGCCGTCATGGCCATGCAAATCGGGGTTTTCCCGGGGCGCCGGAATTTCGCCGCTATCATCCGATGCGCCGCTCACGTCAGGACCCTTCCGAGGCGTATTTCAACCAGATCCAAAATCTCTGCGTGAACCTTTTCCGGGGTCCCAGCCGCATCGAGCACGGCGCATCGTTCCGGATTGCGGCGCGCAATATCCAAAAACCCATCCCGGAGACGGCTGTGAAAATCGTTACCCATTCGTTCGTAACGGTCCTCCCCTTCCCCTTCCGCGGTTTCCCGGTGGCCGGCGCGGGCGAGGCCGTCCTCCACCGGGATATCGAGGATAACCGTCAAATCGGGTTGGAATTCGCCTAGTACCAGTTTGTGCAGAGCCGCCATGTCCGACTGACCGAGGTCATGGCCGTAGCCTTGATAGGCCACGGTGGAATCGGAGAATCTGTCGGAGATCACCCACCGGCCGGCCGCCAGGGCCGGCATTATGGTGGCCTGGACGTGCTCCACTCGGGCGGCGAAATGAAGCAGCGCTTCGGTCATCGGCTGCCAGCGGTCCACGGCCCCTTCGACGAGAAGGCTTCGGATGATTTCAGCCCCCGGCGCGCCGCCGGGTTCGCGGGTGGTCACGGCCTCCTGCCCGGCCCGTTCCAAGGCGTTGGACAACAGGCGTATCTGGGTCGACTTACCGGCCCCCTCACCGCCTTCCAGGGTGATAAACTTTCCGGCGGATTGCGGGCCCGCCCCCCCGCTCACCGGGTTTCGCCCCAGAGAATCCCTTTCAGGGCCGTACCCAGGCGGCCAATAAGGCCAAGCCTGGAAACATCGCCGGCGGCAACAAGGGAAATTTCGATGGTTTCCTCACCCGGCGCGGCCACGACCAGTGTCGCCAGCTTATCGCCCTTGGCAACAGGGGCGGGAACGGGGTTCTGAAAACGCACGCTGACCTTCATTTTCCGGCGCGCCTTGCGCGGAAGGGTCAAGAGCATGTCCTTTTCGACCACCAAACCCACCGTCGGCTGCTGCCCCAGCCAGACATCGGCATCCGTGACTTTTTCTCCGGCGCTGAACAGTTTGTAGTTATTGAATTCCCTGAAACCCCAGGCCAATAGCCTTTCGGGTTCGGTGCGGCGTTTCTTTTTCGACGGCAGACCGTTTATGACCAGAATCAGGCGGCGGTCTCCCTTCTTCGCCGAAGCGGTCAGGCCGTATCCCGATTCCAGGGTATGACCGGTTTTCAGACCGTCGGCTGAAATGTTCAGATATAAAAGCGGGTTCCGGTTGGTCTGACGAATGGTGTTGTAGGTAAATTCCTTTTCACTGTAGTAGGCGTAATATTCGGGAAAATCCCGGATGGTACGTTCCGCCAGCAAGGCCAGATCCCTGGCCGTCGACGTGTGGCCCGGCACTGGCCAGCCCGTGGAGTTTTTGAACACGGTATTTGTCAGGCCCATTTCCCGCGCCCGGGCGGTCATATCCTCGGCAAAGGCCTGCTCACTGCTGGCCAGCCCCTCGGCCACGACGATACACGCGTCGTTGCCGGACTGTACGATGATCCCCCGGATCAGGTCCTCCACCCGGACGCGTTTTCCCGGTTCCAGGAACATGGTGGAACTGCCGCTTTTCGCACCCCCCTTACGCCAGGCGTTTTCGCTGACGACAAAGGTGTCATCCAGGGTCAGGCTACCGTCCCGCAGTCTTTCAAACAGGACGTAGACGGTCATCATCTTGCTCATGGACGCCGGCTGCATCGGCTCATCGGCGTCCTTGTTAAACAGAACCCGGCCCGTGGCTACATCCAGCAGAATGGTGTAATCGGCAATGGTCGTAACGGCTTGCGCTGGAAAGCTCATGGCCAGGAACAAGACGAAAAGTCCGAACAACAGAGCCCCCGGCCTCAAACAGGTATGCGGGCCGGAACGCAGGTTTTTAAGGAAAGCTCGGGTCGTCGTTTTCATGCAGATTCTTCCCGGTTAAACGCTCCTGCGTTGGTAACACCGGATTGTGGCGACAGCAAGACCGGCTCTCCGGGATGAATTGGTCACAACCTAATCAACAATGATCCGTGCGTTCGGGTACCCGGCCCGCGTGACGGCCTCCAACATCCTGTCGGCGTCGGTGACGTCGTCCAGTGGCCCGACACGAACCCGAAAAAGGTCCCGGCCCTTGACCAGGACCGAGGAAACCTTAACCGGCCCGATCGCCGTTAACCGGGCCCGAACCCGGTTGGCGTTATCAAAGCGCCCGAAAGCGCCGGCCTGAATAAACAGATTGGTTTTTCGGACCGGCTGGATGGTGACCACATTGCTATCGCCCGGCGTGGCCTGGAGTGTATTGGAGGCGACGCGGCGCGGTTGGGATTCCGGTTTTGGGGGAACCGCCTGCTGTTGGCGGGCCTGTTCCGGTGCGGTCTTGCCGCCGGGCGGCAGGGCCAGGGATTCCGTTGAAACATTGGGTTTTGGAAGCCGGTCCACGGTGATCGGCGAACCGGCCTGGGCCAGTTGGGTGCGGCCTTTGACGCGCACCGCAAGGGCGCGGCTTTTATCGGCCATGATCTGGACCCTGACCCTTGCCGTACCGGCGTTTTGGAACCCAAGCAACTGCGATCCCCGGCGGGAAATATCGATAATGCGATTGCGGGCGAACGGCCCCCGGTCATTGACCTTGAGGATCAGGCTGCGTCCGTTTTGAAGATTGGTCACGCGCACATAACTCGGCATCGGCAAGGTCCGGTGCGCCGCCGTCAGGGCGTTCATGTCGTAGGTTTCGCCGTTCGCCGTGCGGCGGCCATGGAATTGCGCCCCGTACCAGGACGCGATCCCGGTTTCCTCGTAATCGTAGTCTTCGGCCGGGTAATACCAGACGCCCTGAATTTGATACGGATCGCCGACCTTGTAATTGGGGGATTGGGATTCGTCAGCCGAACCCGACACCCGCTTTGCCGTGTGGATAAGAAAACGGGTCTCTGAACAACCCGAGAGAACAACAGCAATCAGGACTGGAAAAAGCCAACCCCATCCGTTCCGCGCATCTTTTTTCAGGATCCCCAACTCGCCCACCAACTTAAAAACGTCCAATACAGTAATCAATATCTTGTATCAGATGGAAACGCAATTCCCGTTATTTTGTGCCTTGGAACCGTTTAACGGGTCTTGATCCGGAGCCTTTCCAGAAGCCCCATGTTCGGATATCCGTCGGCGGGCAACAGGGATTTCTTTTGATACGCCCGGATGGCGCTTCGGGTTTGCGGGCCGGCGACACCGTCCGAGCCGCCCGTGTCAAATCCCCGCGCCGTTAACAGGCGTTGCATGTCCTTGATATCGTTTCTGGACAACGGAACTTCGACGCTCGGGCGTTTGCTTTTAAACGGAGGCGCGCCGACCAGCCGGTCGGCCAGATGCCCAACCGCGACGGCATAAAGAATGGACCGGTTCCAGGTCAAAATGGTGCGGAAATTCTTGTACACCAGAAACGCGGGCCCGTTGTATCCCGCCGGCAGGACGATGGACGCCTCCTCGGCCAAATCAGGAAGGCTTTTGCCGTCCATGCGCTGGACCCCGAGCGCCCGCCAACTGGATAAGGGCTTGCGGACGCCAAGTCCCGTCAGTTCCAGTTTAAATCCCTTCGGCAAGCGGACTTCCCGCCCCCATGTCCAGCCGCGCCGCCAGCCCGACCGGGACAGATAGTTGGCGGCAGACGCAAACATGTCGGGATAGCTGTTCCACATGTCGCGCTTGCCGTCGCCATCCCCGTCCACGGCGAAATCCTTATAGGTGGTGGGAATGAACTGAAAATTCCCCATCGCACCGGCCCAGGACCCCTTGACGCGATGATTCACGTCTCCCCGGCTCATAATTTTCAGGGCGGCCATAAGCTGGCTCCGAAAAAACGAGCCGCGCCTGCCATCGTGGGCCAGAGTTGCGACAGCACCAATCACCGGGAAAACGCCGGTATATTGTCCGTAATTCGTTTCCAGCCCCCAGAAAGCGGCAATAAACCGGGGCGGAACCCCGTATTTGCCCTCTATTTTCTTTAGCAGTTTGCCGTGCCGGGCCAGCATTTCCTGACCCCGCCGGATCCGTTTGTCGTTAATGGCGTTGTTCAGATAGCGCCAGAACGTCAGGGTGAATTCCGGCTGGCGCCGGTCCAGTTCGACGACCCGCTTGATGGGTTTCAATCCGGTCAGGGCAAGGTCGAGAAATTCAGGGGAAATGCCCTGCCCCACGGCTTCCAGGCGAAGTTTTTCAAGCCATCCTGAAAAAGGTTCAGCCGGCTCAGCCGCTGTCGCCGGGACATGCGTAAAAACCGCAAACAGGCAAAAGACGGCCGCGGAATACAAGAGTCTGGAAACAGGCTTAGGTATGAACATGTCTGTCATTCTTCTGACACGCAGAAATTGGAACGGCAAGCCCTCACGCATTCCTAGTTCATGACCTGACGCGGCCCCGGAAACAATTCATCGGTTTTTCCGCTCATCCAATAGGACAAGAGCCCGAGATATTCATGAATGGCGCCACCAAGGGAGCCGACCCCCCCGCCCAGATTGAAATGCAGGGGAAATTTCTGGGTTTTACGGGTTTTAAAATCCACGGGATATGGCGTCACCTGCCATCCCGCTTTTCGGAAACTGCCGACGGTCCTCGGCATGTGAAACGCCGAAGTAATCAGTAACCACGTTTCGCCCTTTTTCGGCTTTACCAGCTCGAAGGCAAGAGATGCATTTTCCGCCGTGCTTCTCGATTAATCCTCGCAAATAACCCGCCCCAAACCCACGCCACGCCGGCGAAACAGCGGAACGACAGCATGGGCCTCCTTGTATTCCTGATAGAGACGACTGCCGGAACCGCAGCCA
>JACNJX010000086.1 GCA_014382345.1 Alphaproteobacteria bacterium
AAGGTCAAATGGTACGGCGCCGATTCCTATGCCGCCCAGGTCGAGGCCATGCGGTCCGGCCGCCTGCACGTCGCCGGCATTTCCACCGGGCCGACGGTGTTCGGCGTCAATCTGGCGGGCTATGTGCCGATTGCCATCATGGGCAAGGCCGACGGCCGCTTCGGTTACAAACTGCAGCTGATCACCCACAAATCGACCGACATCCAGAAAGTCTCCGACCTCAAGGGCCGCAAGGTCGCCCACGTGACGCCGTCGTCCAATTCGGGCAACCAGGCGCCGCGCGCGCTGTTCAAGTCCATGGGTATCGTCCCCGACAAGGACTACAAGGTGACGTACTCCGGCAAGCACGACAATTCCATCATGGGTGTCGCCAACAAGGACTATGAGGCAGCGCCCATCGCGTCCAGCGTGCTCGACCGCATGGTCGATAAGGGCGTCGTCAAGAAAGACGATCTGCGTATTATATGGGAATCCAAGAATTTCCCGACCACGTCGTACGGCTATGCTCATAACCTGGCCCCGGACCTGCAGGCGCAGATCAAGGACGCCTTTTTGTCCTTCGACTGGACCGGAACGGCCTTGAAGAAGGAATTCGGCAAGAAGTCGGACCGTTTCATCCCGATTACCTACAAGGAACACTGGATCGATATCCGGACCATTCAGAAGACAAACGGCACCGTCTATACGGATGAAGCCCTGAAGGGCCTGAAGGTCAAAAAGAAAAAGAAGAAAAAGAAGTAAAGCCGGACTTCAATCACACCATCTTTGGTGACGCCGCCGTCCCCATAGGGGCGGCGGCGGTTTGCCGCCACAGGGAGGACTCTTCGTTCCGATGCTGAAAATCTCCGACCTCGTGAAAGAGTACCCGGGCGGGCTTCGAGCGCTCGACGGAATTTCCCTTACCGTTTCGGAACCACAGGTCGTCGCCGTGATCGGGTCCTCGGGGGCCGGCAAGTCCACGCTAATCCGCTGCATCAACCGCCTGGTCGAACCGACGTCGGGCTCCGTCCGGCTGGACGGGGAAGAACTGACCACGCTTTCGCGCCGAGCCCTGCGCCGGGCGCGAAGCCACATCGGCATGATTTTTCAGGAATACAACCTGGTGGAACGCCTGACGGTGATGGAGAACGTGCTGTCCGGGCGGCTGGGATCTGTCAGCCTGTGGCAGGCCTTCCGCCGCAACTACCCGTCCGAAGACGTTTCCGCCGCGTTTGAACTGCTGGACAGGGTCGGCCTCAAGGGCCGTCACGATGACCGCGCCGACGCCCTCTCCGGCGGCCAGCGCCAGCGCGTCGGCATCGCCCGCGCCCTGATGCAGAAACCCAAACTTTTGCTGGTCGACGAGCCGACGGCGTCGCTCGATCCGAAAACGTCCCGCCAGATCATGCGTCTGATTTACGAACTGGCCCACGAACGGGGCACGCCGGCGCTGGTCAACATTCACGACGTCGCCCTGGCCCAGGCCAGCGCCGACCGCGTCATCGCGCTCAGCGACGGGACGCAGGTATTCGACGGAACGCCGGAAGGCCTGTCGCCGGAAGTCCTCAACGACATTTACGGCGAGGAAGACTGGAGCGCCACCATCCGCAAGGTCGATGACGATGATAACGGGGACGAGAACGGAGACACCGAAGCCCCGGTGGAAAAATCCAAACCGGCGCCCCGCGACATTGTCCGCAACGGAGCCGTCGCTGAATGAGCCCGACCCCGACAACGGCAACCACGGCATTGGACCGCACGACCTGGAGCCGCCCGCCGGTGTTTTTTACCCACCCGGCCGCGCGCTACGGGTTCTGGTTCGCATTGGCCGCCTATCTGGTCTGGTCGACGGGAACCCTCAATATCGACTGGGCCCGAACCGCCCAGGGCCTGCCCCGGGCCGGCGACATGCTGGCGCGCATGTTCCCGCCCGACTTCAGCCGCTCCGAACTGCTGATCAAGGGCGTCCTGGAAAGCCTGCAGATGGCCTTCGCCGCCAGCTTCATCGGCATGATCCTGGCCATTACCCTGGGCTTGGCGGCGGCATCCAATCTGGCGCCCCGCCCGGTGTATCTGGTGGCGCGCAGCCTGATCGTGCTCAGCCGCACCTTTCACGAAGTCATCATCGCCATCTTTTTCGTCAAGATCGTCGGTTTCGGGCCGCTGGCCGGGTTGCTGACGCTGATCGTCGCCTCGGTCAGCTTCATTTCCAAGATGATCGCCGAAGACATCGAAAACATGAACATGGGCCAGGTCGAGGCCGTGCGCGCGACCGGCGCCAGTTTTCCGAAACTCCTGTTGTACGCCGTGCAGCCGCAAATTCTTCCCCGCTATCTCGGCGTCTGCATTTACCGGCTCGACGCCAACATCCGCCATTCCACCGTCGTCGGCATCGTCGGCGCGGGCGGCATCGGCATGACGCTGTCGGCCACCTTCAAACGCTATGATTACGATTTCTCGCTCGCCATCCTGCTGACCATTATCGCGCTTGTCTTCATCGGCGAGGTGTTCTCGACCTGGGTGCGGAGCCGGCTTCGATGAACACAGGGGCACAATCCTCCGGCAGCTATCCCGATATCTGGCGGCGCTTTTCGCCGGCCGAGAGCGTCGTCCGCACGCTGTGGCTGATGCTCATCGTGTTCACCGCCATCTGGTCGCTGCGCAATCTGGATATCACCTGGGAATATTTTTTGGATGCCCATATCCAGGCTGGTGATCTGCTGACCCGCATGTTCCCGCCCGATTGGGGACACACCGGACAAATCCTCGATCCCCTGCTGGAAACCATTCATATCGCCACGCTGGGCACCATCGTCTCCTTTGCCATCGCTATTCCGCTGGCCTTTCTGTCGGCCCGCAACACCACGCCCAATTGGCTGACCTGGTTTATCGGACGGTTTTTCCTGGTCTCATCGCGCTCCATCAACACCATCGTCTGGGCGCTGGTGTTCGTCGCCATCTTCGGCCCCGGCGCCATGGCCGGGATCTGGGCCATCGCGTTCCGGTCCATCGGCTTCATGGGCAAGCTGATCGCGGAAGCCATCGAGGAAGTGGATGAAGGCACCATCGAAGCCATCGAGGCGACCGGGGCGTCGCGCTTGAAAGTCCTGTTGATCGGCGTCCTGCCGCAGGTGATGCCGGTGATCTACGGCACGACGATTTACCGTTGGGATATCAATATCCGGGAATCGACGGTGCTCGGATTTGTCGGCGCCGGCGGTATCGGGATTGAGCTTTATTCTTCCATCAACCTGTTCCGCTGGCCCGAAGTCGCGGTCATGCTGATCGCCGTCCTGCTGGTGGTCATCGTCAGCGAATTCGTCTCCGCCACCGCGCGCCAAAAAATCACCTGATCACAACAAGGCGGTATCGCCGTCGTAAGCCGTCACGGACCAGCCATCGGCCGACGCCAACGGCTCAACCAGTTCCGCCTTCAGCGCTTTAAAATAGAACGGAAACACCGCCATCGGGCGCAGGAACGGTTTGTGATGGAGCGCCCGGTTGCGCAGGGGGTCGGCCAGACCGATAACCTCAAGAACATGGCAGCGCTTGGCGAGGCCGTATTCGTACGCCGCCGTCAGCAGGGCGTCCGCCGCCGCAAGGTCGTCGCCGGCGATAAACAAATCCGCGATCTTGAGCCGCCGCAGGCCGATAGCCGGAGCGTCCTCGCGCACCACCACAGCATAGCCATCCAGACGGCCATCCCGTTCCAGGCAGATGACACGGGTGTCCGCCGAAGACTGGCTGAGCCCGAAATACCAGCGCAGCGTCTCCGCGTCCCGGCATGCCAGCAGGCGGCCCGGGGTCTCATCAAGCTTGCGTTGCCACAGGGCATCGAAGCTTTCGTCTATTTCATCGAGGGTTTTGATGGTGATTCCGTCCAGCGGCGCGAACGGCCGCTGTCCGCCGAGGCGCATGCGCGCATTCAACACCACAGCGCCCAGCAGCCCGCCCCAAAAAGCCGCAAACCCGCCGTAACCCTTTTTCTTCAGGCCCGCCCGCAGGAACCCACCGGCGTCGAGCACCCAGTAGAGGATTTCTCCGTAGCCGGGCTGCGGCATGGCGGAACCGCCGAATTCCAGGCAGCGTTTCCCAGCCGGTGCGTTGGCCGACGAAATCAGCACCACGTCCGCGCCCGTCTGTCCGAAGAAGGCCTCGCACAACTGGCGTGTCTGGCTGCGGTAGGGCTTGTCCACGGCCCACGCCCGGGCGCTGGAAATAACCACCGGTTTTCCGTTGAAGTAGGACACCTGCGGGATGTTGCCGAAAAAACCGGCGATATGGCCCTTGTCGTCTAGTACCCAGCCCAGTGCCGGATCGTCGCCGTGATGTTTGAGGGCCGGGTTGCTTCGCCACAGGGCATCCCAGTGGGCGCGAATGGCGTCTTCACCGTCGGGCATGACCAAACCCAACCGGGTCAGGAATTCGGTGATCGCCATGGCATCGCCAAGTGTGGCGGCGCGCAGGCTGGCTTGTGTTGGCTCCGTCATGACGAAAAGAAATATTTCAATTGATAATCGCCCCAGCCGGCCAGCAGGTGATCGCGGCGGATCCTGTACGGGGAACCGCCCCGGCCCATGGCCCCGCGCCGGCCCGTCAGGAACGATTTATACCCGGCCCGTTCCGCCATCTCCGGATGGCGGGGCACGGCGTAGTCGATGCCTTCGCGCCCGAAGGGGCAGCAGAAATGATCGCACGGCCGGCCAAGCTCGGCTTCGATTCTTTCTTTCGAGCCCTTCAACTCCGCCTCCGCCGCGCCGTCGTCCAGCGCCAGCAGATGCACATGGTTGATGGTGTGCGAGCCGATCGTCATGCCGGCCTCCGCCATCGAGCGGCAGTCGTCCCAGTCGAGAAACTCCATCAACACATCGCCCTGTTCGTAAAAGCCAAGCAGCGCATCCCGGTCGTCCTCGACGGAGGTTCCGATAAAACCGGTGACGACGAAAAACGCCGCCATGGCCCCGGCGTCGAGCAACACAGGCACCGCATTGGTGGCCCAGTTCTTGAAGCCGTCGTCGAAGGTGATGCAGAAATAGCGCCCGTCGATTGGCTCGCCGCCGGTCAGCATCGCCACCGCATCATCCATGGAAATGAAATCGCCCAGCGACGCCATATAGTTCAGTTGCCGGGCGAAGCCGTCGCGTTCGTCGTCGAATACGTGGTGGTAATAGGGGAACCGGATTCCGGTTTCCTTTTCCGGCGACCGCCCGGCAGCGAGGGTGCGGATCGCCGCGTCGCGCGCCAGTTCCCTGGTCCGCGCCAACACCGATTGCCCGGCGGCGAAGTCCCGGTAGGTCCGAACCGGAGAAAGGGTGCGTTCTTGAGTCAACCGGCCCCGGAGCCTCCGGCTGGCAGAATAGCGGCGCCCCCGGCGTCAATCAGGCTGGCCGGGCGGTCCCTGTTTTTATCCGTGGCATCATCCGCGTCATCGTCTGCATCGTTGCCGTGGTGGGGCTCCATCAGCCCGGCGATGCTGGGCGGCGGACGCCAGTAAAAGCTGTCGAATTCGCCGCACTTGCCGCACGTCACCGACCAGTCGGCGACGCCATTGCCGCAATGATCGCAGACCCAGACCGGATCGGCACTGGCGGTGGATGCGCGCACCAGCCATTCCCGGGCGCGACCGGTGTCCGGATTTTCGCTTTCTTCCAAGGCCGCCATCAAGCGGCAGACCCGGCCCGGCGGCTCAGACGCAAGCGCAATCGCCGTGTCCAGAGATTGCCGCGCCTCCCCCCACAGCCGGGCTTCCAGAGACGCCCTCGCCAGCGCCATCAGGCTTTCCGGATGGTCGGGATTGGAGGCGGTCAGCTTTTTCGCCGCCCGCACCCGGTCCAGGGCATCCAGGGCTCCCAGCGCCGTCCAATAGGATTCCAGCATGGCCGGATGGGGGCTTGCGGCCCAGGAGGACGCGATCATCCGTCCCGCCTTGGAGGCCTTGCCGGCATCGACCCAGTGTCTCGCCAAATCCACCACCGCCGGAATGAAATCGGGGGCCTGTTTGTTGGCGTCGCGCAGATGGCTCTCGGCGGCGGAGAGGTCGCCGGCGTCTCGGGCATCCAGGCCCAGCTGATAGTTCAGTACCGCGATGCGGCGTTTCGCCGTGGCGGCGTCGATCAGTTTGCGGCGGCGAAGGTCGTCGCAGGTCACCCGGGCGTCCAGCCACTGGCCGGTACGGATTTGCAGATCGAACAAACTGCCGGCGACCCAGGTGCTTTTCGGCTCCAGCCGGTGGGCGCGCCGCGCCAGCGACAGGGCTTCCAACTGGTCGCCCCGCTTGATGGCTTGATTGAACAGTCCGCGCAGGCCGAGAAACTCGGTTTCCGGGCGCTTCATCATGGCGGCAAAGAAGCTGCCGGCAGCCGCCTCATCGCCCCGCATTTGTGCGGCCTGCGCCGACACCAGCATGGTCAACGGCGGTTCATCCAGCAGGGTATCGGCGCGTTTGGCCTGGCGATGGGCTTCGTCCGCGTCACCGGCGGCGACCGCCACCATGCCGCGGGTCAGGGCCTGATAGCCGCGCACGCGCCGGCGCGCGATCCAGCTCTCCTTCATGGTACCGGGCGAGCGGCGCAAAAACAGCCAGAACCGGTAGACCAGGGCAACGGCGAAAGACACCAGCGCGACCGCGCTCAGAAGCACCGCGAAGGAAGTTTCTATACGGTATCCGGCCCACTCGAGCGACACCGCGCCCGGATGATCGCTCAGCATCATGGCGCCCCAGATCAGGGCGCCGAGAACGGCAAAAAAGGCAAACGCGCGGATCATCCGGGTTACCCCTTACCCGGCGTAAGCGGCGTCAGTTGGGAAATGGCATGAAGCTGAAGGCTGGCCGCGGCCCGCCCGGCAGACAGTCGCGCCTTGGCGGCGGACAGCCAGGAGGCGGCGGCGGCGGCGGCCTTGGCGTTGACGGAAAGCCCTTCCGCCGCCTTGATCGCAGCTTTCAGATCACCGGCCTTGAGGTGGGATTCCGTGGCGGCGACCATGGCGTCGATATCGGCGCCCTTGCCATTGCCCTTACCCTGACCTTGCCCCTTTCCATCAATACGCCGCCAGGAAACCAGCGAGGACAGCCGGTTGCCGACCCTGTCCAGCCACCCCTTTTCCCCTTGCGTTCGCGAGGCCTGAACGATTTTTCCGGCAATCCCGGAAAACCGCTGCCCGAGGACGGCAACGGTGGGAAGGCCCGTGGCCGCGTTTTTCGACAGCAGCACGATCGTCGTGTTGATCTCCGGATTGTCGCCGGCCAGCGCCTTCAGGGCATCGAGGGAGTCGGCAAAGGGTTCCCCCGCCGCCAGCGCCTGACGCAAATTGGCAACCGCCAATACCAGGGCGCGGGCAGCCGTGGCTTGCGGCGAATCCCCTTCCCTTGCGGCCGGCATGTTTGCGGTGTCCGCGATGGCCGCCTCGATTTTTTTCTCAACCTCTGCATTGGCCTGAGCCTGCTCGGCGGTATTTTTCTCCACACGGTCTATACGCTGCAGCAGGGTTTTCATGGCCGTCCCGTTTTCCTCCAGCGCCTCCAGGCGGCCCGCCAGATTTTTCAATGCGGGAAGGTCCGCCATTTTTTCCGAAGGCGACGTCGTCGCCTGGGCCAGCTTTTTGACATCGTCAACCGCCTTTTCGATGGTTTCCATGCGCGTCATCAACTGGTTCAGGGACTCCCGCAATTGCCGGCGTTCCGCCGCCAGTTGCGGGTTTGAAATTTCCACCGGTTTCGCGGCGGCCTCAGGAGCGGCCTCAGGAGTCGTGGGCGCTTGCGCCGTGCCGCCCGGAAGGTAGGACCGAACCGCGGACGACCAGTAAGGCCAGCTCGCAACCCCGCCGATGCCCAGCACGGCCACGATCAATACAAGCCAAACCCCGCCCATGGCGCTTCGCGTCCCTTGGGAAGACGGCGCTGTCTGGGGGGGGGGCGGCGGGGGCGATAAAACGCTTTGCTCTTCGTCAACCGGCGCGCCGCCGTCCTTTGCCGTCTTGTCCGGAGCCGCTTTCACGGCTTTCGGTGCAGGATTCTTTTTCCCGGTTTTAGCCTTGGTTTTCGTTTTGGGTTTAGGCGACTTGCTCATGATTTTCCCGCAAAATATGTCAAATCCAATGTTCGCCGCAGACTATCAGGAATCCCATTGGCAGGAAACGCTCAGAGCCGTAAAAAAAATCCGGCGGCTTTCCTAACGCGACGCGGCTTCAATGGCCTGCAACAACGCCGCCTGATCGGGGGTTTCGGCAACCACCGTCCCGGCCCAAGGCAGGCCCTGGGCCTTGTCCGCCACGGCGGCGCTGAGGCAAAAGGCGGTGACCGCCTGGCAGCGGTCGGCCAGCCCGGCATCCGCCACCAGTTGGCCGAACAACGCCGCCGTGCGCGGCGAATACAACAATACGCCGTCGAGCCCGCCGGTTTTCAGGGCGTCGGCGCTTTTCGGGCCCAGGGCTTCGGCCGCGTGGGCTTCGTAGAGGACATGGCGTCGCACCACAAACCCCGCACGAGAGAGCATGTCCGAAAGGTCGCCTGCGCGGTGGGTTCCTGCAATGTGCACAAGCGCGCCCGAGGCGGGGTCGATCTCTTTTTTGACCATTGCCGCCAGGGTGTCCACGTCGCCACCGGCGATCCGCACATCATTAAACCCGAGCGCACGCGCCGCCCACCCGGAGGCATCGCCGACCGCTAAGACCGTTAAGGCATGGTCCCCTGGGGAACAATCCGGCCACGCGCGGGCAAAGGCCCGGATGCCGTTGGCGCTGGTGATCAGCAGGGCCTGGACATCATCCAGACTCAGACTCGGATCCGCCACGTCGATGATGGTCATCACCGCATCGGTGATTGGCTCATGGCCGCGCAGCGTCAGCTCCGCCGCCAGCGGGGCGGCGTCTTCGGCGGGGCGGGTGATCAGGAAACGCATGGATCATAAACCGTTTATACCGGAAACCCCGGACCGGCCTGGCGGCGCAGATCCTCGCCGGCATCGCGGCCCAAGGCCTCGGCCTCCCCGGCGTCCTCGACCGCGCCGGTCCGCGTGGTCTCGAAGATTTCGCTGCCGTCGGCCTTCGCCACCAGGCCGCGCAATGTCATCGTCCCGTCGGCGGCGATTTCGGCCAGCCCGCCGATCGGCGTCCGGCACGACCCGTCGAGCGCCGCCAACATCGCCCTCTCAGCGGAAACCCGCCGCCAGGTCGTCTCATGCTTCAGCGCCTCCAACCGGGCCGCAATTCCGGCGTCGCCCGCCCGGCAGGTGACGCCGACGGCACCTTGAGCAACCGCGGGCAGCAAAACATCGGGGTCGAGAATTTCCGTCGCCACCTCCGTCATGCCGAGCCGCCGGAGTCCGGCCAGCGCCAGCAGAGTGGCGTCGGCTTCGCCGTCGGCTAATTTTCGCATCCGGGTCTGCACATTGCCGCGAAAGGTCTCGACCTTAAGGTCGGGGCGGCGGCGCAGGATTTGCGCCTGACGGCGCAGCGACGATGTGCCGACAACGGAGCCCGCCGGAAGATCGTCCAGGCTGGCCGCCTTGTCGGAAATAAAAACGTCGCGCGGGTCTTCCCGTTCCAGAACGCAGGTAAGGGCGATGCCGTCCGGCATCCAGGTTTCCAGGTCCTTCAGGGAATGCACCGCCAGGTCGACGCGGCCATCCAGCAGGGCCTCGTCGATTTCTTTGGAAAACAGGCCCTTGCCGCCGACATCGGCCAAAGGCCGGTCGAGCACCATGTCCCCGGTGGTCTTGATAATTTCAATGGCCAGCATGCCGTCCCCGGCCAGAACCGGGTCGGCGGCAATGAGCCGGTCCCGCACGTCATGAGCCTGGGCCAGGGCCAAGGGGCTGCCGCGGGTGCCGATACGAAGGGGAAAAGAATCTGTCATTGAAATCCGTTGTCGTCGCTTGGTTGGTTTGAGGCTGTGGACAGGGTAAAGTCCGACGCCGTAAACGTAAAAGAGTTTTACAAGAGGCGAGGACGGGTGAAGCCCGGACAGGGACAAGAAAAGAATGATTGTTTTGGGGATCGAAACCAGTTGCGACGAAACCGCCGCTGCCGTGGTCACGGAGGACCGGCGCATTCTGTCCAATGTGGTGCTCTCCCAGATTGAAGACCACCGTCCCTTCGGCGGCGTCGTGCCGGAAGTCGCGGCGCGCGCGCATCTGGAACTGGTCGACGGCGTGGTCGAACGGGCCATGCGGGAATCGGGCGTCGGGCTGGACGATCTGGACGCCGTCGCCGCCACCGGCGGGCCCGGCCTGATAGGCGGCGTTCTGGTCGGCGTGATGACCGCCCAGGCCATCCCCACGGCCCCGGCACTGCCCTTCCTCGCCGCCCCACATTTTGCAGGCCATGCCCTCACGGCGGGGGTGAACCACGATATAGCGGTTCCTTATCTTTTGCCGCCGGTTTTCGGCGGTCATTTTCCCGTTGCTACTGTCGTAGGTGTCGGCCCGGACGGGCCACACAGGGGACGAGAGACGAGCTGGGCGATCTGGGCCCCGGGGCCGCCTGCGCCGGGACCGACTTGAGAGGCGGGCTTCTGGGCGACGAGATGACCGCCAAGGCCATTGCCACGGTCCGGGACTTGCCGTTCCTCGCCGTCAACCATTTGGAAGGCCATGCCCTGACGGCGCGGCTGACCGACGACATCGCGTTTCCTTATCTGTTGCTGCTGGTTTCCGGCGGTCATTGCCAGTTGCTGATTGTCGAAGGCGTCGGCCGATACAAACGGCTCGGCACCACCATCGACGATGCCTTGGGCGAAGCTTTCGACAAGACGGCGAAAATGCTGGGGCTCGGCTTTCCCGGCGGCCCGGCGGTGGAACAAATCGCCGCGGGCGGCGACGCCGGGCGCTTCGACATGCCCCGCCCCATGAAGGGCCGGGCGGGCGCCGATTTTTCCTTTTCCGGGCTTAAAACAAAGGTCCGCCAGATCGTCGAGAAATTGCCGCCGGGAGAGGCCGGTGACCAGAACGCCGCCGATGTGTGCGCCGGCTTCCAGGCCGCCGCCGCCGACGCGCTGGCCGACCGGGTCGCCAACGCCATGCAGATGTTCCGCCTGCACCATACGCCATCAGCCCTACCCGAACCGCCGCTGGTGGTCGCCGGCGGCGTCGCCGCCAACCGGGTGATCCGCGAAAGGCTGCAGTCACTTTCGAGTGAAAAGGGGTTTCAATTTATCGCCCCGCCGCCCAATCTTTGTACCGATAACGCGGCGATGATCGCCTGGGCCGGAATCGAACGGTTCAGGCTGGGTGAGGCCGACGACATGGACTTCCAGGCGCGTCCGCGCTGGCCGCTGGACCCGGACGCCAAGCCGGCGGTGGGAGCCGGCGTGGAGGCCCGGGATGAGCACAGATCAATTGTGATGGTAACTTGAGATGGCGGGCAACATGCAACGGATCGGCATTATCGGCGCCGGCGCCCGGGGGACGGCGCCGGCCATCGCCGCCCCCCCGGGCAAATTGTGATGGTAAATTGAGATGACGGGCAACATGAAACGGATCGGCATTATCGGCGCAGGCGCCTGGGGAACGGCGCTGGCCATGACCGCCCACCGGGCCGGCTGCGACGTAGTCATTCAGGCCCGCGAGCCCGACGTCGTGGCCGCCATCAACGAACGTCACGAAAACACCCCGTTCCTGCCGGGCGTGGCGCTCGACCCGGCGATTCGCGCGACGGCGGACGCGACCGAGGCCGCCGTCGGAACGGATGCCCTGTTGCTTGTCGTCCCGGCGCAGTTCCTGCGCGCCGCCATCGGCGGGCTGAAAGATCATTTAAGCGGAGGTGTTCCCGTCGTCATTTGCGCCAAGGGCATCGAGCAGGGCAGCCACGCCCTGATGAGCGAAGTGGTCGAAGACGTCCTGCCCGGAACCCCCGTCAGCGTCCTGTCGGGACCGACCTTCGCCGCCGAGGTCGCGGCCGGTCTGCCGGCGGCGGTCACGCTGGCCTCAAACGACATGGACATGGCGGCGCGTCTGTCCGACGCCCTGGGCAATCCCCGCTTCCGCGCCTACTGGTCCGACGACCTGATCGGCGCGCAGATCGGCGGCGCGGTCAAGAACGTGTTGGCCATCGGCTGCGGCATCGTCGAAGGGCGCGGGCTCGGCGACAACGCACGCGCCGCCCTGATTACCCGTGGACTGGCCGAGATCGTCCGCTTGGGCCACGCCAAGGGGGCGAAGGCGGAAACCCTGATGGGACTCAGCGGCATCGGCGATCTGGTGCTGACCTGCAACGCCATGCAATCGCGCAACTTCTCGCTCGGCTACGGCCTGGGACAGGGGCAAACCCTGGGCGATATTCTGGGAGCCCGCTCGTCCGTCGCCGAAGGCGTTTCCAGCGCATCCTCCGTCACCGAACTGGCCCAGGGCCTGAACGTGGACATGCCGATCTGTAAGGCCGTGGACGCCATTCTCAACCACGGCGCAGACATCGACACCACCATCGAAGATCTGCTGTCGCGTCCGGTTGCGGAGGAAACCGGGGGCGCCGCATGACCGGAATACTCTGGCGGCTGGCCTTTGTGTTGCTATTGGTGACGGGCGGTGCGGGAGAGGCGGCGGCGGAGCGCAATGCTCTCGACACGGAAAGCAGCCCGTATTTACAACTCCACGCTACCGACCCGGTGCACTGGCGGGCCTGGAGCCCGGAGACCCTGGCCCAGGCCAAAGCCGCCGGTAAACCCATTCTGCTCTCCATCGGGTATTCGTCGTGCCACTGGTGCCACGTCATGCGCCGCGAAGCCTTTTCGGACCCCGAAACGGCAGACGTCATCAACCGCCTGTTTTTCCCGATCCTGCTGGACCGCGAGGAACGGCCCGACATCGACGCCGTCTACCAGTCCGCCGCCAACGCCATGTCGCTGCCGACGGGCTGGCCGCTGAACATGTTTCTGACCCCCGGCGCCAAGCCGTTCTGGGGCGGCACGTATTTTCCCAAGGACAAAATGCGCGGCATGGCGGCCTTCAAGGACACCCTGAAACAGGTCTCCGGCGTTTACACCGGCGATCCCGAAGGCGTCGCGGCGGACGCCGGGCGCGTCGCCCAGTTTTTGCGCCAGTCGTCGAAGACAACGCCCGGAACCATCACGGTAAAAACCATCAACGCCGCAGCCAAAACGTTCCTGCTCAACATCGACCCCTTTTACGGCGGCTTCGGGGAAGCGCCGAAATTTCCGTACCTGCCGGCGCTGGAAATGCTGTGGCGGGCGCATATCCGCACCGGCGAAAAAGAATACGCCGACGCCGTCCGCAGCACGCTTGCCCACATGCTGGCGGGTGGGCTGTACGATCATGTCGGCGGCGGGTTTTTCCGTTACGCCGTGGACGGTCCGTGGCGGGTGCCGCATTACGAAAAGATGCTCGACGTCAACGCCGGCATGGTGCGTCTGATGACCGAGGTCTGGCGGGAGACCGGCGATGCGGATTTGAAGAAAACCGTTCGCCAAACGGTGGGCTTCCTGCTGGCGGACATGCTCCGGCCCGACGGCGCCTTCGCCGGCAGCCTGGATGCCGATAGCCTGAACGCTAAAGGCCACGAAATGGAGGGCGTGTTTTACCTGTGGGATATGAATCAGGCCGCTGCCCTGCTGGGCGCGGACGGCCCCCTGTTCGCCGCCGCTTTTGCCACGGAAGCGCCGGAAAACACTTTGGCCGAGGATTACGGCGAAACCGGAACGCTTTATCGCACCGACAAGAGCAAGGCCGATCTGGCGAAAGCCTTCGACCTGTCGCCCGAAGACGTCGACAAACGCCTGGGCAAAATCCTCGGCGTCCTCAAGCGACACCGGGCCAAACGCCACCGCCCCCGGCGCGACGACAAGATCATCGCCGACTGGAGCGGCATGGCCATTGCCGCCGTGACGGAAGCCGGCATGGCCTTCGCGCGGGGCGATTGGGTGATCGCGGCGAGCAAGGCTTTTGACGCCACCAACAAGGCGCTGACCGCCACCGAAGGCGCGTTCAAGGACCGTCTGCATCATTCCGTCCTGACGGGAAAACCGGGGGCGCCTGCGACCTTGCGGGGACTGGCAGAAATGTCCCGCGCCGCCTTGATCCTGTTTGAGGCGACCGGAAACAGTGGTTACCTGGAACACGCCCGCATCTGGGTTGCGACCGCCACCCGGCATCACTGGGACGAAAACGGCGGTGGCGGCTTTTTCTCCACCGACGCCGACGCCGGGCCGGCCATGGCGCGCCTGAAACCGGTGCTGGACCAGCCCAATACGTCGGGCAATGGCAAGATGATCGAGGTCCTGGCCCTGCTCTATTACCTGGACGGCGACGGCAAATACCATGACCGGGCCAGCCGCGCCCTGCGGGCCGTCGGCGGGACGGCCCGGGACGCCGCCCTTGAGGTTTCCGGACTGTACAACGCCGCCGATACCCTGGACGCCGCCTTGCAGATCGTCGTCATCGGCCGGCGGGGCGACGGCGAAACCGACCGTCTGGCCCGCCGGGTCATGACGACCAGCCTGCCCAACCGGGCGCTCGACATTATCGGCCCCGGCACCGTGCTGCCCGAAGGCCACCCGGCGCGCTACAAGGAACAACTGGACGGCAAGGCAACGGCCTATGTCTGCCGGGGCTCCCTCTGCTCGCTGCCGGTGACGGATGCCGGCATGCTCAAGGAAACCCTTTTGATGATGCGCCAATCTGGTAATAAATAAGGCGGGTAATCTGTAAAAATCCCAACCCGCTTTTAAGGAGCCCCCGACACATGCACTTCGTCATCACCTGCAAGGACAAACCCGGACAACCCAAATTGCGCCAGGCCAACCGGCCCGACCACCTGGACTACCTGGCCGGACAGGAAGGCCGCATCGTCGCCGCCGGACCGACCCTGGACGGCAACGCGCCCAATGGCAGCGTCCTGATCATGGAGTTCGATGATCTGGAGGCGGCGCAGGCCTTCGCCGACGGCGACCCTTATGCCAAGGCGGGCGTGTTTGAGAGCGTCTCCGTCACGCCCTGGAAGAAAGTCTTTCCGAAAAACTGACGGGCCCAAAGAGTGACCGATTTGAGCAATCCCCCGCTTTGCGCCATCGCGGACATTCCCGACGGCGGCTCGGAAGGGTTTTTCACCGAAACCTCGGACGGGCGGCTTTTGTATATGGTGGTGCGCACCGGGGATGCGGTGTTCGTCTATAAAAATGCCTGCCCGCACACCGGCATGCCGCTGGACTTCCAGCCCGGCAAATTCCTGACCAAAGACGGAAGCATGATCCAATGCTCCACCCACGGTGCGAAATTCCAGATCGAGGACGGCGTCTGCGTGTCCGGGCCGTGCATGGGCGACCGGTTGGAAGCCGTTGCTTTTGAGGTTCGTAGCGGAGACATCTTTCTTACTGAAAATAAATAAGCCGGCCAGCCCGCAAGATCATTCCCCCCCTTGTGGTCAACGCCGGATTTTCCCATAATTCCCCTAATCCATAAGGTGCTCCGGTCCCAGATGTTCAGGGAGGATGGAGCCTGAACATTCTGGGGAGAATGACACCATGAGCGACGATACCCTTTTTCCGGTTTCCGACGATGTGGCGGCGGCAGCGCATATCAACAACGACCAGTACCTTGAGATGTACAAGCGCTCGGTCGAGGACAACGAGGGCTTTTGGAGCGAGCACGGAAAGCGCATCGATTGGATCAAGCCCTACACCAAGGTCAAGGACGTCAATTTCAACACGCCCGACGTTTCCATTCAGTGGTATTACGACGGCACCCTGAACGCATCGGCCAACTGTATCGACCGCCATTTGGAAACCCGGGGCGATCAGACCGCCATCCTGTGGGAAGGCGACGACCCGAACGACGATAAGGCCATCACCTACAAGGAACTGCACACGGAAGTCTGCAAGCTGGCCAACGCCATGAAGGCGCGCGGCATCAAGAAAGGCGACGTCGTCACCATCTACATGCCGATGATCCCGGAAGCCGCCTACGCCATGCTGGCGTGTGCGCGCATCGGCGCCATTCATTCGGTCGTGTTCGGCGGCTTTTCGCCGGACGCACTGGCCGGGCGGATCAATGATTGCGATTCCAATTGCGTCATCACCGCCGACGAAGGCCTCCGCGCCGGCAAGCCGATCCCGTTGAAGGCCAACACGGACGCCGCCTGCGAACAGTGCCCCTGCGTCGAGACCGTGTTCGTGGTGACCCGCACCAAGGCGGATGTCAACTGGGTCGAAGGCCGCGACGTGCGCTACTACAAGGCTGTGTCCGAGGCGTCCGCTGACTGCGAACCCGAAGAAATGAGCGCCGAAGACCCGCTGTTCATCCTCTATACGTCGGGTTCCACCGGCAAACCCAAAGGCGTGATGCACACCACCGGCGGCTACATGGTCTATGCCTCCATGACCCATGAATACATTTTCGATTACAAGGACGGCGAGGTGTACTGGTGCACCGCCGACGTCGGTTGGGTCACCGGACACACCTACATCGTCTACGGGCCGCTGGCCAACGGGGCGATAACGGTGATGTTCGAAGGCGTACCCAATTATCCGAACGTGTCGCGCTTCTGGCAGGTCTGCGACAAGCACAACATCAATATCTTCTACACCGCGCCTACGGCCTTGCGCGCGCTGATGCGCGAAGGCGATGAGCCGGTGAAAAAGACCAGCCGAAAATCGATCCGCCTGCTCGGCACGGTGGGCGAGCCGATCAATCCGGAAGCCTGGATGTGGTATTACAACGTCGTCGGCGACGGCCGTTGCCCCATCGTCGATACCTGGTGGCAGACCGAAACCGGCGGCATTCTGATCACGCCGCTGCCCGGCGCCACCGCGCT
>JACNJX010000040.1 GCA_014382345.1 Alphaproteobacteria bacterium
TTGGCTGTCGCCGGCGGGCAGCCGCCGGGCGGCATCCGGGTCGACGCTCGCCAGTTCTTCGCGGAACGCCTCGCCGCCGATCTCGTCATAGCGGGCGCGGACCTCTGCATTTATGTCGTCCGGGATTTCCGGGATGTGCGCCAGCCCTTGCGTCAGCGCCCTGACGTACATGCCGGTGCCGCCGGTGACCAGCGGCAAGCGTCCGCCTCCCCAGGCGCTTTCGATCTCCGTTGTCGCCATATTCAGCCAATGGCCGACGGAACATAATTCCGCCGCCGCCATCACCCCGAACAGCCGGTGCGGCACGCGGGGCTCGTCGTCCGCGCTTGGCCGGGCGGTAAGAAGGCGCAAATCCTGGTAGACCTGCATGCTGTCGGCATTGATGACAACGCCGTCGAAGGCCTCGGCCAGGTCCATGGCCAGCGCCGATTTGCCGCTGGCGGTCGGCCCGGCAATGAGGAGGACAGGGTTCAGGTCGCTCATCCCCCATTGTCGCCTCTGACGGAGGCAGCCTCAACATTATCTCTCTGGCGGGCGCGATCTTTTACCAATAACCTGCCAACAGCCACAAACACTCCGGAGTTGAGCGACATGAGCGATAAAATCACCGGCGGCTGCCGTTGCGGCGCCATCCGGTATGAATGCAATGCCGAGCCGATTCTGGCCGGCCATTGTTATTGCACGGTCTGTCAGCGGGCCAGCGGAACGGACAAGAATTCCGCCGTGGCTTTCCCCGAGAACGCCTTTCGGTTAACCGGTGAGATCACCGAATACACCGTCGAGGCGGACAGCGGCAACACATCGACGCGCGGCTTCTGCCCCACGTGCGGCGATCCGATCACCGGCTACGGCACCGGCATGGCCGGCATGATGATGGTGAGCGCCTCCAGCCTCGACGAGGCGAGCGTCTTCCAGCCACAAATGGATATCTACGTCGACTCTGCTCCGCCATGGACCCACATGGACCCCGATCTTCCCAAAGTTCCCGGTATGCCTGAGGAGTAACCGGGGCCTTTTTCCCCTTCCATTCGATCTACTCTTGTAGTCTCCAATGGAGCGAAATAGGGTCGGGCCGTGAAAAACGTCCTGACCCTCATCGCGCCCACCAAAGGCGGCCTGGAAAATGCCCTGATCGCATCCCTTGTGGACGCCCTGGCGGCGGCGCTGGACGGGCTTGGCCTGACGCCCACCCCACCCGACTGGCTGTCGGAAGGGGAGGCCTGCGACATTGCCTTCAGCGAAGGCGAAGAAGAAGCCGTGACAGGAGCCATTCAATCCGCCCTCGACGGCGCGGACATCGATGGTTTCGTGCAAAAGGCCGAAGGGCGGCGCAAGAAAATCCTCGTCGCCGACATGGATTCCACCATCGTCTCGTCGGAGACCCTGGACGAGTTGGCGGCGTTGGCCGGCAAGGGACCGGAAATCGCTGCCATTACCAAACGTTCCATGCTGGGGGAGATCGACTTCACCCGAGCCATCCACGAGCGGGTCGCCATGCTGGAAGGGCTGGACGTTTCCATCTTCGAGGAAACCCTGGCCGGGATAAAACTGAACGCGGGCGCGGACGTTCTGGTCCGCACCATGGCGGCACACGGCGCGCATACGGCATTGGTTTCCGGCGGATTCGAGAACTTCACCGGCCCGGTGGCGGAGATGGCCGGGTTCGACGAACACCACGCCAACCGCTTCGAAATCGAAAACGGCCGCCTGACGGGCCGGGTGATTGAGCCTGTCCTGGGACCGGAAATGAAACTGGAAACCCTGACGGACTTGTCGGCAAAATGGGGCGTTGCGCTATCCGAGACGCTGGCCATCGGCGACGGCGCCAACGACGTGCCGATGATCCGGGGCGCCGGATTGGGCATCGCCTATCGCGGCAAGCCCATCGCCAGGGACGCTGCGGATGCCCACATCGACCACGCGGACCTGACAGCGGCGCTGTTCATCCAGGGCTACCGGCGGAGCGAATTCTCCGCCCCACGCCCCTGATCGAAACCGGGTTATTCCGCCGCCACCTCCGGCAATTTTTCCAATGCTTCCCGCATGGCCGATTCATCATGGGGCTGGTCTGTCAGCTTGCCTGCGAAATAGTCCGTATAGGCCTGCATGTCGAAATGTCCATGGCCGGACAGGTTGAACAGGATGGTCCGTTTTGTCCCTTCCTCCTTGCAGCGCTCGGCCTCATTGATCGCGGCCTTGACGGCGTGGGTCGATTCCGGCGCCGGGATAATCCCTTCGGCGCGGGCGAACTGGACCCCGGCGGCAAAACACTCGGTCTGGAGAAAGGCCTGGGCTTCGACCAAACCCGAATCGACCAGGGCGCTGACCAGCGGGGACATGCCGTGGTATCGCAAGCCCCCGGCGTGGAACCCCGGCGGCACGAACCCAGACCCCAGCGTGTGCATCTTCACCAGCGGCGTCAGGTGCGCGGTATCCCCGAAATCGTAGGCATAGGTCCCTTTCGTCATGGTCGGGCACGACATCGGCTCGACCGCGATGGCACGACGGGTGCGTCCGCCCCGAAGCTGTTGCCCCAAAAAAGGAAAAGCCAGACCGGCGAAATTGCTTCCGCCCCCAGCGCAACCGATCACGATATCCGGATCCTCACCGGCCATCTCCATCTGCTCCATGGCTTCCAGCCCGATAACAGTCTGGTGGAGAAGCACATGGTTGAGCACGCTGCCGAGGGCGTATTTCGCGTCATCGTTCTGCGCCGCGATTTCCACGGCTTCGGATATGGCAATCCCCAGGCTGCCGGTGGAATCCGGCTTTTCGGCCAGAATGGCCCGGCCCGATTCCGTCTCTTCACTGGGGCTGGCGACACACCGGGCGCCATAGGTCTCCATGGCGGCGCGGCGGTAGGGTTTCTGATCGAAGCTGATGCGGACCATGTAAACATCGATATCCAGGCCGAACAGGTTGCCGGCGAAGGCCAGCGACGACCCCCATTGTCCGGCTCCGGTTTCCGTCACCAGGCGTTTGGTGCCTTCTTCCTTGTTATAGAAAGCCTGGGCCACGGCCGTATTGGGCTTGTGGCTTCCCGACGGGCTCACGCCCTCATACTTGTAGTAAATGTGCGCAGGCGTATCGAGAACCTGTTCCAGCCGGCGCGCCCGGTATAACGGCGCCGGACGCCACAGGCGGTACACGTCGCGGACCGGTTCCGGGATTTCAATTTCCCGCTCGGCTGAGACTTCCTGTCCGATCAATGCCATCGGGAACAACGGCGCAAGGTCGTCGGGCCCGATAGGCTGTCCTGTTCCCGGATGCAGCACCGGCGCCGGCGGCTCGGGCAGATCGGAAATGATGTTGTACCAGGCGCGCGGAATCCGGTCTTCCGGCAACAGAAACTTGGTTTCGCTGTTCATGGTGTTCCCCTGTGGGCCATTTTCTCCCGTCTTTTAAGTTTAACCACCATACCCTCACTTTGAGAAAGGGTTTTTCTGGACGCGCGCCTCCTAACCAGTCCCACCGGAAAACAAAAAACGCCGCCCCCGTTTCCGGGAGCGGCGTTTCGTTCGTTCTTCCACCCAGCGATCGGGCCGATGCTTATTTTTTCCTGGCGATCTTGACGGCGACAATGCGGAAGCCGCCCTGCCCTTCGAGCAGCAGCAGCACGGACTTGCGCTTGGCCTTCTTGGCCTCGGCCACCTTTTCCTTGATGACATCGGGACCGGTGGCTTCCTGCTGGCTGATTTCGACGATCAGATCGCCAGCGCGGATCCCTTTTTCAGCCGCCGGGCCGTTTTCATCAACCTTCACCACGACGACGCCCTTGGCGTCCTTGCCGAGGGAAAACTTCTCCCGAAGCGGTTGCGTCAAGGCCGCCACCGTCAGGCCGAGCGCCTTAATGGTCGTCTCCTTGCCATTCTTGCCCGGTTTTTTGCCCCTGGCGGCGGTCTTCGCCGCGTCATCATCCAGTTCCTCGATGATGGCGCTGAGGGTGATAATCTCGTTGTTGCGCCAGACTTCGATGGGCACGGATTTTCCGACTTCCGTATCGGCGACGATCCTGGGCAGGCTGCGCATCTTGCTGACTTTTTTATTGTTGAATTTCAGAATCACGTCACCGGCGCGGACCTTCGCTTTTTCCGCCGGGCCGTCGGCGATAACATTGGCGACAAGGGCGCCGGCAGCTTCCTTAAGGCCCAGGGTTTCGGCGATTTCTTCGGACACCGCCTGGATATGAACGCCCAGCCAGCCCCGGCGCACCTGGCCGTGTTTGATCAGTTGATTGATGACCGGTTCCGCCACCGACGAAGGAATGGCGAAGCCGATGCCGACGCTGCCGCCGGACGGCGAAAAGATAGCGGTGTTGATGCCGATAACGCGGCCCTTCAGGTTGAACATCGGCCCGCCCGAATTGCCCCGGTTGATGGAGGCATCGGTCTGCAGAAAGTCGTCATAGGGGCCGGAATTGATGTCGCGGCCACGCGCCGAGATGATGCCTGCGGTAACCGTTCCGCCGAGACCGAAGGGGTTGCCGATGGCCATCACCCAATCGCCGACGCGTGAGACATCGGAATTGCCGAATTTCACGCCCTTCAGCCCGTTCTCGGGTTTGATCTTGAGCACGGCGAGGTCGGTTTTCGGATCCCGCCCGACCAGTTCCGCCTTGAGCCGCGTGTTGTCATGCAAAACAACGGTGATTTCATCGGCGTCCTGAATGACATGGTTGTTGGTCACGACATGGGTGCCGTCGCCGATGATGAACCCGGACCCCAGCGACGTCGCCTTGCGGGAGCGCTGTTCGGGCTGGTTACGGTCGAAGAATTCCTTGAAGAAATCCTCGAACGGAGAGCCCGGCGGCAATTTCGGGAATTCCATGCCGCTGCGGCCTTCGATCACCTGGGTGGTCGAAATATTAACCACCGACGGCAGCAATTCATCGGCCAGGTCGGCAAAACTTTCGGGCGCCCCCTTGGCATACGAGATGCCGGACGTCGCCATCAGGACCGTCACCAGAACGGCTATAAAAGCCGGGACCGTCAAACTCTTGTGAAAACGCTGCGCGGGAGCGAAATTCGTCATGATCAATGTGTTTCCTTATAAAAAGCGGCCAGCTATGGAAAAGCCTGCCTGCGATTTAATCTCATCCGGGCGCCGTTTCAAGCATATCAACGGCTAATCAACGGAGACTTGAACTATTGTATGCCCCGTAAATGTGGTTGAACAATGGCCACGCCGGGGCATGTCCGTGGCAAATCCCGACAGTCCACTGGCTTATTACCCAAGCCCCAGCCACAGGATAAAAACGCCGGCCACGGCTGCCGCCAGCCCCGCCCCACGGATAGCGCCGGACGGCATGGTCTGAACGTGGGCCATCATCCGCTTCATGGCGTCCGGGAACAGGGAATAGAGAATTCCCTCAATGGCGATGGCCAAACCCAGCGCCGCCCAGAGGATCGTGCCCGGCTCGTCCATGACCCTTATCCCCTGGGAGCGATGCTATTTCTTCTTGGTATCCTTAGTGCCGAAGTACCGGAAGAACTCAGAATCCGGGCTCAGCACCATGGTCGTGCCTTCGCCCAAAGCCTCGCCGTAGGCTTCCATGGAGCGGTAGAAGTCGAAGAATTCGAGGTCCTGGCCGAAGGCATTGCCGAGAATCCGGTTGCGCTCGCCTTCGCCCTGACCGCGCAGGATTTCCGATTGCCGTTGCGCCTCGGCGATGATGATGGTGCGTTCCCTGTCGGCCAGAGCCTGAATTTTCAGCTTCTGCTCTTCCCCTTCGGCGCGCAGTTGCGACGAATAGGCGACACGGTCCGACCGCATGCGGTTATAGACGGATTGTGCCGTTTCATCGGGCAGGTCGGTGCGGCCGATGCGCACATCGACGACCGCGGTTCCGAACTCGGCGGCCTGCGCCTTCATTTGCCCGGTGATGATATCCATCACCTGGGCGCGTTTTTCGGTCAACATATCGCCCAGATGAATCTTGCCGATTTCGGCGCGAATGGAGGCGTTGAGCCGGTTGCCGAAGACCTGGCGGAAGTTGGCGTCCGTGCCGGCGCGTTTGCGGAATTCCAGGGCATCGACGATGCGGTACCGGGCAAAGGCGTCGACATTGATACGCTTCTGGTCGGACAGGATGACTTCCTGCACCGGCGGATCCAGATCAAGAATGCGCCGGTCGTAATATTCGACGTTCTGAACAAAGGGAAGTTTGAAATCCAGGCCGGGTTCGCGAACCAGCCGAACCGGGCTGCCGAACTGCAGGACCAGGGCCTGTTGCGTCTGATGCACGGTGAACAGGCCGCTGTAGGCGAAGACGCCGGTGGCGACCACAATGACACCGAGAATGGCTAAAACGGTTTTATTCATTTTTTGGCTCCTTCCCGGCGTTTCTGCAATTCCGGTAACGGCAGATAGGGCACCACGCCGGTGCCGCCCGCGCCTTTATCGATGATGACTTTTTCGGCGCCCTTGAGAACCTGTTGCATGCGTTCCAGGTACAGCCTGCGCGTGGTCACGTCCTTGGCCACTTTGTAGGTTTTAAACACCGACAGGAACCGCTGGGCCTCACCATCGGCTTCCTTGGTGATCTTTTCCTTGTACGCGCTGGCCGCCTGGATCAGCGTCTGGGCCTTACCCTTGGCCTTGGGAACGATATCGTTCTTGTAGGCCGTGGCTTCATTGATGGACCGTTCCTGGTCCTGGCGCGCGCGCTGCACATCATGGAAGGCGTCGATGACCTCCGACGGCGGGTCGGCTTTCTGAAGCTGGATTTCGGCGATGGAAACACCGGCGCCGTATTCATCCAAAATCTGTTGCAAAAGCACCCGCGATTGCTGCTGGACCTGCTGGCGCTTGCCGGTGGTGGCGTCCTCCAGCGCGGTCTGGCCGATAATTTCGCGCATGGCGCTTTCGGCGGCGATCTTGATGGTGCCTTCCGGGTCACGAATGTTGAACAGGAAATCCGCCGCGTTCTTGATCCGCCACTGAACCACGAAATCAATATCTATGATGTTCTGGTCACCGGTCAGCATCAGGCTTTCCTGCGGAACATCGCGTCCCGCACCGCGTCCGCGGCGATCCTGGCCGACTTCACGGAACCCGACGGTAACGGTGTTGGTGCGCTCCACATTGGGTTTCAGCACTTCGCCGATGGGCCCCGGGAACCAGTAGTTCAGGCCCGGTGTGGTGTGCTTGACGAATTTTCCGAACAACAGTTCCACGCCTTGCTCACCCGGCTGGACCCGGTAAAACCCGCTGCCCAGCCACAACGCGAGAACGGCCAGAACGATCAAAACCAGGCCCCGCGCGCCACCGGCGCCGCCGGGAAGGAAGCGCTTGAAGCTGTCCTGGCCGCGACGCAGCATTTCCTCGATGTCGGGGGGCGTCGGGCCGCTTGGGCCGCCACGTCCACCGCCGTCACTTCCACCACCCCAAGGGCCCTGGCCGCCGCCTTGTGAATTCCACGCCATGTTGATCCGTCCCTAAGTTCAAATACTAAAAAAAAGATGAAACCTTGTAATTTTGGTTCCGTGCGTTACTTCCTATATCGAACGCGGGTGGCTTACAAGGCAACCCGCTATCAAATCGCTCCGGACCTGCGATGCGGCGTCCGGGATTACTTTAATTTGTTCTATGTTACGGAGTTTTCAAGGATGGCTGGTGTCAGCGAACAAGAAATTTTAGATGCGCTTGCGAAAGTGACCGAACCGGGAACCGGTAAGGACATCGTCAGCGCCGGCATGGTCCAGGGTCTGCAGACCAAGGACGGGCATGTCGCCTTTGCGATCGAAGTCGACCCGGCGAAAGGCGCCGAACTGGAGCCCATGCGCAAATTGGCGGAAGAGGTCGTTTACGACCTCAAGGGCGTGATTTCGGCCACGGTCGTATTGACGGCGGAACGTGCCGGCAACGCCCCGCCGCCGCCCGCTCCCGGCGTCGGTGAAATGGGCGGACCGGGCGGACCGGTGCCGAAAATCGGCGCGCCGGACATCCTGCCGGGCGTCAAGTCCATCGTTGCGATCGCCAGCGGCAAGGGCGGCGTCGGCAAATCCACGACCGCCGTCAACGTAGCCCTGGGCCTGGCCGCCGCCGGGCACAAGGTGGGCCTGCTGGACGCCGACATTTACGGACCGTCGATGCCCCGCATGATGGGCATTACCGGACAACCGACATCCAGCGACGGGAAGAACCTGGACGCGCTGGAAAATTTCGGCATCAAGGTGATGTCCATGGGCTTCCTGGTCGAAGAAGACACGCCGATGATCTGGCGCGGGCCGATGGTGCAGTCGGCGCTCGAACAGATGATGCGCGACGTCAACTGGGGCGAACTGGACGTGATGATCATCGACATGCCGCCGGGCACCGGCGATGCGCAGTTGACCATGGCGCAACGGGTGCCGCTGACCGGCGCCATTATCGTTTCCACGCCGCAGGACATCGCCCTGCTCGACGCCCGGCGCGGGCTCAACATGTTCCGTAAAGTGGACGTGCCGGTGCTGGGGTTGATCGAAAACATGAGCTACTTCACCTGCCCCCACTGCGGCGAACGCTCCGACATCTTCAGCCACGGCGGCGCAAGGACCGAAGCCGACAAGCTGGGTATGGATTTCCTCGGCGAAATCCCGCTGCATATGAGCATTCGCGAAACGTCCGACGGCGGCAACCCGATCGTCGTCTCGGAACCGGAAGGCGAACACGCCAAGGCCTACCGTTCCATCGCCGGCAAGGTCTGGGACAGCATCGAAAGAACGCTGGGCGAACAGACCGCTGCGGCGCCGAAGATCGTGGTTCAGTAACCTCGGGAAACCATTTTCCCGCCGAAAAGGCCCCGTTCCATCCGGAACGGGGTTTTTTTTGGTTTACGTTTTTGGCTTACCGTTGCTCCGTTTTCGCCTACCATGGTGTCATGGTTTATGGGGGCATCAGAAAAACAATGGCGCGCCTCGCCCCGGCTTTGGTGCTGGGCGGGATCGCCGCCTTCGGCGCACCTGAGGTGGCGGCGGATACGGCCAAGCCGCTGCCGGCCCAGGACTGCCAGCGCCTGCGTCTGGCGCTGGAAGGCAATCTGCCCTTCGGCCCCGGCTTCCGGCGGCTGGTGGTACAATTCCCGAAAAACGACCAGGATGTCGACGGCCAGGTCTGCCGCCTTTTGACCATGGGCACCGGCGCCCATATGGAAGGCTACGGCATCGCCTCGCTCAAGGACATGCACGACAAGGTCTATGGTGCGTTGACGGCGGCGGGGTTGGCAGCGACGCCCGAAACGGCCCGCTTCAACGAAACGTCGCGCCACGGGCGAGAAGTGTTTGCGCTGTTCAAGGACAACGCCATCTGCGTTTCCACCATCGTCGTCGGCATGGTTCCGGGCGCCATCCCAGCCGGCAGCACCGTGAAGGACGGCAAGGTGATGCTCAGCAAACTGAAACCGCATCAACGGGAATGGTGGATATCCATCGACTGTTTCCTGGTGCCGCCGAAGCCGCAGGTCGAGGCTGTCATTGAAGATGTACAGGAATCCAATGAAGACGCCCTTCCCTCCGGCAATCCCGCGACCGGCCTTGAGGGCGGGAAGCCCTGAGCCTTATTTCTTACGATCGAGAATAACGAAACTGTAAGCCGGGCCTTCATCCACGGCCTCGCGGTCCTGGCGGTCGGTCTCGCCCCATTCGTCTTTGTCGAAGTCGGGGAAGAAGGCGTCGCCCGGCGGCGTGTCGTGGACTTCCGTCATATAAATGCGGTCCGCCTTGTCCATCGCCAGGGTATAGATTTCCGCGCCGCCGATGACGAAGACCTCTTCCGGCACGTCGTCCTGGCCCCACAGTTCCTCGAAGGCCATGCCTTTCTTGAGGGCCCCCTCAAGATCATGGGCGATTTCGGCATCCATGGCCTCGAAGGCCTGGTTACGGGTGATGACGATGTTGGTCCGCCCCGGCAGCGCCGCGCCGATGGACTGGTACGTCTTGCGGCCCATGATGATGGGATGTCCCATGGTCACCGCCTTGAAAAACTTGAGGTCTTCCGGAATATGCCACGGCATGCCGCCGTCCAGGCCGATGGCCCGGTTTTTCGCCATGGCGACGATCAGGGATATGCGCATGGAACGTCCTTCAGACTGCGATCGGGGCGGCGATGTGGGGAAGCGCCTCGTAGCCTTCGAGCGTGAAGTCCTCGAAGCGGAACGCGAAGATATCATCGACATCCGGGTTGAGGACCATGCGGGGCAGCGCCAAAGGCTGGCGCCCGCGTTGCAGGTCCGCCTGTTCCATATGGTTGGCGTAGAGATGCGCGTCGCCGAAGGTGTGCACGAACTCGCCGGGCTGAAGCCCCGTCACCTGCGCCACCATCTGCGTCAGCAGCGCATAGGACGCGATGTTGAAGGGCACGCCCAGGAACACGTCGGCGCTCCTCTGATAGAGCTGGCACGACAGCTTGCCATCGGCGACATAAAACTGGAACAGACAGTGGCACGGCGGCAGGGCCATGTGATCGACATCGGCGACGTTCCAGGCGCTGACGATGTGGCGACGCGAATCGGGATTGGTCTTGATCGCCTCGACAACCGCCGTAATCTGGTCGACGGTTTCGCCGTCCGGCGTCGGCCCAGGAACCGGCCAGGAGCGCCACTGATGGCCGTAAACCGGCCCGAGGTCGCCGTTTTCGTCGGCCCATTCGTCCCAGATCCGCACGCCCGCGTCATTCAGCGCCTTGATGTTGGTGTCACCGTCGAGGAACCACAGCAGTTCGTGGATGATCGATTTCAGGTGCAGTTTCTTGGTCGTCAGCAGCGGAAAGCCTTGGGCCAGATCGAAGCGCATCTGATAGCCGAACACGCTCTGCGTGCCGGTGCCGGTACGATCGCCCTTGATGACGCCGGTTTCGCGGATGTGGCCGAGAAGGTCGAGGTATTGCTGCATCGGAACCTTTAAACTGTTGGCGGCGGGAGCGGCGGAACCTGAGAATCACCGATTTTACCCTGCCCGGAGCCAAGCGCAAAGAGCTAGGAAACAGCCCCCCGCCGCCCGTCCCTTGCACAAACCCCTTGCCCACCCCTATATTAGCGATGCCGGCTTGCCGGCTATGGCGATAAACGTCTGACGGAATAAGCGTTACGGACCCGGGGGCGGTACCCGGCGCCTCCACCAATTCCTTCCCTCGCCAATTGGCTGAGGGAATTAGCGGGGGCGAAACAGGATCGACGTGCGTAGTAAAGGTCAGGTTTTTGCTCGGTGAGGCACCACCGTTATCGGTCCACAAAGCAATAGTTGCCAATGATAACTATGCTCAGGCTCGTCTCGCTGCGTAAGCGGTCAGACGAACCGAAACTTAAGTCCTAGGGCCTTAGCAGTTCTAGGCGGGGTTCGGGAGGCGCCTGGCAACAGAAGCCTCCCACTTAATTTCCACACCCTATTTTGCCTTGTGTTTTGCCTTTCAAGCCCGTGGCGGACGGGGTAGAAATACTCCATGGATTCTGACCCTTTCCGTTACGACACCTGGATCGAAGAGGCGCTTCGCGGCGTCATCCGCCGGTCGCTGGTATATGCGTCGGAAAACGGCCTGCACGACGAACACCATTTCTACCTGACCTTCATGACCGATATCGACGGCGTCGAGGTGCCCGGCTACCTGAAGGCGGAGCACCCGGACGAAATGACCATCGTGCTGCAGCACGAGTTCGAGGAATTGATCGTCAACGAGGACGCCGTCTGGGTGACGCTGCGCTTCAACGGCAAGCCCGAGCGTCTGCGCATTCCCTTCGACGCCATGATTTCCTTCGCCGACCCGTCGGTGAATTTCGGTCTGCAATTGAAAATGCCCAACGAAGCCGAGGATGATATGGACCTGGAAACGCCGGAGGCCATGAATATGGATTCAGGTGATGCGCTCGAAACGGACGCTCCCGCCAAGATAGCCAAGGGCACGGGCGAGGTTATCGCGCTGGACTCCTTCCGCAAAAAATAAATTAAGGTCCCTTACGCTCGAGGCCAGAGTCAAAGGACAGAGTCATGACTGAGTACGACCATCATGAAATGTTTTCTTTAGGGGAGGCCGATACGCCGTGGCGCAAGCTGAGCGGCGATTACGTCACCACCGCAGAGTTCGAGGGCCGCACCGTGCTCAAGGTCGACCCGAAGGCGCTCACCCTGCTCGCGTTCGAAGCCTTCAAGGACATCTCCCACCTGCTCCGGCCGGGGCATCTGGAACAGCTTGCGAAAATCCTCGACGACCCGGAAGCGTCCGACAACGACCGCTTCGTCGCCCTGGACCTGCTGAAAAACGCCAATATCGCCGCCGGCGGCGTGCTGCCCATGTGCCAGGACACCGGCACCGCCATCATTATGGGCAAAAAAGGCGGCAACGTGTGGACCGGCGGCGGCGACGAGGCGGCGCTGTCGGAAGGCGTGCTCAAGACCTTCACCGAAACCAACCTGCGCTACAGCCAGGTCGCGCCACTGGACCTGTTTAACGAGACCAACACCGGCAACAACCTGCCGGCCCAGATCGAGCTCTACGCCGACGAGGGCGACGCGTATAAGTTCCTGTTCATCGCCAAGGGCGGCGGCTCCGCCAACAAGACGTTTTTGTTCCAGGAAACCAAGGCGCTGTTGAACCCGGACAGCCTGACCCGGTTTCTCGACGAGAAGATCCGCACGCTCGGCACCGCGGCGTGCCCGCCCTATCACCTGTCCGTGGTCATCGGCGGCACCAGCGCGGAGCTCAACCTGAAAACCGTCAAGCTGGCCAGTTGCAAATACCTCGACACCCTGCCGACCGAGGGCAACCCATACGGCCAGGCCTTCCGCGACCTGGAATGGGAAGCGAAAATCCACGAGCTGACGCAGAACCTCGGCATCGGCGCGCAGTTCGGCGGCAAGTATTTCTGCCACGACGTGCGCGTTATCCGCCTGCCCCGGCACGGCGCAAGCTGCCCCGTCGGCATCGGCGTGTCGTGCTCCGCCGACCGTCAGGCGCTCGGCAAGATCACGGCCGACGGCGTCTTTATCGAACAGCTTGAGGCCGACCCGTCGAAATCCCTTCCCGCCGTCACCGACGATCATCTCGGCGGCGACGTGGTGCCCATCGACCTCAACCGCCCGATGCCGGAGGTTTTGGCGGAGCTTTCCAAATACCCGGTGAAGACGCGGCTCAGTCTGACCGGCTCGCTGATCGTGGCGCGCGACATCGCCCACGCCAAGCTGAAGGAACGCCTGGACGCCGGCGAAGACCTGCCGCAGTACTTCAAGGACCACGGCGTCTATTACGCCGGCCCGGCGAAGACGCCCGACGGCATGGCGTCCGGCTCGTTCGGGCCGACCACGGCGGGGCGCATGGATTCCTACGTCGATCAGTTCCAGGCCGCCGGCGGATCGATGATCATGCTGGCCAAGGGCAACCGCTCGCAGCAGGTCACCGACGCCTGCAAGACACACGGCGGCTTTTATCTCGGCTCAATCGGCGGCCCGGCGGCGCGCCTGGCCCAGGACTGCATCACCAAGGTAGACCTGGTCGAATACGAGGAACTGGGCATGGAAGCGATCTGGAAGATCGAGATCAAGGACTTCCCCGTCTTCATCGTCGTAGACGACAAGGGCAACGACTTCTTCGCCGAGTTCGCCGCGCCGATCCACAACGGTTGACCATGCCCCCCACCCTTCTCTTCGACGGGCCTAAGGACGCGGCCTTGACCATCGCCCTGGCGCACGGCGCCGGCGCGCCGATGGATAGCCCCTTCATGGCCGAGTTCGCCGAAAGGCTGGGCGGAGAAGGGTTCCGCGTCGCGCGGTTTGAATTCCCCTACATGATCAAGCGGCGCGAGACCGGCTCGAAACGGCCGCCCGACCGGGCGCCGGTGCTGCTCGACACCTGGCGCGCCGTGATCGCGGAACTGGGCGCTGGAAATCTCGTCATCGGCGGCAAGTCCATGGGCGGGCGCATCGCCTCCATGGTCGCCGACGAGACCGGCGTTCGCGGGCTGGTCTGCCTCGGCTACCCCTTCCATGGGCCGGGCAAGCCGATGAACCCGGACAGGCTGGCGCACCTGGAGCACCTCAAGACGCCGGCGCTGTTCTGTCAGGGTATGCGGGACACGCTGGGCAGCGCCGAGGACGTTAAGGGCTACACGCTATCCAAGGCCATCCAACTGCACTGGCTCGAAGACGGCGATCACGGATTCAAGCCCCGCAAGGTGTCCGGCCTGACGGAAGCCGAAAACTGGCAAAGCGCCATCCAGGCCATCGCCGGTTTTTTGAGGCGGCTTTAGGGGGCGGGGCGGATGCTTGGCTTCGAACCCCAGGTTCTGGCCGCCTTCATCGCAACCTCGGTAGCGATCATCATCTCGCCAGGACCGGACACGCTGATCATCCTGCGCCACGCCATCAACGGTGGACGCGGCCCCGGCCTGGCGGCGGTTAGCGGCGTGCAGTTGGGCCTGATCGTGCACACGGCGCTGGCGGTGGCGGGAATTTCGCTGATCATCGCATCGACGCCGGTGCTGATGCGGGGCATCGCCATCCTCGGCGCGGCCTATCTGGCCTGGATAGGCCTGCAAAGCCTGAGGCGGGGCGGCGGGCTAAAACTGGACACCGGCGATAATGGACAAAAAACGGCCCAAAGGACTGTCCGGGGCCGGGCGCTGCGGGAAGCGGCGCTCTGCAATCTTTTAAACCCCAAGGTCATTTTGCTGTTCCTGGCGCTGTTCCCCAACTTCGTCGATTACCGGCGCGATGACGTCTCTCAGCAACTGGTCACGCTGGCCGTCATCCTGATCGTCATCAACGTACTGTGGCAGGCGCCGATGGCGCTGGCGGCGGACGCGCTCAGGCGCTGGCTCGCCAACGCCTCCGTCAACACCTGGGTCAACCGGGCCTCGGGCGCGATTTTGATTCTCATGGCCGGGCTGATGCTGGCCCAGAACCTGTTGTGAGGGAAGGTATGGCGGACACGCGCATAACCAAACGTTCGGTGATGATCTCCGGCCACGCCACGTCGGTGTCTCTGGAAGCCGCCTTCTGGGACGCCTTGAAAGACATCGCCCGCGCCCGCGGCCAGTCGGTCAACGCGCTCATCGGCGACATCGACCGTGAACGGGGAGAGGGCGAACCAGACGGCCCGCCCGGCAACCTGTCGAGCGCGATCCGGGTCTTCGTGCTGCGAAATGGTTAGTTTTTTTGACGCAAATGCGTCGTCGCGGATGATTTCATCCACTCGGGATTTGCTTTAGCGCCGGAATATTTGCTTCAACAAATCTTCCGGTGTGATTTTACGCTGCTGCTGTGGTTGCGGCTGCGGCGGGGGCGGCTCGGAGCCGCTTTGCGGCGGCGGCGGTTGCGTGCCCGTAGTGCCCTGTTGTTGCGTGCCGCCGCCGAGAATCCCCTGCAATATGCCGCCGACGCCCTTCGGAAGTTTCTTGATCAGCCTGTCGGCGCCGGGAATGGGCAGGCCGCCGCCGGTGATCTTGGACGTGTCCAGTTTGATGTTGGGGCTATCCAGCGGCCCATAGACGGCAAACGGCACCGTTTGCGTCACATCGCGTCGTGTTCCTTTGGAGAGTAGTGCGGTCAGGATGTTCTGGCCCAAATTCACCTTGCCTTTGACGTCGATGCGCCAGCGTGGCAAGTCGATGGTCCCCGCCGCGGCCCCTTTGCCGAGGCTGGAGGCGATCTGCATATCGCGGGACGAGGCGAGGCCGTTCTGGATGGCGAAACTGCCGGATACGTCCATCAGTCCGCCGGATTTTCCGCCGCCGCCGAACAGCCCGGAGAACTGGTTCAAAGCCGTTACCAGTCCCATCGCACCGGCCAGCATGGTGCCGGTCTTGCCCTGACCGGCGTCGATGCCCTTGAGGCGAAGCGACCCGTTACCGTTAAGCCCGGCAATCATGCCGGCGACACTGCCGCCCGCCGTCGCCAGGTTGGCCTGGAAACCCATCCTGCCGTCCGTCACCGCCGAGGCGCCAAAGGCGCGGGTAGCTTGGCCGACATTCATGTTTTCCAGCGCAATCACCGTTTCGATGCGCGGGCGCGCCGTCGTCGTCGCCGACGCTGTCGCCCTCAGCGCGCCGCCGAACAACACACCGGTCAGCTTGTCGGCGCGAAACTTTCCGTTGCCGAGGACAACGGCCAGATCGGCGTTTTGCAAATTGTAGGCGTCATATTGCAGGGACGGGGTTTTCAGCACGATGCTGGCGTCGATGTTGTTTAAGCCAGAAAGGTCGATTGCGTCGGTGGACCAGCGCGATGCAACGCGCCTGCGGGTGGCGACGGGAAGGATCTTCAGCCCCGGCCACAACAGGGACGCCGTCTTCTTCGCCGGCAGAAACGGGTCCAGCACGATGGCGCCGCTCGTCAGGTTGGCCTTGATATTGGGCCGCGCGCCGCCAAGGCCGACCACCACATCGCCACGAAGAGCCGTCTTGCCGGCCTTTAGGGTCAGGCCCGTCAGGGCGACCTCTTTGGCCCCGCCGCGCAGCCTTGCCTGCATATCCAATCCGCCGATAGGCCCAGTCGCGCGGTATCCGGAAAAGTTCCTGAGCAGGCGCGCCAGATCGGGATGGCGGAGCTGAACCGACACATCCGCCGTGGCGCCACCGGGCAGGTTATTGGTCTTGCCCGAGAGCGCGGCGCTGCAGCCGGCGGCCTTGATGTCCAACGTCCCATCCGGCCCCACCGCGTCGCCGGCGATCCTGCCCGCGACGTCCGGCGTTCCCCGTTGCTAGGCGTCCCGC